>BTUC01000015.1:0-34592 GCA_045863575.1 Phycisphaerae bacterium
AACAGGACATCCGCAGCATCTGCAAGATTCCCAAGCAGAAGGCGCCGTCGCCCCAGCCGATGGACAAGGATGATTACCTCACGCTGCTCCAACTCGTAGCGGACGACCCCAAGTGGAATGCCATGTTGCTGACGGCCCTGAATCTGGCCCTGCACGGGACCGAGCTGGCAGAGATTCGTATTGCCGAGGTGAATCTGAAACGGGGTGAGTTCAGCACGAATCGGACCAAGACAGGCGTAGTGCGCGTCGCGAAACTCTGGGACCGCACGGTCACGGCGATCCGCCGGTACCAGGCGACTGACCACTTCAAGAACAACCCGACGAGGCTCTTGTTCACGAACAAGGATCAACGGGCGTACAACATTCTGCGCATCAACCAGAAGCTGCAACGGCTCCGCAAGAAGGCTGAGTTCTTCGGCCCTGTCGTTTTCGATGGCATCCGTGATCTTTTCCGCCGGGCTGCCGGCGCGAAGGATTACGCTGCCGTGAAGTGGGTTATGGGTCACAGCCTCGGCCAGGATGACGTTTACGCCTTCCGTGACGTGGAGGAG
The DNA here is from genome assembly GCA_045863575.1 of Phycisphaerae bacterium. Taxonomy (GTDB): domain Bacteria; phylum Planctomycetota; class Phycisphaerae; order UBA1845; family PWPN01; genus JAAXZI01. The sequence goes on from BTUC01000015.1 coordinate 552, forward strand.
ACCGTCGATACCATGCGGAAGGTCGAGGCGTACGTGTTCGGCAACCCCGAACCGCGGGGCGAGAAACCATCGTCAACGAAGGCAAAAGCCACCTCATGAAAGACCGCATCGAACCGTAACCTGAGCCCCCGGCGCCTCCTGGAGCCCCCACGATCCCTGAATCCCTGATCTCACCGTCCTCCGGCGGTCAACAACTCACGTGCAGCCCCGTCACGCCCACCGCAAATCAAACCGGCCGATTTACAGCAAGTTCACGCCGGCGCTGACAACAGCGCCTCCGCGACGCAGAGCCCCATCACCGGCTCGGCTGCGAGGTATAAGTAACCGAACAGTGCCGGATTTTTCGCAATGGGTGCTGCTGGCGGGGGGGCCTGAAGCGACCAAACCATAAGTTGCTCACCGGTCACGCCATAGCCGAATCCAACCGTCCCCACCGGCAGACAGAAGACTCCGACCGTCCGGAGAAAACATCAGGGAGCGCACGGCGCCATCATGGGCCGCCAAAGCGTAAACCTGCTCCAGCGTATCGGCTGTCCAGAATTCGATCAGTCTCATGCCCGCAGTGACGATGCGCCGGCCGTCCGGAGTGAACACCATCTGGTACATCACTTCGCCATCCGTGGGCCGCTCCTGCAGCAGCTCGCCGCTGGCGACCTCCCAGACACGCAACGTCTGGTCACGGCCCCCGGAGAAGAGCCGCCGATTGTCTGGGCTGAAGAGCAGGGCGTCTGTCGCCCCCAGGTGACCGGCGAGTACGTGCTCGAGACGGCCGGTGGCCGCATCCCACAAATGAATCCGTCCTCGCCCTTTTTCGTTCCAGCCGCCGGCTGCGATCCGTTGCCCGTCAGGCGAGACGGCCAGATCCGCAACCTCATCCTCATGTCTGAGCCGCAAGATCTGACGGCCGGTGACCGCATCCCAGATCCGGCAGGTTTTGTCCCCGCCGCCGGTGACCAGTCGGCGACCGTCGGGAAAGTAGGCCGCCGCCGTGATCTCTCTCCAGTGACCGAAGCAGTGCCTGGCGATCTTCCATGTGCGGGTATCCCAGAGCGTCAGCACCGGCAGTTGCCCGGCCGAGGCCATCTGAGTGCCGTCGGGACTGAAGACGGCCCCTTTGGCGTGAGGTTGGGCAGGGATCGTCCGGAGCGGTTGTTCGAGGCGGGCTGGATCCCAGATCCTCAGCGGGCCGTCGAAGCTGGCCGAGACGATTCTGCGGCCATCGGGCGAGAAGACCGCCGTCCCGTCTTCGTTGGGGCAGTGCACCGCGGCGGGATTCGTCTCGCGCGGATCCCAGAAGCGCAGTCTCCAATCGAAGCCGGTTGAGGCCAGCATAGGTGTGTTCGGGACGAACTGGACGCTCGTCACAGCGGCCTCGTGCCCTCGAAACGTCCGCAGGAGCTGACCGGTCTGGGCATCCCATAACCGCACGGTCTGATCGCTTCCGCCCGATGCGATCTGTCGTCCATCTGGGGATACGACCACGTTGGTTACCGGGCCGACATGTCCGTGAAGGATCCGAACGGTGGTGTCCGAAGACACCTCTGTGAGGCGCATGCTTCCATCCCAGTGACCGGTGAGAAGCAGGCGGCCATCCGGAAAGAAGGCCACGGCCGCGTTGGCGCCCTCTGGTTCAAGCTCGCGCACTTCACCTGTGCCGCCATCGGCAAAACTCCACAGGCGCACGGTACCAGCCATCCCGGCTGGAAGGCCCTTTTCGGCGAATGCGAGGTGCTTGCCATCGGGCGAGAGACTCATGCTGCCCACGAGGGGCCAGGGCAGCTTGTTTTCGCACTGGCCGGTGGCGGCATCCCGGATGGTGATGCACTCGTCGGGACTCTTCTCGTGGCAGGCGATCCGGCGGCCATCCCAGGAAAAAACGATGTTTCGGGTTATCCGTTCCAGCTTCAGCGTGTGCCACTGCCCAGTCGCCACTTCACCCAGCCCCAGCTTCCTGTCCGAAGTCGCGAATGCGAATCGGCGCACGTCCCGGCTGGTCGCCAGGGCCGTGACGGGATGCTGAAAATCAGAGAGGCGCCGGGCCGTCATCTCCGACTCGAGCTTCGTGTCGTAGAACGAAACATCGACGGGCGGAACCAGGTTCAGCAGCGGCAGTTCGCCGAACGGATAGACCACGTTGGTGAAAGGATTGAACCGGGGCAGGGCTTTGACGCTTTGGTCCGACATCTGGGCCAGGAGGTTCCACTCCCAGGAGCGCAATTCGGCCGGACAGTCCATCAGGTTGCGCTTCATCAGGTCGGTTCGGTTGCGCTCCAGTTCCCTCTGAGCTTGGCCGATGCGATAGCGGTAGAGCGTGCGGTTGAGCCGGTCGGCCTCCTGGTCCGCGCGGAGGCGTTCCTGTTCGGCTACGTGCATGGCGGCCAGCGCCCGGTCCCGTTCTTTCGCCACGCGGGCCGAGAAGACGGCCATGATCAAACCAAACAGCAGGATGATCAGCAGCCCGGACGCGCCGAGCAGGGCCAGCAGCTTATGGCGGGCCAGCGCTTTTCGAGCCAGATACAGGCTGCTGTCTCGCCTGGCTTCGATGGCTTCGCCGGCCAGGTAGCGGCGGATGTCGTCGGCTGCTTCCCCGGCGTTCTGGTACCTTCTTTCCGGCTGCTTGGCAAGGCACTTGAGCACAATGGTGTCCACCTCCATCCCGAGGCCGGGTAAAGCACCGGGAGAGCGGCTGGGGCGGGCCGGTTCGGTGGACAGAATGTGGCCGACCACCTCGTGCAGGGCACCCTCGACGGGATACGGGAAACGGCCGGCGAGCGCCTGGTAGAGCATGACGCCGATGGAATAGACATCCGTGCGCACATCCGGTCCACCCGAGACCCCGCGCACCTGTTCGGGGCTGGCCCAGGGGAGTGTGCCCACGAACTGCCCGGTGTGGGTCACCTGCGGGACGCCGGGGTCCGAGCCTCCGTTTCCGGGGAGTTTCTCAGGCTTGGCCAGCCCGAAATCGAGGATATGCGGCTCGCCATCCGCATCGACCAGTATGTTGTTGGGTTTCAGGTCGCGGTGAATGATGCCCCGCAGGTGGGCGGCGTTGACGGCTTCACAGATGCGCATGAACAGCCGGAGCACGTCGCGGGCGGCCGGCCGGGTGGCCGGCGACGCCTCTGCCGGGCGGGTGATGGCCAGACAGGTTCTCAGGGACTCACCGGGGATGAAGTCCATGACGAAGTAGAAGAAGTGCTCGGGCGTCATGCCGCGGTCGGTGATGGCGACGATGTTGGGATGATTGAGCTGGCTGAGGATCTGCACTTCGCGTTCGAAGCGAGCGCGGTCGCGCGGACCGGCGAACGGGCCCTCCTTCAGGATCTTGATCGCCACGGTCCGGCCGCTCTGGAGATGAGTGCCCCGGTAGACGACTCCCTGGGCGCCCCGGTGGATCTCCTGCTCCAGGTCATAGCCGCCGATGGCGATGGGTGGAGCCGACCAGGACACAGGTTTGGGCCATGGAGGAGACGGCAGGTGCGGGGGCTCATCGAGCGAACTGGGGCCCGGTTCCAGTTGATGCGTGGGCCCGAACAGGCCGAGCCAGTGGAGGAAGTTCTCGTGCTGGTCGGAAAGGGCCGCGTCTCGAGCGGAGCAGGCCGGGCAGGTCGCCAGGTGGTGGGCGGTCAGATCGGCCTGGGTCCTGTCCATCTGGCCGGCGTGATACCTGCAGATCTCCGAGTCGCTCAGGCACCTGGACATGAGGCGGCTCAACCCGCTCCGGTGGCTTCGCGCATCATGTCGGCGAGAGCGTGTCCGAGCCGCCACTTGAGCCTGTGGAACTGCTGGGACCGGAGCCCCGTGGCCTGGCAGACCTCCTGGACCGTCCAGCCGTCAAAGACGTGGCGGCAGAACGCGTCAAAGCTTGCCTGGTCCACACCGAGCCGCAGGGTCTCCAGGCAGCGCCGGAGATGTTCCTGCAGCCACAAACGCTCGAACAGATCTTCGGGGCTCGGGTCCTGCCCGCAGATCGCGGCCATGGCCTCCTCGCCCAGCATGGCGCGCCGGCGGTCGCGCATTAGCCGCCGGATGCGGTGGATGACCATGGTCTTCAACCAGCCGCGGAACCTGCCCTTGCACGGGTCATAACGGAAATGCTCGATTTCCTGGGCAACGGTGGTCATGCACAACTGGACGACCTCCTCGGCCTCAAAGGCATCCAGACCCTGGAGGCGCGCAAAGCGGTACAGGATCGGACGATAGAGCGAGTCAAACTCGCCCCAGGCTTGCACGTCTCCGAAATCCCTGATCCGGTCGATCAGACTGGCCCGAGTCGTATCCATGTGTGCTGAAGGCCTATCTTATCTACAGCATGAGGAACATGCAAGAGTGTTCCCGAACCGGACGAACAGTGTGGAGGCGTGACAGGTTGGGCGGCAAGGCTCTGACAACCGCCGATGGTGTCACAGACCCTGAACTGGTGGGCAGGGCCCTTGGCGATCTGCTTCGGCCGGATGGGAATTTCCAAAAAATCTTCACGTATCCGGGAAGAACGCCGCCGCTCGTGTGCATGAGTACCGGAGACACTGCCCCCGGGCCGGGGCGGAATCGATTGAACAACCAGAGGGAAGCCACGTCGCCGCGGCGGCGTCCGGCAGACGCTGGCCTGGAGTGCGTCCATGTGTGCTGAAGGAACATCCGGGCCGCATCGGTGTCAGCCGGCGCCGTCGCGGGACAGATAGAGGGTAAGAGGCCACGCGGCGCAGGTGTTGCGCCGCCGGGTTTCAACTCGGGAATTGGCTTTCGCCTGCTGAAACGAGCGAACACCGCGACTGCGACCAGTGGCGCAACGCGGCCTCATACGAAGGCCGCAAACGGAGTCAGAAATGTCACAAGTGGACATAATCACAGGATTTGACAGGCGTGGAGGGGTTATTCTCACGGGAGATGCCGAATTTGCGGGCCGCGGCCCGGCGATCGACCTACACTTCTCGATTCGCGAAAACAACTTCATGATAATATGTGACTACCACGGTCGCTTCGTCGAGTCGCCAGGCCCATCGAACGGCATAGGAACCACCATTGATATTGGCCCGAGTACCACACTCTTGCACGCGCCTGGGCCAGGCAGGACCCGCCTGTTGGGTACTGGCGAAGACGGTCGGATTCACATCCGGTTTCTTAGTTTACGTTCAGGTGTCTCGGTCAGAGAAAACCGATTTCCCAATGGGGAGAATCGCGAACAAGTCCTGGTGAGAAGTAGAGACTGGAGTCTACCTCTTATTCTGCAAACGGTGGAACCCTACCAACATGGTCCGCAGCTGGGGCCGCTCATCTTAAATCACGCCTTTGTGAATCGGCTGGCTGTATATGGAGATACCGGCGGCCGTGACGATGCCAATGTCGGTTTTTCCGTGTACTTCAACTTGTCGTATGAATATGAGCCGCTAGGCGATGAAGACCCTTCGGATCTCCGCATTGCTCAGCCTTTTGCGGGGCTGGATCTGGGGCAGATCGAGAAAAGGGCGTAGGTTAGTATGACAGCGATGGGAAGACTCACGCACTTTCGGGAAGAACGCCGTGTGCATGAGTACCGGAGACACTGCCCCCGGGCCGGGGCGGAATCGATCGAAAACCAGTGGGAAGCCATGTCGCGGGACAAGCAAAGGGTGAGGTCACACGGCGTATCTGTCGGGCTGCTGGTTCTGTCAAGTGATTCGAGCTTGAACGCCTGCAATCCATGTACGGGAGGGTGGCGGTGACTGTGCAACCGCAAGTCAGTTGGCGAACGTTGCTGGACGCGCTCGACCATCATGCGCAGGCGACGCCGGACCGGACGGCTTTCATTTTTCTGAATGATGGCGAGGAGGAGTCGGGGCGCCTGACCTGGTCGGAAGTGCGCTGCCGGTCGCTCGGCGTCGCCCGGATGCTGTCCGACCATGCTGCGGCTGGCGAGCGGGCGCTGCTGCTCTATCCGCCGGGGCTGGAGTTCATCACGTCCTTCCTGGGCTGCCTGTATGCGGGCGTGATTGCCGTTCCTCTGTACGCGCCCCATCCGCGCAGGCCCGACGCGCGGCTCGTGACCGTCGCCCGGGACTGCGATCCCCGACTCGTTCTGTCCGACGGGCCGACGCTCGAACGCTGCGCGGCGGCTCTCGATGGCCAGGAGGATCTCGCCGGTGCGGAGCGGCTGGCCACCGATGAAAACCCGGCCGTCGCATCCGCAGTGCACCCCCCGGTGCGGCCGCAGGATATCGCGTTTCTGCAGTACACCTCCGGATCAACATCCAGCCCGCGCGGAGTGTGCGTGACGCACGAGAACCTGCTCGCCAACGAGCGGATGATCGAGCAGGCCATGTGGCTCAGCCGCGATACGGTCTTCGTGAGCTGGCTCCCCACGCATCACGACATGGGGCTCATCGGGGACACGCTGCAGCCGGTTTACCTCGGGTGCCTGTCGTGCAAAATGCCGCCGGCCTCCTTTCTTCAGCATCCGCGCCGCTGGCTGGCGGCCGTCACGCGCTACCGGGGAACCATTATCGGCTCCCCCAACTTCGGGTACGACCTCTGCGTGCGCCGCATTCCGCCTGAGGAGAGGCGGTTGTTTGATCTGGGCAGCCTGCGGGTGACCTACTGCGGCTCCGAGCCCATCCGCGCGGAAACCATGAACGGATTCGCACGCGCGTTCGAGCCCTGCGGACTCGATCCGAAGAGCATGTATCCCTGCTACGGCATGGCGGAACTCACGCTGCTGGCCAGCGGCGGCCCGCCGATGAGATCGCTGGTGGCGCTGAGCGCCGGCGCCGCTTCGCTGCACAGGCACAAGGTGAGGCCCCCGCAGGCCGACGACTCGGTCACGCTGGTCAGTTGTGGTCGCCTCGCGGCCGGATCGGACGCGCTGATCGTGGACCCGGGGACGCTGGAGATCTGCCCGCCGGACAGCATCGGCGAGATCTGGATCTCCGGCCCGCACGTGGCCGGGGGGTACTGGGGCAACCGGGAACGAACGGCGGAAGTATTTGAGGCCAGAACGGCCTGCGGAAAGGGTCCGTTCCTGCGGACCGGCGACCTGGGTTGCCTGCGGGAGGGCGAGCTGTATGTCACCGGGCGCCTGAAAGACATCATCATCATCCGCGGCCAGAACCTCTATCCACAGGACATCGAGCGCGCCGCCCACGAGTCGAATCCCATGCTGGCCGGCTGTATGTCGGCGGCATTTGGAGTCAGATCGGCCGGCGGCGAGGAAATCGTGCTGGTGCAGGAGGCGCCGCGCACGGCCACTCTTGAGCAGGCCGAGCAACTGGCCGGCCAGATCGTGCGGTCGGTGAATGAGCAGCTTGCAGCCGGGCAGATCCGCGTGGTCATGGTCCGCTGGGGAGAAGTGCCCCGGACCAGCAGCGGCAAGGTCCGGCGGGGCGCCTGCCGCGAGGCTTACCTGGGCGGCGGATTGAGCACCGTGCAGCATCGTTCGCGGGCACCCGAGGCCCAGGCCCGCCTTCTGGAGACCGTATGAGACCATTCGACGGCACAAGCGGTGGCAACGAGAGCGCGGGGGTCGCCAGCCTGCGCGACTGGATGATCCGGCGCGTGGCGGCCGAGGCCCGCCTGGAGCCTGCTCACGTGGACCCCCTCGCCTCGTTCCGATCGCTGGGCCTGGATTCGGTGACCAGCGTGAGCCTCACGTGCGAACTGGAGAAGCTGCTGGGCCGGCGGGTGCCGTCGAATCTGCTTTCGGAGTTCGACACCATCGAGGATCTGGTCAACCACCTCGAGCCGGCGGCGGGCGGCGCGGCCGGGAGGGGGTGGGGTGAAGCCCGGGAAGCGGCCTGTCCGCCGGCGGATATCCGCGATTGGACCGATCCTCTGACCCGGCGCGTCGAGGGGTGGAAGGCAAGCGGCACGTTCTTCTATGAACCCGTCATCTCGTCGCTGGATGGTGCCTGGGCGGATGTGGACGGCCGGGGCATGCTGCTGATGGCTTCGTACTGCTACCTGGGCCTGGGCAAACATCCGCGGATCAACAATGCCGCCCGCGCGGCGCTGGATCGATATGGTTCCGGCTCACATGGCGCGCGGCTCCTGGGCGGCACCAACACGCTGCATAAGGAGCTGGAGGCCAGGATCGCCCGGTTCACTGAAACCGAAGCGGCCGTGGTCTTCACGACCGGTTTCATGACCAACGTGGCCTGCCTCGGCACGCTGGTGGGGCCCGACGATTCCATTCTGGCGGACGCCTACGTTCATGCCTCCCTGGTCGACGGCTGCCGGCAATCCGGCGCGGCCGTGTCGCTGTTCACTCACAACGATATGGAGGACCTCGAGGCGCGGCTGCGTGCCGCTGCGGGATTCAAGAAACTGGTAGTGGTTGATGCGGTGTACAGCATGGACGGTGACATCGCGCCGCTCCCCCGGCTGGTCGAACTGTGCCGGTCGTACGGGGCACTGCTGATGGTGGATGAAGCTCATGCCATCGGCGTACTGGGCAGGACGGGGCGGGGGCTGCCGGAGCATTTCGATATGCCGCCGGGCTGCATCGACATTCGGATGGGAACTCTCTCGAAGACCATCCCCAGCATGGGCGGCTACATCGCCGGCAGCAGAGAACTGATCACCGCGTTGAAGTTCAACGCGCGGGGGTGGATCTTCTCCGCTGCCTTGCCGCCGCCGCAGACCGCCGCCGCCTCGGCCGCGCTCGACGTGATGCTCGACGAGCCGCAGCGCGTGGATCGGCTGCGCGGCAATACGCTGCGCTATGTGCAGGGCCTGCGCCGGCAGGGCTTCCACGTCCACGACGGCCAGACGCCCATCGTGCCGCTTGCCTGTCGCGACGAGGCGGCCGCCTTCGCATTCACCCGGGGCTGCCTGGAGGAGGGACTCCTGGTCTTCCCGATCGTGTACCCGGCCGTCCCGGCCGACCAGCCGCGCATCCGCACCACAGTGACGGCAGCACACACTGAGGAGGACATCGACTTCGCGGTAGCGGCGCTGGGGAGGGTCGGAAACCGTACGGGTGTGGCCGGGTGATGTTGGGTTGACGTTCGGGCGGCGGGTATTTAGAAGATGGTTCGAATAGACCATATCCGGACCATCGCGCCGGGACGGGTCGGGCAGCTTGCAGATGAAGTTCGGGTGGGAACCGGTAAGGCCGGCACTTCAATCGAAAACAGAACGCTCAGCACGTTCGCAGACGCGGGCGAAAGCTCCGGTCGGCTATTCGTGAGTGGAGGTACAAGCTCCGATGGCGCGCAGAACGACGATCGCGGGTCCTGGTTTGTTGTGTTTCGTTGAGTCTAGCGCTTCTGCGCAGGACGCAGGCGCATTGGATTGGAGCAGGGTAAGGCCCTGCGCCAGCCGGAGACAGCCACGCAACGGCATTTGGAAAGGCTTGATCCCCAGCGTCGCAGGAGCGATAAAGGAACAACCGCAGCCGACTAGGACTAGACGGATTTCAATCAGGAACCACAAGATCAAGAACCGTCAAATGTCGGATGAGGCGCAGTCGTTCACGTCGAAAACGTGCAGGTATCCGCAGGCCAAGGTATATCCATGGCGAAAGCTCCCACTTCTCGCCGTGTTCCTGACCGGCTGCCTGTGGACCTGTCCCCGAGGCCTGCATGCTCAATCCTGCATGTTGACCGCACCCGAGGGTGGCGATTGGTTCGATCCGTGCACCTGGGACCCGCCGCGTCTTCCAGAGTATCCTGGCTGCAATAAAGGAATCCCTGATCGAAACTGTCACGCTTTCATGGTTGGACCGGTCTCGCTGGATGGATCCGGCGAGGCTTCTACTTGTGGTGTGGGATCCGTATTCGAGGTAACGGGTACCCTCACAGCGTATGAGAGCGTCCAAGTCCACCATGGTTCTCTCATAGGTCCAGGACGAATCGTCTCTCCGCTCGTTAGCATAAGAAGTTCTTTTCTCGATCCCGGCCTACAAGTCGTAACGGGGGTCTTGGTCTTTGCAGATGGCACCATGGTGACGGATATCGCCAATATCAAGGACTCCAATAACATCGCATATCCGTCGTTGCTTTCTGTCTACACAGGAGCAGTTCTAAACCTCCGCACGCCTCTTGAGGTTCCACTCGACAAAGTGCTGGGCTGTGCCGAAGCCACACTCTCCGGTGCTCCCATTCGCATTAAAGGTCTTGCCAGTGTCTTTTCTCCACCCTCCGGTGCCCCCAGCGTTCTTGATGCGGAACTAATCAACGAAAACACCCTCATGATCTGGGCCTCTCCTACTCTGCGTCTCACCTTTCGAGGCAAGATTATCAATGAGGGAACAATCGAATTCTTCGGTGGCCGGGTCGAAGCGGACACCGAAGCTCAGCTGAGAAACCGAAGGACGTTGCGAAAACCCGGCCCTTCACCGGGAGCCGGCGGATATGACTGGTCGGAGGTCTCAACGCTTGCCCTGCCTTTTGCAAACACGGCCAGACTTGAAGTTGTACAAGGTACCCTTCGCGTTGAAGGGTACGATTTTGAGCAACGCAGGGACTTGGCGCCTGCGGCGATAATGGCTGAGGCGGGCGCGCACGCTGAGGCGCAGGATCCAGTAACATTGCTTGGTAAGCCGGGGGCAAAGCCGGAAGAGGCGAAGCTGGAGGTCTCGAGTCCTGCCGGGAAGTTGTCTCTCCTGAGCGGCCGCCTGAAGGGCAGCGGCACGCTCAAGATGACGCCCGGAACTGGAGGAGGACGCGGGACAGTCATCAATGAAGGCGAGATCAGCCCGGGTTTCGACGATACGAGCGGCTGCGAGTTGCCACACCCAGACAGCCACCCCATGGGCAAGCTTCGCATTCAAGGAGATTTTGAGAACCGCGGCCTTTTGATTTTGGATGTGGCTGGGGCCGAGGATGATCAATTTGATGCAATTCAAGTAGAAGGTGATGTTGAACTGGGGGGCGGTTTGAGGATCCGTTGGCTGCAAAAGCCGCCGCCGGTCCCGATAAGGCTCATCACCGCAACTGGACGGATCTCCGGAGAATTCTCCGAAATCGATCCGTTTTATAGCCTGGATATTGGCGATCAGGATGTCACACTCGTGCCGCGATCAACTCGCGATTGGTCGCCGTTGTCCGCTCAGTTTCTGCAGCACCAGGTGCCATGGGGTCCGCTCCCACTCGGAGAGGCAAGACAAATACCGTGCGAGTATGACATTGGAGGACCGTTGCCCGGCAACCGCTGGAACATCGGCAGAAAAGGTTGTACGCTGACCTGCTTGACTATGATGGTCAACGCTCTGACAGGCTCACAAGTGACGCCAGAGGGCATGAATCAATTGCCCGTGTTTGATAACTTTGGGAAATGCACGCCGTCTTGCATACCTGCCATCGAGAACTGCCGGTGGAAAACGAATGATGTAGGATGGTGGTTTGAGACTCCTGTAGCAATTTACGACTATGTGAGTCCTCTGCCGCTGATTTTCAATCGCGTGGACCTCTTACGGTTAAAAAACCGCTATGGAATTGTGTGCTCAAAGGAGCAGAAGTTTTATGATACCATTGCTTCTCTTGTTGCCTCTAACATTCCCGTCGCCGTTCGCGTCAAGAACCGCGGCCACCATGTGCTTGCGCACTATTTTGATCAGACAGCTGATGGGAAACGGCGCATTCACATTGCTGATCCCGAAGGTCGAAAACAGTATGTGGAGGAGTGGCCTACTGTCGACTGGCTTGATTACCTAAAGCCTTATAACATCGTCCAAGATTCAGTTGAGGGCATATTGCATGGAGAGAATGCCTATCTGATAATCACAGATGCCCAGGGAAGGCGCGCAGGGCGTGATGGCCAGACGGGGCTCGAATATGATGAGATCCCGGGTGTGCGATTCATGACCGAGTACACAAACGAGCTGGAGGAAGAGACGGTCGCCACGATCACCCGACAACTCGTTGTTGTGGATCTTCCAGAGGGGACTCCCCTGCATTTCCAGGTGCAGGGTGTAAACTCAGGCGATGCACGGCTTCTGATCCAGCGCATCACAGGTTTCGACGCCCGGGAGGTGCTTCTCGAAGAGGATTTTGAGGTCAGTCCAGGCTCACTCGGCATTGTTCCCTTCACGGTGCCTCCAGCACCCCGCTGCGGGGCAGATCTGGATGGTGACGAGGACGTGGACCTCGACGACGCTCGCCTGCTGCACGATTGCGCAACCGGGCCGGCTATCGCCTATTCAGTCGCTCATCCTATTCCGTCCTGCTCTCTCCCCCTGGACAGCGAGGGCTTCATGGCGGCTGATTTTGATCGCGATGGCGACATTGACCAGGAGGATTTCGGTGTTCTCCAGCGTGCCTTTCACGGGCCCGGTGTGTCTGTCGATGCAAGCTGCACCCCGAACTGTGTCCAACCGCCCGATCCCATCGCCTGGAGCAACAGCCCGGTAGTCCCAGGGGACAGTATTCGGCTGCGCGTGGCGAACGTGCCAAACGCAAGCTACCAGTGGACTGGGCCGGAAGGCTTTGTCTCTTCCGAAAGGAATCCCATCATTTCGAACGCCAGCGACGCCCACGCCGGCACCTATGTTGTCACGGTGACAGCCGGGGGATGCAGCTCGACCCCGGCGAACGTGGAGGTCTCCCTCCGAGATGCAATTCTGATCACGGAGCAGCCGGCGAGCCAGAACGTGTGCGAGGGTGAGATCGTCACGCTCATTATCGAAGCCACCGGAGCCGGCCTGCTCAGCTACCAGTGGCGCAAGGACGGCAATAACATTGATGGCGCGACAGGCGCCTCGCTGCTCATACCGGCGGCTGCTCCCGCAGATGCTGGAAACTACGACGTCATCATTTCAAACGGCATCGCTACGGCCATAAGCCAGCAGGCCGTCGTCGGCGTGGGACCACGACCTCCCCAACCGACGGCACTAAGCGACAGCCCCCGATGCGTGGGCGACACGCTGCACCTGAGCACAACTTCGGTCGTCAACGGCACGTATCTCTGGAACGGACCGAACGGGTTCAGTTCCTCTGAGCCGAACCCCACCATCGACGGCGTCACTACGGCGCATGCCGGAGCTTATTCATTGGTCGTGACGGTGAACGGATGCAACTCCGTGGCCGCAGTCACCACGGTCGACATCGGTTCTTCCCCGGACGTGCCGGTGCTGTCCACGAACAGCCCCGTGTGCGCTGGTGAGACGGTGACACTTCATGCTTCCCCGGTCCCTAACGCTATTTACGCCTGGTCCGGACCAGAGGGTTTCACTTCGGATCAGCCCGATCCGGTCATCGAGAGTGCGACCGAGGAACACAGTGGAGACTATCAGCTTGCTGTCACCGTTAACGGCTGCACCTCACCGTCGGCAACCATCACTGTGACTGTGGAGCCTGCTCCCTCGGCGCCCACGGCACAGAACAACAGCCCGATCAGGCAAGGGGAAGTGCTGCAGCTTTTCGCCTCAGCCGTGCCGGGCGCTTCCTATAGCTGGACCGGACCAAATGGCTTTACGTCCTCTCTCCAGAACCCGGTCATCCCTGATGCCACGCTCGCGGCCAACGGTCTCTACCGTGTGGTTGCGACCGTCGAAGGGTGTTCATCTGAACCAGCCATGACGATCGTCACGGTGAACGACGATGCCGCCGCGTGCGGGCAGGTGATGAGAACGTTCGGCATGGGCGAGGTGTATGCTCTCGCGCTGTCTTCTGATGGAACGCAAATCCTTGGCGGATATGCAGATAACGCGGCGAGGCTGTGGAACGTCAGCACCGGTGCTCTGCTGAAGCAGTTCGTCGGCCATACAGCTGCGATCAAAGCAGTGGCGATATCTGATGATGGAAGCAAGGTACTCACCGGCGGTGCCGATGGTACGGCGCGGCTCTGGGACGTCGCGTCTGGGAGCACATTGAGGCTGTTCATTGGTCTTGACGAAGCTGTTCATTGTGTCGATTTCCTACCCACAGCGACTCTTGCACTCGTAAGCAGTTATCAAAGAACAATCCTCTTTGATACGTCGACAGGGACAGCAGTAATTACCTTCCCTGGTGGAACGGGGAGCGCTTCGCCTGACGGAAGAATGATTGCCACACATGGGCCGCGAGATGAGCCTCCTCATCATAGTCTCGTGCACCTTTGGGACAGAGCAACGGGCGCGCAGCTCGGTTTATTGAACGGTCCAGACGACTTCGTGCAGTCGTTGGCATTCTCGGCAGATGGGATGCGACTTCTGCGATTCGGAGTATCCCTGGAGACCGGGCTGCAAACCGCCACAGTCTGGGATACTCAAAATGGCGCTCAGATCTTCGCGCTTGCTGATACACACTTTGGCCATCATGCGACCCTTTCCTCGGGGGGTTCGGGGATTGTCACTGGATCGTCCACTGGCGGTGTGGCCATCTGGGATAGTGCGACGGGGGCCCTGGTGCGGAGGCTCTCCGGAGTCTATGGCAGTCCAGTAGCACTTCTTGATGACACCCCTGCAACCTTGTTTACTGGTAGAAACGGCATACGTTCCTGGAGCGCTGATGCCGGTCAGCTACTGGGTGTCATCGGTGATACGGTTGATACGGATACTGGGCACAGGGTGTGCTTTTCCTCAGATGGGTCGAGGTGTGCGACCCGCTCCGATGTCGGAACAATCAGAGTGTTGTTTAGTGAAGACGGATCTCTGATAAGGCAGATCGACACGGGTCTGTCCGGTAAGCGGGAGGTAGCGTTTGCGTCCGACGGGAACTGGATCGTTTCTGATGGTACCCTCGGGACTGATGTCTGGGATATTGCAATGGGATCCCGGATTAAATCGTTTGATGGTTCGTTGCGTGGTGTTTCGCAGGACGGCAGGAAGATAGCCGTCCATGACCTCAATGTGTGTAAAGTCTGGGATGTGGTCAGCAGCACGTTAATCGTCACGTTGCCCTCAAAGGCTGGCTTGGTTGCGTTCTCACCAGATGGCATGTCACTGGCGATGGCCAATTATCCCGGCAATGGAGCGGCAACGGTATGGGACATCAGCTCCGGCACTATTGTAAGAACGTTGAGTGGCCACACATACAACATTATGGATGTAAAGGTCTCGCCGGATGGGTCACGGGTCGCCACAGCAGGGGGATATGACTTGACAGCGAGAATCTGGAACCTGGCTGACGGAACAGCCGTCATCCTGAACGGCCAGTTCCCGATGGTTGAATCCGTGGCATTCTCCCCGGACGGCACCCGTCTCGTTACTGCAGGAGGGAATCTCAAGCTATGGAGTGTACTGGGCGGGGACGCAATTGCCACTTTCGAACCTGCAAATGGATACGGCCCCCCGCAAGCTGGAGACTGCGCGTTTGCTCCCGATGGAAGCGCGATACTGGCAGGCCACCGAGATGGCGTTGACCGTCTCTGGCCCGCCAACTGCGACGGCGGAGCGGATTGTCCTAACAGACCTGGTCCACCTCAGAATCCTCGAGCCTCAAACGCACCGGTGTGCCCCGGTCAGCCGGTCAACTTGACTGCTGATGTGAACGCTGACGAAACGGTAGAGTGGTTCGTCGGAGGCTGCGGCGGTACACCCGTTCCCGGCGGACCCTCGCCCGCCGTCGCCCCAACGGCCACCACCACTTACTTCGCGCGATCGCGAAACACCACCTCGGGGTGCACCAGCTTTGCCTGCAGCACGGTAACTGTCACGGTCGATTCCTCCAACTGCCGTCTCTACGTTGATGCCGATGCGCCGCCGGGAGGGAACGGGACCGATTGGCAGCACGCATTCAATCGGCTGAACGACGCTCTGGCAGCTGCGGCTTTGCAGCATGGCTCTACCTCTATCTGGGTGGCAAATGGTATTTACCAACCCGGCGGCGGCTATACACCCTCACACGGCATCCGCGTGCCAGGCACCACCAGCCGGACCGCGACGTTCCAGCTCATGAACGGCGTCAAAATCTACGGCGGGTTTGTCGGCACCGAGACGGATCTCACGCAGCGTCCGGCCGATCCCGATCCGCTGACGGCCGATCCGGCCACCGATTCGATCCTCTCGGGCGACCTGGCCGGCAACGATCTTCCGAACTTCGGCAACAACGGCGACAACAGCTTCCACGTGGTCACTGGCAGCGGGACGGACGCTACGGCCGTACTGGATGGCTTCACCATCACCGCCGGCAATGCTTCGGCCGACCAGGGCGGCGGGATGCGCGTTGAGTCCGGCAGTCCGACGATGCGGAACTGCGCGTTCCTGACCAATCGCGCCGCAGACCACGGCGGCGCCGTGGAAAACCGCGGCGCCAGCGCACCGACATTCGAGACCTGCGTATTCCGCGCCAATCTGGCAGTCAACGAGGGCGGCGCCATCCGGTGCAGGGACGCCAGCACCGCCACCTTCAGCCACTGCAGTTTCGCCGACAATTCCGCAGGACTGTACGGCGGTGCGATCGTGCTTCACGACACCAGTCAAGCGACGGTGACGGACTGCACTTTTGTCGGTAATTCCGCCGCTGGCGGCGGCGCCGTCCTGCTGGCGGGCGGCCAGCTGACCGCCTCAGGCTGCACGTTCGTCGGGAATTCGGCGACGAACGGAGGTGGTGCCCTCAGCAGCTCGAACAGCTCGCCTCGGATCCGAAACTGCCGGTTTGTTCAGAACGTCACAGGTAACGCGGGCGGCGCGGCCTCAGTGGACGGCGGCAGCCCCGTGTTCGTCAGTGTTGTCTTCGCGGGGAACGTCGGCCCGACCGGCGGTGCGGTCTACGTCTCCGACGGGCGCCCGGATCTGGTGAACTGCCTCTTCACGGGGAATACCATTGGTGCCAGTGGGAATCGCGGCGGAGGCGTCTACGTTCGCCGGGTCTTCAGCGGCCAGACGATGCGCGTGGTCAATTGCACCTTCAGCGGCAACACCGCGCCCAACCGCCAGGCGGGCGGGCTGTGGAACGACAGCAACGGCTCGTTTGGGACCGTGGCGGTTCGTAACTCCATCTTCTGGGGCAACTCAGACGAGACGGGGACATCCAACGCCGCTCAGATCACGTCGTTCTATGGTGCCCCCTATACGGGCGTAGCTTACAGCGACATTCAGGGCGGATTCAGCGGGACGGGTAATCTCAATGCCGACCCCCAGTTCACCGGCGGGCCATCAGGGACGTGGTCGGGCGGTGCGAGCTACGATGCCGCCAGCGGCCAGACGACGCTCACAGCGCCGGGCGGGACGTTCACGACCGGTGCGCTGGTCGGTCGATTTCTCAATCCGCGCACGTCACAACCGCTGCAGACGCTCATCGTGGCCAATACCGACAGTACCGTCACCGTCTGGGGGGACCTGATGGGCACCAACCCCGCGACCGGCGCGCCGTGGGGCATCGGCGCCGGCACGGTGTATCAGGTGCACGATTACCACCCCAACTCCAGCGGGCCTGTTGTGGACTCCGGCCGAAACAGCGATCTGCCCTTTGACGTCACTGACCTGGACGGCGACGAGGACACCGCTGACGAGCTGCCGCTGGACCTGGACAGTGCCGATCGCCGGGTGGACATCGCGGCCGTCATCGACTGTCCACAAGGCGGCTGCGGCAGCGCCCCGGTGGTCGACATGGGCGCGTACGAGCGCAGTTTCCCGGACTGCGACAACAACGGGATCGACGACCGCACCGAACCCGACAGCGACAACGATGGCGCGATTGATGCATGTGACAACTGCCCGGTGGTGTCCAACGGCGACCAGGCTGATGGTGATGCCGACGGTATCGGTAATCTCTGCGACAACTGCCCCGTTAGCCCCAATCCTTCTCTTCCCCGGTATACCGCAACACTGCATCTTCCCTACGCATTTGAGGATATTTCCACGACGGGCACACGAACCCTCTATCAAACCGACGATACAACGACCAGCGCTCCACTCGGTTTTACCTTCAACTTCTATGGAACAGCCTATACGACTGCTCATTGGAGCCCGAACGGATTGATCACATTTGATAGCGCTACAGCAGATTATAATAACACCACGCTGCTCCACGGTCCAGCACTGCCGGCTGTCGCTGTACTCTGGGACGACTGGACGTTTTTCAGCCCTGGCGATGGTGCCTACTACGAGACGAAAGGCTCACCAGGTGCCAGGCGGTTTATTCTTCAATGGAACATCGCGTACGGGTATGAAACCTCGCCAGAAAGCGTGACCTTTCAGGCGATACTGTTTGAAGGAACTAACGAAATTCTCTTCCAGTATGCGGATGTCGATTCCGGCGATTTCCGGAGTTTCGGCAGAAGTGCGACAGTGGGTGTTTCAAGCGGAGACCTTTCGAACTACTGGCTGTGGTCGTTCAATTTGCCGATTATCACTAGTGAAACGGCGATTCTCTTTTCTCCCGCATCCCCCGTTCAGCCAGACAATGACGGGGATGGCATAGGCAACGCTTGCGACAACTGCCCGCTTATCCCGAACGCAGACCAGATTGACAGTGACGCTGATGGTATGGGCGATGTATGTGACAACTGACGATTGCCCTCAACCGTCAGGCCAGGATTGCGACGGTGTGAGAAAAGACTTCGACGGTGATCGCGCATGCCGGACTGATGGACACGGACGGCGATCAGGTGGGTGACGCCTGCGACAACTGCCCCGGCACGGTGCCTGGAGCGACCGTGGGCGCGGATGGCTGCCCGGCAGCGATCCGCTTCGACTTTGATGACGACGGGGATGTGGATGGGCACGACCTCGAGGCATTCGAGAACTGCGCGTCCGGGCCTGCGATCCCGGTGCCGGTCGGATGCGAGGCGAGCGACGCCGACGGCGACGGCGACGCCGATCAATCCGACTTTGGTGTCTTCCAGCGCTGCTACAGCGGCGAGAATACTCCGGCGGAACCGGGCTGCGCTGAGTAGTAAGCCGCATCTCCCCGGGCAGCACTGCAACTGATGTGCTCAGTCCCCGCCCGCCCGAGGGAGATGGTGGTAAACACCCAGGAGGGAAGCATCCGGGGCAGAGTCCATGAAGCCGTATATGCGACGCGGGGCACCGCCGAAACTCCAGCTCAGCCCGCTTACCCAGTTGCGGCGGCCTCGGCGATAGCAGATCGACCGGCTCTGGAAATAGGGGATGCCTTCTCCGGAGCGCAGGTAAGATGGCAGCCGCACCGAGCCCGCGTGACCATCGACGTACCCGATGCAGCCTTTTCCGTAAGGGCGGTCGGATCGAAAGTGGCGATTGGTCAAGCCGTTACTGGCTCCCCAGATGCCGTCGAAGTTGCCGCCGTTACCGGGGCTGCGCTCCTCTTCCACAAGCAGGGGCGCATGCCGCATCGGTCTCAGGTGCCTGTCATGGCCTGTGGGGTGATAGTTGAACGGGTCGCGCACGTCCGCGGACTCCCGGTAATGCGCGCCGGTGACGGCGTGCGTTTTCGCACCTGAAAGCAGGAGCGAAGCGGCATAGCTGTAGCGGGGAAGTCCGGGGATCATGTCGGCCGTGTCCCCGGGGCACTGATAGGCCTCCGCTTGCCGGCCCATGTAGCGATTGAACAGCGTGCCGTCGGCTGGTTCGCGGCCGCCATAACCGGGCTGGTTCCCGGCCCCCAGCCAGTCGGCGCCGGTGTCCCATCGGGAGCCGGGCAGCCGGTCCCGGTATTCGAGGGAATAGGTGATGAAAGCCGCGGTGAGCTGGCGCAGGTTGGCCTGGCAGCCGGTGAGCTGCGCCTGCTCTCGAGCCCGGGAGAGGGAGGGCGCCAGGATTGCCATCAGCATCGCCAGGACAAAGCTGGCCACCAGCACTTCGATCAGGGAGAACGCGCGGCGCGGGCTTTTGCGGGGACTGCTCATTCGGAATCGTCCGCACAGGCCTGATCGGCGGGAAGCATGGGCCCCCGGCTGCACTGGCTGAACGCCAGGAAATCATCCTGGTCCACGTCGCCGTCCCCGCCGGCCGGCAACCGATCGAAGCAGCTGCAATCTGCCGAAAGGGGCACCTGAACCGGACCCGGACCTGTGTAGCACGCCTGCCACGCGCCGAAATCCTCCTGGTCCACATCTCCGTCACGATCCCAGTCGGCAAAGATGGTGGGGCAGGACGCGCAGCCGGCGGCCTGTGCACAGTCTGAATCCGCGCAGTCGACGCGGAGGTCGCCGTCATCGTCTGCCCCATTGCCGCACACCTCCGCAGGCAGCGAGCAGGCGAACTGCCGGCTGGCTGAGATGGTGTCCAGGTCTACGTATTGGCCGTTGCCCTGGGGCGGATCCTCATTGGCCAGGAGGCCGATGCCGCCGGGGGGGTACGGGCTGTTGGCATCAACACAGAACACCTGCCAGGTGCAGGGCTCTTCAGAACCCTCCGGCCACGAGCGGCCCCGAAGCACCAAAGCGCCCGCGCCGTTGTCTTCGCACTCGAAGCGCAGCCAGTGGTTCATGGTCACGTCGTACGGCTCGACATCCTGCAGGAACCCGCCCGGGCACAGGTCGACGACGCTCAACCCGTCGGTCTTGTACATCTGCAGGTACCCGGCATCATTGATCGACAGCAGGTAGGATCTGACGGCTATCACGTCCAGTCGAAGCAGGATTCCCGCATTCATCTCGGCGTCGTCGTCCGTTGAGGCAAAAATCGGATTGGTGGACCATTTGATCAGCATTTTCACCGAAGCGTTGCCGAACACCGCCGGGTCATACATGACCGCGGAATCATCCTGCGGATCACCGATGGAGTCGACTGCGTTGAAGTCCATCCGCAGGGCGCCGTCGACAACGGTTGGCGTGAATTCATCGATCCCGCCGAAAATCTCGTTGGGATCCCACTCGATCAGGCCTTGAAACGTGCCGTCATCGAAGTCACGGTGCCAGGACTCCGCGTGTGCGGCGGCAGCCGCGCACGCCAAGGTGAAGCATTTGAGCACCTTGAATAACTTGCAGGCAATCATTCCTTCCTCCTCCTGTTAGAATGCCGGATGGACGCCGGCCACACTCGCGCCGTCCCATCACAGCCGGACGACAGCAGCAGTCTTCCGTCAGGGCTGAACGAAACCGAATAGATGGCTCCTCCATGGGCCTGGAAGGAGTACACGCAGGCTCCCATGTGCGGATCCCAGATTTCGATCAGTTGGCGGCCGCCGCTGGCGAGGCGCTTCCCGTCCGGCGTCCACGCCAGGCTGTACAGCCTTTCGGCCTGACTGCGCAGCACGTGCCTCGGGCGCGGCGCGGCCACGTCCCAGATCCGGATCGAGCGATCACGGCCGCTGGAGGCCAACAGCCGCGAGTCGGGGCTGAACGCCAGGCCATCCACCTCGTGCTCGTGACCCGTCAGCGCGGCGAACGCGGTGCCGGTTGATGCCTCCCACACGCGCACCGCGCGGTCCTTTCCGCCACTGGCGATCCAACGCCCATCCGGCGAGCACGCCACCTCCCACACTTCGTCATCGTGCGTCAATACGGCTGACTGCCGCCGGGTGGTCAAGTCCCAGATCCGGCAGGTCCCATCCCAGCTACCGCTGACCAGCAGCGATCGGCCGGGTACGAAGGCGAGTCCGGGCACCCCTCGTGCGTGGCCGTTCAGCGTCGCCAGCTCCGCGCCGGTGGCCGGATCCCACAGACGAACCGCCCCCTCTGCTCCGCTCGTCGCCAGGATGGTTCCATCGGGCGAAAAGACGGCCGTCATGGCCGCCTCGTGAGCACGGATCTGAAGCAGTGGCTGCCTCGCTGCGGGTTCATCCTTAGTCCATACCGTGACCTGACCGTCGGCTGAAGGCACGGCGAGTCGCCGGCCGTCCGGCGCCCAGGAGGACATGCCGGCGGTAGCCGCCGACACCTGCCAGGTGAGAACCTCCTGCTTGCGGTCGAAGCGCCAGACTCTCAGGTAGCTGTCATCGCCGATTGATACGAGACTCTCGTCATCAAGGAAACTCAGCGCGGTGATCGCGCCATGATGGCCCCGAAGCGCACGCCTCTGATGGCCATCGAGCGTCCAGATCCGGATGGCCCGGTCGACGCCTGCTGAGGCAATGAGACGGCCGTCGGGTGCAAACGACGCGGTGGTCACTGCCCCGGCATGCTGGTTGAAAACGGCCACGCGTTGGCCGGTGCGACTGTTCCAGACGGCTGGTCTCCCGTCTCCGGAGGCTGATACCAAAAGTTCGCTGTCCGGTGAAAAATGCAGGGATAGGACGGCATTCTGATGGGCGTTCCATCGCAGCGCTTCCGAGCCTGTTGCAGCGTCGAGCAGGACAATCTCCCCGATCGAGTTACCTGTGGCCAGAAGGCGGCTGTCGGGCGAGAGGGCCAGGCACACAAACGCCGTGGCGTACGCGGGCGTCGTCCAGATGGGCGAAGCCTCCGGCCAGGTGAAGGTTTGGATGCCGGTGCTCTGGCCTGCTGGGCCGATGGCGGCCAGCCAGCCGCTTGGTGAAGAGACCGGGGATCCCAGGGCGCGAAGCAGTTTGAGGTGCGGGCCGCGCTTGTGGCTCTTCAGATCAACGGCCCGAACCTGACCGCCCACGCAGTAGCAGATGAGCTTCTGGCCGTCCGGAGAGAACGTGAGCGAGGTCAGAGGTGAATCGTGAACCGGCAGGTCGAGCAGAGTTTGCCACTCATTCGTTTCCCGGACGACGATGCGGCCCGTGCCCCGCTGCGAAGCCAGGAGCGATCGGTCCGGGGAAACGGCCAGCAGATTGCCTCCCTCGGTGTAAAATCGTTTAGTGCTATTGTCAAGCACATAGAGTAATCGGCCCCATTCCCAGCCGCGCAGCTCGGGAGGGCTTCGCTCCAGCGCCGACTGCATCAGATCCGAACGGAACGAATTGCACGCCACCTGGGCCAGAGCGATGTTCTGGACGTACTGCGTCCGAAGCTGCTCCTGCATTTTCTCATCGGCGCGTCGGCGTTCGGCCAGTGCCTGATCCCGTTCGTGACTGAGCCGGACGTTCATCGTCGCCAGCATGGAACTGAATCCGACCAGCAGTGCGACGAAGCCGCCGATCACCGCGGTGGCGACGCGATGACGGCTCACCAGCTTTCTGAACAGGTACCAGCGGCTGTCGCGTTTGCTCTCGATTGGTTCGCCGTTCAGGTAATGGGCAACGTCGCGGGCCAGTTCCCCGGCGGACTGAAAACGCCGCTCCGGCTCCTTGGCCAGGCACTTCAGCGTGATGGTGTCGAGTTCATCGTTGATTCCGAAGCGCCGGCGGCGCGAGCTGCTCGGCCGGGCGGGCGGTGTGTGGATGATGTGGTTCAATATCTCCGGTGTACTACCGACCACAGGGTAGGGAAACTCGCTGGTTAGAAGTCCAAAGAGGATCACGCCCAGCGAGTAGACATCCGTTCGGATGTCGATGTCGCTCATCGCGCCCTTCGCCTGCTCAGGGGAGGCCCACGGCAAGCTGCCCAGAAACTGACCGGTCAGGGTCATGCCGTCACGGTGCCGCTCGTGCCGGCCGGCCGGGACCATCTTGGCCAGGCCGAAGTCGAGAATGTGCGGTTCGCCGCCGGGGGAGAAGCGGATGTTGGCGGGCTTCAAATCTCTATGTAGAATACCTCGCTGGTGAGCGGCATTGACGGCCTGGCAGATGGTCAGGAAGATCTCCAGGATCTGCCGCAGATCTGCCTTTCCGGCCGCGTAGACGTCCAGCGCCTCGCCGTCGACGTAATCCATCACGTAGTAGAAGCCGCTGGCGCACGCACCGCTGTCGTGGATGGTCACGATGTTGGCATGATCGAGCTGGGCCAGGATAGCGACCTCGCGCTCAAAGCGGGCCTTGTCTTGAGCGCCGGCGAAGGGGCCCTCGCGCATGATCTTGACGGCCACCAGCCGCCCGGTTGAATGCTTGCGGGCCTTGAACACGACGCCTTGGCCGCCGCGGTGAATCTCCGCGAGGACGGTATGCCCGGGGATCTCGGGCCACCCGGACCAGGCCGGTCGTTTAGGCTTCCTGGCATTCGCTGCGGCCGACGATAAGTCGAGGCTCGGCAGGCCCCTCAGACGCTCGCCGACCCGTTCGATGGCCGACCGCAGCGCCCGGTCTCGCGGCGCGCACAGGGCGCAACCGACCAAGTGGGTGCGCGCCTCCGCCTCATGGTACGCGTCCAACTGACCGGCGTGCAGCCGTTCCAGTTCATCTATACTCAGACAGCCACGCATCGGCCTCTTCCGTCCCGACGAGCTCCCGGAACTTCTGAAGAACGCGCTTGTTGACCCGGAACTTGATCTGGTAAAGCAGGTTGGGTTTCAGGCCCGTTGCCGCACACACTTCTTCGGCCGGCAGCCCTTTCAGGACGTACATCTCATAAGCGGCAAAACTCTGCTCGGGCGTTTCAGCGTGCACAGCCTCCATGCACGCCCGCAAGTGCTCTTCCATCCAGAACAGCTCGAACAACTCGGCCGGCCCCTTCAGGGGGGAGACCAGCCCGTCGAGCTGGTCGGTGTCGGCCGTGACGATCTCCCGCTTGCGCAGGCGGCTGTTGATCCGGTTGTTGACCATGGTCAGCAGCCAGCCGCGAAAGGTGCCCTTGCAGGGCTGGTACTCAAAACCGTTGATGTGTTCAGCGATGGCGGCCATGCACTCCTGGGCGACCTCCTCCGCGTCGATCCGGTCCAGCTTTCGCGCGGCGGCAAACCGGCGCAGCAACGGCCGATAGATGGAGTCAAACTCGCCCCATGATCGCGAGTCCTCCAGATTCTTGATGCGCTGGATCAGGCTGGCCCGAGTCGTATTCAACCCCGTCCAGAATACCAGCAGGAGGGCGGCAAAGTAAAGACCAGGATTTTTTTTGCAGGAACGATCCGTAAGATCCGGCTGGCTGATGCGTACTCGGTGGTAGAGGCATCTCGTGCATCCCTCCGAGACCCAGGGTCAGATGGGGAAGCGCGGGCGCGATCGGGCAGTCATAACCCAATATCAGCAACCACCTCGGGCAGGGGGGGCGACGGCCGGCCGGGGTCCGGCCGGGCGGTGCCAGGGAGCGCGTGCGCGCTCAGGCCCCGGTGCGGTGGTCGTGGTGGAGAGTTTTCGGTCGAGCATTTTTCTCCGGTCACGGAGGGGCTGTCGAACACAGTGACCACCTGACCCGCGGCACAGGTTCCGCGGCGCCTGGAAGAAGGACTTCCGTCTTGGAAAGGAGCTTGAAGGTCGTGCCCGAACCGTTTTATTCCCGGTCTCACAAGGATCTGCATCTCGTCCACGCCAGAAACCACGAACACGTTCTGGCCGCTGGCATCCATATCGAATCCCTGGCTGTCCACAGCGCGCATTATAATGACGTGTGCGAGGTACGGGCTCGCGTCTATCGGCGAAACACCTTCGACGCAGCCGATGCCGTCGACGCGTACTCACACCTGTATTGCGCTTATTTGCATGGTCGACCGGTGGCGTCTCTTCGGGTAACACCCGCCACAGCAGGCCGGCTGGATTGCGAGGACTACTTTCCTGAGGCGCTGGTCGTGGCGTTTCGGTCACGCATCGCCTCTGCGTCCCGGTTCTGCTGCCTGCCCGACGTCGATGCTTCGTTGCGCGTGCCCAGGTTGTTAGTCGAAGCAGCATGGATAGAAGCGATCAGGCGTCACGGCTCTCGGCTCGACATCATTGACGTGCATGAGCGGGCAATCAGCTATTACCAGCGGTTTGGGTACTGTCTGGTCCAGGACAGCTTCTTCACGCACCCGCTCTGGGGGACTCCCAGCCATGTCATGGTATTTCCCGCACATCGGGATCGGGCAACACCCATCCAGCACGTATTTGAGCATTTAAACGACGGCCTCGCCGTGGAGGATCTTCGGCCGTTCGTGTCCCTGGCGCCCGATGTGCGCAGTCGGCCGGCAGCTTCGAGTCAGGAGGCAATGCGTGTTAGCGCGTGAGTGCAGACCGAATCGTCCCTGCCAGGGGACGGTGCTGTCCTACTCCGCGGGCAGCGCGAACCTGAACCCCTGGACGTACCGGGTCGTCAAGCAGGCCGCGCAGGATAGGCTGCTGCGTGTGCTCGAGTTGTTCCCCCAGCTCATCCCACTCCTGAGTGGTGAGACCCCAGTGGTGATCAATTGTTACCCCGCAGCAATCGGGGCCTTTCCGTCTGCTGTTTTTATCGACACCTACCTGCGTCCGCAGAACGTGTCACGTGGGTTGCTTCTGGCGCACGCATGCGACGCCCCGGCCGTCATCCTGGGCCAGCCGTTGCCGATGCTGCACTTTCTCATTCGGCACCGCACCCTCGAACTGGCCTTTCCGCCACGCCTCCTGATTGTCATCGGCGGCTACACCTGTCCCTTTTCCTGCGAACGGGCGATCCGCCAGACGGTTGAGGAAGCCGGAGCGGGATGCGCCGTGCTGCACGCGTATGGCATGGCCGAGGTGGATGCCGCCTGCCTGCTCGCTCTGCGCCGCGATGAGAAGTCGCGCCTGATGTATCAGCCGGCAGGCGAGCAGGTTCTCGCGAAGGTGATCAATTCCGAACTGTTTCTGGGCATCCGAACAGGCCATTCCCATCGGGAGCATCTGGTCGCCACCGGTGACCGCGCGTTTTGGATGCCGCAAGGGCTGGTGATTGAGGCGCCGCCGCATCGCCTGGACCCAGTTCTGTTCGGGGAGCTGGAGTCCTGGAATGCGGACCAGTGGCGTCGTCGCACCGGCTACGCACGGTGGGTGCAGGGCCGCTGGTGGTTTCAGCTTCGCCCGGGAATCGCCGTCTCCACGGCGGATGAGCTGATGTTTGACCAGATCGGAGATGCGAACGGCTCGCTCTGGCTGGATAAGCCCTCGTGGGATGCACACCCATGCTGATGATCAGAACCGCTTCCACGAGATCAGCCGGAGGTCGGTACACTCAAGATCCGGCCTTTTTTTGCACGCCTGCCCCGTAAGAACCGGCCGGCCCATGCGTACTTTGAAGTAGAGGCATCTCGTGCTTCTTCTCTGAATACCCTAACGCAGACGGAGAGGCACGGGCGCGTTCGGGCGGCCATAACCAAATATCTGCAACCACCTCGGGACAGGGGGGCTGCCGGCCGGGGTCCGGCCGCACAGTGTCAGACAGCGCGTGTTGGCGCACTTCCCGGGGCACCCCGTCATCGCTGCAGATGGCGTGCGGCCGGATTCGGTCAGGAGCCGGTGAAGTGTCCGCATGGGAGGAAGAATTCGATGCTGCTATCTCGGTGCGCGGAATCGTTACTGTTGGTTCCTGTCATGGTCGGGTGGGTAGTGGCGAATGTTGCGTTCGGTCAGGAGAACACTATTGGCAGCAAGCACGATGGTCCCTGGAACGGCATCTGTACCTGGAACTGTTACGATCAGTATCAAGAGCCCGGGAGTACGCGATGCCCGGAGGATGATAATCCTGCTTACTGTGTTTTCTGTGAGCGCGACACCTGCACAGGAGACACGGTCAGCTGTTACGAAGGCATCTGTTCTCAGTTCCAGGACAGCCCGCCCGGCTCAGGCGATACGGCGGGTGTCAGCCACAGCGTGACCGTCGCAGAGTCTCACCACGTTGAAAAGCTGATCATCAGCGGACAGCTGGGCGGGCAAGGCGACATCACCGCTGATGTGGTAGAAATCCTCGGCACCGGCATATTGAATACGCAAGGTTCCGTTGAGGCACGGCTTGTCAGCGTTGCATTCGGCGGAACTCTCGCCGGCGCGAATGTCGTTGCCGGCCAGTTCAATGTAAGCTACGGGACCCTGGAGCTGTTAGAGGGTGCGAGCATAACAGCGGATCTGTTGAGTGTCGGTGTTCAGGGTAAGCTCCGGGGACTTCACGGCATCACCTGGCGTGAAGGTCTCAGCATCGCCGGTGGAACCCTCGATGTCAACAGTGACCTTGAAACCGACAGAGCCATCAGCATTGAGGGCGGACTCGGGTTTTCAGGGGAGATCAGCGGGGGCGGCTCCTTACACATCAGAGAGAACGGCACCCTGACGGCCAACAGTATTGACTCGACCCCCAGCACAATCAGCGTACCCATAATTAACGCCGGGAAGGTCGCGGTGGGGTCGGGCACGTTGAAGGTTGAGGAGCACGATTATGTCCAGAACGAGGACAGGTCGAGTACTGTCCTGGGAGGGCTCGACAGCGGTGACTTCGAATTGCCGGACGCGGTGCTCGAGATCACGAAATCAGGCGGCACGGCAAACATCAGGAAAGGACGTGTGGAGGGTAAAGGCACAATCAGGACCACCGCTGGCAAGGTTCTCAACGAGGGTACGCTCAGTCCCGGTTTCCCGCTCGAAGCGGAGGGTGCGTGCGATTTTGGAACCGGCGAGCCGAAGGTGTTTGGTAAGATCAGAATCGAAGGCGATTACGAGCAGGCAGATGACGGCGTCCTGGAGATCGACGTCGCCGGTGAAGATGAGAACCGGCATGATGAAATCGCCATCAACGGAAAGGCGACGCTGAGAGGGGCAATCCGAATCCGCTGGCGCGCCCGCAGCGGAATCAAGGAAATCCCATTTCTGACCGCATCAGACGGTCTCGATGCTCAGTTCACGACGTTTGACCCGTCTTATTCCATCGAACAGATCGGGAACACGCTCAAATTGGTTCCGCGCGTAGAACGGGAATGGCAGGTGCTACGTTTGTCTCAAGACACCTGCCCGCCAAGTTATGGATGGGGTTGTGTTGGGTTAGGTGAAAAACGACAGGTGCCTTGTGAATACAAGGCCGAGCAGTACACAATTAATAAGGCCGGCTGCGTCCTGACGAGCTTCACCATGATGGTTAACGCGCTGGCTGCGTCTCAGTCCCTCACGCCTCCAGAAGTGAATGGCTGGCTTGATATCTTCGCGAACAGGGGTCCCTGCAAGGAGGGATGTAGCCCGCATCCGGAGGACTGCCGATGGAAGACCAACGACGTCAGTTGGGACCTTGCAGTTGAAGAACTGAATCGCCGCTACCCCGGCTCGGGTCCCTGGCGTCGTGTTCACTTGAGCGTGGCAGAGATGATGAGAGGTGCGCAGACATCTTGTGACCAGGCAACCCGTGTAACCGAGGTGATCGCGAACCTCATATGCTCCAATGTGCCTGTGGCCGTCCGCGTGCCCAAGCATACAGTGGTGGCTCACAACGTCCTGTTCGAAAGTAATCGTCGGCGGATCCAGGTTGCGGATCCTGGAGACGGAGGGAGACAGTACCTGGATGATGTTACAGCAGCCAAAGGTGCAGTCCAGTATGTGGATTTCTTTGAGCCAGCCGCTTTCAACAGAAACCCGGGGGTAGTAACAGGCTCGCTGTGGTCGCCCGCGGAGCTCCTTGTGACCGACTCACTCGGGCGGCGGACGGGCTTCGATCCGGCAACCGGGTCGGAAGTGGCCCAGATTCCGGGCGTGTCGTATTGGGCCGACTGGGAAAACGACTCCAAGTCTGATCCGACAGCCGTTCTGAATCGCAGCGACGCTCATAAGATTCTCAGAATTGAGGGTCACCAGGGCGAGACATTCCGAGTCGACGTCTTGGGAACTGGCATCGGCGAGGCGTATTTCGTGGCCAGTCAACTCCGCCCGACCGGTGCAACGGACTCGCTGCTCGCACGCACTATTGTCGTCTCGCCGGGGTCCGTGGACACGATGGACCTGGCTATCCCTGTGCCGACGCCGTCGAAGCTGGCTTTCGGGCAGCAACCGACCAGCAGTCCTTCAGGCGTGATCCTGGCGCCCTCCGTTACTGTGTTTGTCCTGGACGAGGAGGACACGCTGGTGCAGACGTCGGGCATGACTGTGGCCGTACAGCTGGGCAGCAGCCCGCCGGGTGCCACGCTCAGCGGAACCTTGGTCGTTCCGGTGGTCGATGGCGTGGCGACCTTCAGCGATCTGGTCATCAGCCAGCCGGGGAGCGGCTACACGCTGGTGGCAACGACCGAGGGTCTCGCATCCGGAGTCTCAGAAGCGTTCGATGTTGCCAACGCCGCCTGCGAGTTTGTGGGCTGGACTTCCTTGAGCAGGCACGTCGTAAGCTTCGTGGGTGGTCTGGCTGTTTATGGGGGCAAGCTGATCGCAGCAGGTTCATTTGGGCTCATCGGCAGCGTCCCAGCTGCCAATATTGCTCAATGGGATGGTGACCGCTGGACCCCGCTGGGAGGCGGCCTGAGCACAGCCGCTCCGGGCTCATGGCCGCCTGTATCCATGGCGGTCTACGGCGGCAAGCTGGTAGTGGGCCGCTCGCAGGGTGTAGACAACCTGATGCAATGGGACGGCTCACAGTGGTCCACCCTGGGCGGAGGCGTGACGGCAGCTCAAGGCCAGTTCGGGGGCGTCACCACACTTGCTGAATATGGCGGCAAGCTCGTCGCAGGCGGTTCATTCACCGCGGCCGGTGCCATCACCGTGAACAACATCGCACAATGGGATGGTCTGGAGTGGTCACCCTTGGGCAGCGGTCTCGAGGGCCCGGTTCTGTCCACGGCGGCTGTTGGCCAGAAGCTCTTCGCCGCTGGATCTGTAGGATCGGGTGCACCCTATCTGATGCAATGGGAGGGTGTGTCATGGAATCCCGTCCCAGACTTCCCGCCCGGGGGCGGTCAAACCTCAAGTCTGGTGCGGCTGTGCGAATTCGATGAAAAGCTGGCGGTGGCATTGATCCTGGAAACCGAGCAGAACAGGGTCACCCAGGTATACCTCTGGGATGGCACCCTCTGGACTCCGTTGGGCGGCCAGCTTGATGGCGCTTTGACCGCGCTGACAGTCAACAAGGGTATGCTCTACGCCGCAGGGTTCAACGATACCAGCACGTTCATTCCAAGGGGGTTTGTCAGTCGGTGGGATGGAGCTGGCTGGAGTTCACTCGGTCCCGGTTCATACCTTAGCTGGAAGTGGGCACTGATTCCGTTCGGTGAAGATCTAGTCGCGGCCGGCGGCAGAGACAATATTACGCTCTGGGGCTGCCAGGACTGCGCCTCGCCGCCATCTCCTGGTATTCCCGCTGTTACGAATGTGACTGCCGATTCATTCCAGGTCAGCAATCACCTGGACGATCCGGATGAGCTCTTCTACGCCTTCCGTTTCAACAACGCCAGTTTCTTCCAGCCGGACGGAACAATGGGACCCGATCCGGCCTGGCAGACGAGATCGCAGTGGGCAACACTGACCGCTCCGATGACGGGTACTTCCCTGGTGGACGTACAAGCCTCCTTCGACGCGTCGGGAAGCTGCCCGTCAGCTTTTGGGCCAGTGGCGGTCGTCACATTTTCCTGTTCACTGGCGGCACCTTCAAATGCCCGTGCTTCGCACGACTCCATCTGCTCAGGCCAGACTGTCCAGCTGAATGCTGATGCTCCCGATGAGGCAGTCGTCGAGTGGTCCGCGTCAGCGTGCGACGGTCCGGCGCTTCCGGGTGGTTCTTCGCCGGCTGTTGCACCCGCCGCAACAACCACGTATTACGCCCGCAGCCGAAGCACAACCAGCGACTGTACGAGTTGGGCTTGTGCGGAGATTACAGTCCACGTTCATGGCGTGGTGACACCGGCCAGCTTCCAGGGCCTGGGAGACCGTCCGGCGAACTCGGGTTCAAGCATCGATTCAAACTTCTGGGATGCGGATCCTCGGCCTGCCCACAACGTTTCGGATGACGGAAACAGGGTCGTGGGGTACACCGGGATGGGTACTGCCGCTCAGAGCTATGTCTGGCAGGATGGTGCCCGCGCTCCCCTGGATAACCTCGAGGGAGGATCAGGCAGCTGGTCGCTCGCGCTCTCCGGAGACGGCAAAGTGTCTGCCGGCCTTACCTGGGCGGCATGGCCTGCCCCCAGCCCCGTGGCGTGCCGCTGGGAAAATGGCGTGATTGCCAGCCTGGGATCTTTGCCCGGTTATGAGTCGCAGAGTGTGGCCTACGCCGCATCTGCAACCGGGTCCGTGCTGGTCGGCTTCAGCGGCAGGCACTCCTTTCCTTTCAAGGAGCAGCAGGCCTTCCGCTGGCATGACGGGGTAATGACGCCGTTAGGCTATCTGAGTCCTGAACACAAGGCCAGCAACGCTTTCGACGTCGCTGCGGATGGCAGCGTTGCGGTCGGGTACAGCGGATCCATGCCCCTCTCGTATAGTGGCCTGGGTGGGGAGGTGGAGGCTGCTCGGTGGGAGGACCACGCATCGGAAGGCCTGGGATTTCTGCATCCAGGTGATACCGTCAGCTTTGCATATGGAGTATCGGCAGATGGCAGCGTGGTCGTAGGGCGGAGTGGAACCGATAGAAAGGGCCAGGCATTTCGCTGGCAAGATGGTGTGATGACCGGCCTGGGCTATCTGCACGAAGGGGATGACTACAGCACAGCTCTCGACACCTCCGCGGATGGTGCCGTGGTCGTCGGCGCCGCAGGAGTGTTCCCTTCGGCAACCGAAGCCTTCATGTGGGATGCCGACCATGGTATGCGCCGTGTGCGCGACGTCCTCCTGAGTTATGGCGTTGATCCCGGACCCTGGGATCTCAATTGTGCCACCGCCGTGTCCGCCGACGGTACCACGATTGTGGGGTTTGGATATCATCAGTCCGGCGGAACCGCGCAGGTCGAGACCTGGATTGCCCGGCTCCCGCGCGTCCCGGCCCCGATTATCATCGCTCCTGATCTGGTCTGCTCAGGCTCAACGGGCCATACGGCTTTCATCTCCGAGCCGGCTCCCGGTGCGGTCTATGAGTGGGCAATAGCTGGCGGGACGATTGTCGCTCCGGCGGCAGGAACCTCCATCGTCTGGTCTCCGGGGCCGGGCAGCAGGGTCAGCTTGAGTGCAACTGCATTGAAAGACGGCTGTGCAACACCGGCCGGAACGCTCGACGTGGGGATTACGCCCCTGCCCCCCTCTCCTGCAGCTGGCAGCAACGCGCCGCTTCTCGTGGGCGACAGTCTGCACCTGACCGCAACGAGTATACCGGGCGCAAGTTACTCCTGGACGGGTCCTGGCGGTTTTGTTTCAACCGAGCAGAATCCAGTCATCACGGATGTGGACGTAGGGGCAGCTGGAATGTACAGCGTTACGGTCACGGTGAATGGGTGCATGTCCGCACCAGCCGAAACGACTGTAGTCATAACTGTACCGCCCTGCACCATCACGGCCTGGGAATTGGCCGCCCTGCACGGTCCGGCTGGCAAGCTGCACAACCCGATCAGTGATGGCTATGTTGAGTGTCGGACCGCGGGAATCAGGGAACTCCGGCTCACGTTTGACCAGGCCCTGGATCCAGCCACCGTGGGTACGGGTGCGGTAACAGTAAACGGGTCTAAGGCTGGAGACTTATCCTCACTCATCCATAGAATCCCGGCGTTGGAACCTGGCGGTCAGCAGATGACGGTGCTCTTCTCGCAGGCACTGCCAGATGCCGACACCTTCACGATCGAGGTGGGGCCGGGGGTGCAGTCAGCCACCGGCGGTTCCCTGACCGGAAGCCGCACCCTGTGCATCTCCGCCCTGGCCGGCGATGCGAACAGCAACGGCACCGTCACCGCGCAGGACTTGCTGGCCGTCCAGCTGCGAATTGGTCAGACCGTCGATGCAAGCAATGCCCGTTACGACGTGAACGGGAATGGTCTGATCAATGCGCAGGATCTCCTGGCGGTCAAGAACAAAAATGGAGGGATCGCTGCCAGTTGCCCCTGAGCGGCACGTCTTTGCCCGAACACTGGCGGCCGAAAGGATGCTGAGGCATCGGGGATTGTCTAATGTCCTGTCATAGACAGGAAACTTGAATGCGTGAACCTGAAGGGAAGAGGTGGGCCGCGCGGACTTGTGCTGCTGGACGGGTTCTGGTGCCCGACCCGAGGAGTCCGCAAGCCCAGTTGACACAAGAAGGGAGAGAGAGATGAGCACATCAGTCTGGAGTGTGGCACGCGCGCTGCTCGTGGCGCTGGCATGGCTGGCGCCGTCGGCAGCCGGTGCGCCGGTGCTGAATCTTGCCATTGACGGACCTGATCACGCATCCAGCCCGGCGTGGGTGACAATCGAGATCGTTGCGGCTAACACAGATTTCAGCCTCGGCGGGTTGAGTTATTCACTGGAATTCAGTATTTCCGGGTCCGCGACATCGGTCTGGGTGACCTCGCGGGAATACGCTGCGCACGGCTGGGTGGCTAACGACGGCCTGTTCGATAACAGCGTTCCCGCACAAGGCACCGGTTTGTCGGAGGAGGTCAGCAAAGTCAGATTCGACACCGTGCTTGCGCCCGCTGGTGACGCCCGCGAGGCGGGAGCGAGCGGCATCGTAGAGACCTTGGGTCTTCAGATTCCGGCGGGCCTTCCGGACGGGACTGTGCTGGAC
>BTUC01000016.1:0-34226 GCA_045863575.1 Phycisphaerae bacterium
GACGTCGTTAAGTCGCACGGAGACGAATCAGGACGCCGGTTTCTTGTGCACCTGGTGGCATGCGCCGCAGGCACTGGCTACGCCCTTGAAACCGGTCCGGGCGTCGTCGAGGTTCTTGATGGTGCCGGCGTGAACGACCTTGGCGGCGTTCTCGCGGAGGTTGACGGCCGCGTTCTTCCAGACCTCGTCCGGGCAGCGCTTGTTGTCGAGCAGCAGGAAGCCCACTTCGTTCAGCAGAGCCGCGAAACGAACGACATCGGACCAGGCTTTCTCATCCTTGGGGCCTTCGCCCTTGAGGGCCTCACCCAGCCCCGCACAGTTGGGCTGATTCAAACCGGACATGAGATGACGAATGGTGGCGACGCGAACCGCGACCTCGGCCGGTGCCGGCGCAGCAGCGGCGGCCGTGGGAGCCGGCTGGGGCGCGGGCTTTGCAGCCGGAGCGGCAGCCGGCGCTGGGGCGGCGGCCGGTGCGGGTGCAGCCGGCGCAGGTGCAGGAGCCGGTGCCGGCGCAGCGGCCACCGTCGCGGCCGGCGCGTTCTTGTGCTTCGCGTGACAGGACTGACAGGATGTGGTCACTTCTTTGAAGCTGTCCTGAGCCGCCGCGAGGTCCTTCTTGCCGGCGGCCGCGAAGAGCCCCGAGGTGCCCTTCCGCAGTGCGGCCGTCGCGTCGGCCCACACTCCATCGGGGCATCGGCCGTTCTGCATGAGCAGATGACCGCTCTCATTGAGCAGGGCCGCATGCATGAGCACCTCGCCCCACGCCTTGTCGTCTTTGGGACCCTCACCTTTGAGCAACTGGCCGATGGCGCCGCAGTGCGGACCGTGGATGCCGGCCATGATGTGTCGGATAGCGGCTACCCGGTCGGGGCTGCCCTTGGGAGCCTCCTCCGCCTGAGCGCCGATACTCAGTAAGGCCAGTACGCCCGTGACGAGAACGCCTGCACCTGCTGTCGAAACGGTCTTCATGAAGCGCATGCTCATGGTTTCGCCTCCGATCGCGTATGTGGAAATGTAAACGGCCCTTGCAGGGGAATTGATACCCGATCTGCGGCTCCACAACAAGCGGGTGCAAGCGCCGTCACCTCCCACCGGGTCCGTGACCGTTCAGGCGATGCGGCTCTTCAGAGCCCTGAGCGCAAGCGAGGGGTCGAACCGCCGAAGGCCCTGCTGCAACCGAGTCCCCCGCGCTTGCGCTCAGGGCTCTGGCCCCCCCGCTCAGGTCGCGGACCCCTCCCGCAGCGCGCCGCTATACCCCTGTGTACGGCCGACATTCGGGTTACAATCCGCGACGATTCCTGTTCAGGAGGCGCGCCATGCCGTCACTTGTGCCCGATCCAATCCCTCAGTTCCCCGACTGCTTCCTCTCCCCCCCTTTTGAAGGGGGGATTGGGGGGGGTACCGGACACCAGAGACGCACCATTCGCGGCGGAATAATCCGTGCGCTCAACGGCCGGCACGGAGGCCGGCCGCTACAGAATCGCGCAGGCCGTCAAAGCGGCGGCCGCCAGAGCGGAAGCCGTCAAAGTGGCGGCCGTCAAAGTGGCGGCCGTCAAAGTGGCGGCCGTCAAAGTGGCGGCCATCAGAGCGGAAGTCGTCGACGCGGAAGCCGTCAATTCGAAGGAGCACTCGCCCTGGTTGTGTTTGTGGGGACGCTCGGTGCGTCATCCATGACCGAGGCCCGCCTCGGGGAGAAGGGTATCCTGCTGCACCCGAAAGCTTCTCCGCTGGCCACGACGCTCATGGGGCCGTTCACGAAGCTGGGCAACGGAAGCATCCTGGCGGTAGACGAGAGCCGGGCACTG
Organism: Phycisphaerae bacterium; assembly: GCA_045863575.1. Lineage (GTDB taxonomy): Bacteria > Planctomycetota > Phycisphaerae > UBA1845 > PWPN01 > JAAXZI01. The sequence continues at coordinate 1,806 of BTUC01000016.1, forward strand.
GTCAGCACGGATGACGGCAAAACGTGGTCGCCACGGCCGTTGTTCGACAAGCCCGATAAATACCGCGTCCGACCCGAGCGGGCCCTGCTGCGCACGCGCGACGGGACATTGATCCTGGCGTTTCTCAACGACAAAGAGATGGCTTTCCGCTGGGACCAGGCCCGCGGCGGTCCGCAGCCGGGATGCCGGCTGCCGGTGTACGTCATCCGCAGCACGGACGAAGGCCAATCCTGGAGCGAACCGCAACTCATTCAGGAGGGCTACAGCGGCGCGTTGCGAAGCATGATTCAACTTCGCAGTGGTCGCATTGTGCTGGGCAGCCAGGACGCGGTGGCCAACCCCGGCCGGCATGCCTGTTTCACGCTCGTCTCCGATGACGACGGCAAGAGCTGGAAGCGCAGTAACACCATCGACCTGGGTGAGTACGGCGGCTACGGCGATCATGGCGGCGCCATTGAGCCGGCGCTGGCCCAGCTTCGCGACGGCCGTGTCTGGATGCTCATCCGCACGCCCCGCGGCCGGTTCTCCGAGGCCTTCTCAGAAGACGAGGGGCTGACCTGGAGGGACATCCGCCCCTCACAGATCGAGACGAGCGATGCGCCCGCGCAACTGCGCCGGCTGCAGAGCGGCCGATTGGTCCTGCTCTGGAACCGTTACGTCGATCCCCAGAAGAAGACCGGCCGTCGGGAGCAACTCTCGTTGGCGTTTTCAGAAGACGACGGGCAGCATTGGACCGAACCGGTGGTCATCGCCCACGATCCGGCGAACAAAGGCGAGCCGGAAGGCCGTCACTGGCTCTCCTATCCATACGTCTACGAGCACGTGCCCGGCGAGCTGTGGATCACCACCATGCAGGGGCCGCTGCGCATCCGGGTGCTCGAGGACGACTTCTGCCCGCGACCGCCGAGCGAGACCACTTACCGGGCCGTGAAGCTGTCGGATGCCGGTATTGTTCTGGACGGGCGCATCGACGAACCGGCATGGTCGAGGGCCCACGTCGAGAAACACTTCGTTTTCCCCTGGAAGCGGGAGCCCGCTCCGCCAACCGAGTTCCGGGCGTTCTGCGACGCGAGCCACTTCTACTTTGCGTTCCGGGTGCAGGACGCGGACATCGTCGTGCTCGATAAGCTTCGCGACGAGGAAGACGCCGTGCTCGAGGACCGCGTAGAGATGTACTTCGGCCGCGATGACCGCATGCAGGAATATTACTGCATGGAGATCGATTCGCGCGGGCGGGCGTTCGACTATGCCGCGTGCTACTACCGGCGCTTCGACCGGAAGTGGACACTTGCGGGCCTGGAGGCGAAGGGCGCTCCCGCTCCTGGCGGCTACGCGGTGGAAGGCCGCATTCCACTCGATAGTCTCGAGAAGCTGGGGCTTCCCCGGTTACGACCGGGCACGAAGGTGCGCTTCGGAATCTACCGGGCCGAGTTCAGCCACGACCGCAGCGGCCGGCCCGTCGTGCAGCGTGAGTCCATCCACACCCGCGGCCGGAAGCTGGATGGCCCGCCGCCGATTGAAGAATGGATAAGCTGGATCGATCCCAAGACCGAGGAACCGGACTTCCACGTGCCGACATCGCTGGGTTGGCTGGAGGTAGTGGAGTGAAGTCCATCGCCCCGCTCGCGAGCTGTGTGCGCCTCCCCCCCTTTCAAAGGGGGGGCAGGGGGGGTTCTGGTCACCGGTGGACGATCATTCGGGAGAGTGCCCGTCTCAAATCAGCACTGCTGCTGGGCCTGTCCGTGTGCCTGCAAGGAAAGGCCGCCGAAGTGGCCTCTACCGCACCGGCTTCCGCTGCCTCGCTCCCCGCTGCGCGGGGCTCGCACCGACTCGACCCCGTCGAGCGGGAGCGGCCTCCGTATGGGCAAAGTGTCCAGATCGATCCCCTTTTCGGTTACTACCAGGACCGCTCGCCGGAGAGCATCGCCACCGAGGTCAAGGTCAACGGCTACCGCGTCGCCCGGTACATCGTCACGGCCGACAGCCGCATCAATCCGCGGCTCATCGACGCCTTCCACGAGGAGGGCATCGCCGTGTGGTACGCCACGTTCGGCAACGGCACCTACTCGCGCGTGGACCTGCCGCCTGGTTGGGAAGCCTGGCGGATGGTCACCCGCAGCGACCTGACGGGCAATCCGCTGGCAGACGGGTACACACGGCTATGCCTCAATAATCCCGACTACCGCGCGTGGAAGAAACGGCAGATCGCGCGCGTGCTCAGGGAATACATGTTCGACGGCATCGACATTATGGAGCCGCACTGGCCCGAGTACCCCGGAACGGAGAGCCCGGCTTACGCGTGCTTCTGCGAAGCGTGTGGCCAGACCTTCCGGCGTCAGTTCCCCGAGGAGAAAGACCTGCCGGATATTCTGAACAGCGATTCCGCGAAATCGCCTCAGCGGAACCCTGAGTTGTGGCGCAAATGGCTCGTCTTCCGCGAGGCGAGCCTGCGCGGCTTTCTGAACGACCTCGTCAACGGTCCCGGCGGCATCCGGGAATCGGCGCCGGGCGTGAAGGTCTGCACCTGGACGTTGGCGCTCCTGGGACCGGACGGCGTGAAGCGCGTTCTGGAGGACAGCGGCGAGGATGCGGGCGCAATCGTCCGCGACGTGAAGCCCGATCTGCACTGTCTGCAGACGCACTGGCCCGACTGGCTGCGCCCGGAGCTGCCGTCTGACTACGTGCAAGGCTATCGGCCATTTGTCGAGCAGATCCGGGCGCAGGCCCCGGACGTGCCGCTCATGATCCAGGCGGACACCGGCTCCAAGCCTGGGAACCGCCGCGGTTGGGCATGGATCCGAGCCTTCGAGAGGTCTTGCCGCAAGGTGGGCGTGACCAGCACGACGTTCTACGAGTACTTCATCGGCGACTACATCTACACCGACCCGCCGCGGATCGCTGAAGTCCGGCCGGATAAGGCCGGTGTGTTGCTGGTGTTCGACAAGCGCGTGCAGGCGAAGACAGCCGCTGATCTCGCCCACTACGCGCTTTCAGACGGCCGGATCACCGCCGCACGCGTCGACGGCAATCTCGTGCGCCTGTCGCTGGCCGATCTTTCCCCCGATCGCCTGTGCCGCCTGACCGTCCGGGACATCAGCGACGACGCCGAGCGCCGTCTGTTCAAGGACAAGCCGCCCGCCGTACTCGATCAGCAGACCGTCGAGTTCAAGCTTCAGCCGAGACCCTGACATGCAATACGCACTTGCGGTGTTCGCCCTGGCAACGCTTGGCACTGGCTTGAGCGACGTCTCGCCTGCAACCCAACCCGCCGGCACTGTCGTCGATGCACGAAACGTGCTCGCCGTTCAACGGGAAACCGACGACCCGGGCACCGGAAGATACGACTGGGCTCCGTCGGTGGTCTACGACGGCGAGTTGTACCGCATGTGGTTCGTGCGCCTGGGCGGATCGAACGCCAAGCGCTTTCCTTATGCCGGGCTTCTCCCCGACGGGGAACGCTTCGAATTCACCTACCCGGATTACGGCGACCGGATCTACTACGCCGAGAGCCGGGATGGCACGACGTGGCACCTGGATGGTGAAGACTTCTCCGGCCCCCCCGAGGCATACGGACCAGATTCTCCCGGCCCACTGCTGGTGATCGGCCCGGCCGAGAGCGCCCATGAACGCATGCACGTGGGCTGCCCCTCAGTCATCCGGGTGGATGGCACCTGGTACCTCTACTATGAGACCTCCTGCGAGTTCAAGCTTCACCGGGATGCGAACGGCAAGCCGGCCGTCGGCAACGAATACCATGCGCAGGTTTTCGTCGCGACCTCCGAGAATGGCCGAACGTGGCGCAAACATCCGGACAATCGCAGCCCCCTCCCCATCATCGCCGCCCCCGAAGCCAACAAACGTCCCGGCCGTCAGCGCTACGGCCTGGGTCAGCCGTCGGTCTTCTACCGCGACGGCCGGTTCGTCCTGCACTACGTGGACTCGTGCAACGGTCCGGGTGATTTCATCGTGCGCGTCGAGGCCGACAATCCGCGGTTCAAAAACGCCCGAGTGTTCCGAGAGGATTTGGCCCCGGGCCCGCAGATTCCCAGCGGTGCGGTGGCCCGGTTCGCCCAGACCGACGTGAAATACCTGGGCGATGTCTTCTACCTGGTCCGACCAGCCTATGGAACGGGAAACCTGAACCTGCTCGCCAGCCGCTCAGGTGTGTTCAACGCAGACGCCAACGCACAGCATCCCAAAGATGTGTTCCCGCAGGTCCGCATCTCTGACCCGCGCGACCCCACCTGGCGCGAGCGTCTCTTCCCGCGCTTCCTCACCGACCCCGAAGGCCGCATACTGATCCGCGATCACCGGGCGACGCTCTTCTACAGTTCCGGCGCCGGCTTCAAGGACAAAGCCTACACCTGGGACATCCACCGCTGCGAAGTGGAACTGCCCAGAAAAGTGACTGGCTACCGCGAGTAGCCTGGTTGACAAGCTTGTTGATAAGCAGGGCGCTCTGCGCAGTTCCCGTCCCCCGGTACTCCGGGGGAGGGCCAGGGTGGGGGCTTGGCGAGTTGAAACGCTGCGAAGCTAGTGACCCTGCATCGCAAGCCCCGAAGCAAAACCGGCCGGGCATGCAAGTCAGCATGACCCGGCCGATTGAGTTCAATCTGACCTCGCCAGCTACCTGTTCGCATACCCCCGCGACACGAACCGATAGCAGCCCGAACCCAGCTCATAGATGGCCGCGCCCTCTTCCATCTTCACAAACTTCACGCCCTCGGCCGCGTCCGCCGGCTTGCCGCTCTCGGTCACGGCGGCCATGTCCGCCGCCGGGACCCGCAGTGTGGCCGTCGAGTTCGCCGGCACCTTCACGTTGAGCACCAACGACTGGCCCTGGATCTTCCAATCGCTCACGATCCGCCCGCGGATGGAGTCATAGTGGCCGCGGGCCCAGGTCAGACCGCCGCCTGGCCGTGGGGACAGCGTGAAGTGCCGATAGCCGGGGCGCGACTCGTCCGGATTGATCCCCAGAATCGAGCGATACATCCACTCGCCCACCGAGCCGATGGCGTAGTGATTGAACGAATTCATGCTCGGATCCTGGTAGCCGTTCTCGCCGCGGCCCTCGACATAACCGTCCCAGCGTTCCCAGATGGTGGTCGCGCCGTGATCGATCGTGTAGCCCCAGGACGGCATCGTCCGGATGTTGATCAGCCGGTAGGCCCAGTCGGTGTAGCCGTTGCGGGTCAGCTCGTTCATGAGCATGATCGTCGTGTGGAAGCCGGTCGAGATGTGGTTCTTGTAGGCCTCGATGCGCTCGACCATCTTCTTTGCCGCCGCGGGCCGGATTTCCTCCGGCAGCAGGTTGAAGTTCAGCGCCAGCGCGTAAGCCGACTGCGTGTTGCCCTGCACGGTGCCATCCGCCTGAACGTAGGCCTTGTTGAACGCCGCTTTGATGTCCTCGGCCAGTTTGCGGTACTGGGCCGCCTCGGCCTCACGGCCGATGACCTGGGCCATCTTCGAAACCAGCTCGGCCGAGTGCTGGAAGAAGGCGGTCGCGAAAACATCCTTGGGGATCTCCGCCTCTCCCTTGGGGTACCCTTCGAGCTTGAATGTGTCGCCGTTGAGCCAGTCGCCGTAATCGTTTCCCCGGCTGCGCATCTCGTCGTCCTGCTTGGCCCACAGCAGGTTGGGGTTGTGCTTGTGAATCCAGTCCACCCACCGGCGGGCGGACTCGAAATGCTTCTCGAGGACCTCCTTGTCGGCGTAGTTCACGTACATCCGCCACGGCACGACCACGCCGCAGTCGCCCCACGAGGGCACGCCGGAGAAGAGCTTGTTGGGATCGAACGGATGCGGCGCGAAGTCCGGGTAGCGCCCGTCCTCGGCCTGGTCATCGCGGATGTCCTGGACCCACTTGGTGAAGAACGCGGCCATGTCCATGTTGAAGCAGGCGGGCTGCGCGAACACCAGCATGTCGCCCATCCAGCCCATGCGCTCGTCGCGTTGCGGGCAGTCCGTCGGCACGCTGTGCATGTTGTCGCGGTGCGTCCAGACGATATTGGTCATGAGCTTGTTGAGCAGCGGGCTGGAACATTCGAATTCGCCGGCCATGGGCGGCGTGGAGTGGAACGCGCGGGCCACGATCGTGGTCAGCACGGGCTTCTCGGCCATACCGGTGATTTCGACATAACGGAAGCCGTGATAGGTGAAATGAGGCTCGTAACTTTCCTCCTCGGCCGTCCGCGGGAAGTACTGTTCCTCCTGCCGGGCGCCGAGTTCCTCGCTGAACTGCTTGTGGGCCTCCATGCGGAGGTTGTCGCGATAGATGGTGCCATCCGGGTTGAGCACTTCGGCGTGACGCAGGATCACCGGCTCACCGGGCTTACCCTTGGCCCGCAGGCGGCACCAGCCGGCGATGTTCTGACCGAAATCGGCCACGTACACACCGGGCTTGGGCTCCGAGATGCTCACCGGAATCAGTTCCTCGGTCACGCGGATCGGCTCGTTGTGCTGAGCGACGACGACCGCCTTGAGCGCCGGCAATTCCTCGACCTTGCCCCACTTGCCGTCGTTGAAGCCCGCCGCGTCCCAGCCGGCCATTTCCTTGCGGGCGTCGTACACCTCACCATCCAGCAGGCACGCCCGGCGGATCGGCCCATCGGTGGTCGCCTTCCAACTCGCGTCCGTGACGACACTCTCGCAGCTGCCGTCCGCGTATTCGATGTCGATCTGCACGAGCAGGCCGAGCTGCTTGCCGTAGAAGCCGCGCAGCGGGTCGTCCTTGCCCAGGATGTGCGAGATGCCCAGCCGTCCCGCGTACCAACCATCGGCCAGAATGGCCCCCACCGCGTTCTCGCCCTCCTTGAGGAAGCCGGTCACGTCGTACGTCTGGTACTGCACGCGCTTGTGATAGTTGGTCCACTCGGGGGCGAGAAGCTGATCGCCGACGCGTCGGCCGTTGATCCGCAGCTCATACAGCCCCAGCGCCGATGCGGAAGCCAGGGCCCGCTTGATCGGCTTGCCCAGCTTGAAGCCCTTGCGCAGCATCGGCGACGGCCGGGCGGGTAGCTTGCCCTCGGGCACGGTGCCGGGCACGCCGATCCACTTGGCCTTCCAGTCGCCCGCCTGGAGGTAGCCCACGCGGAAGTGGGCGATCCGGCTCCACTCGGAGGGCTCCTCGCTGCCGGTCCACAACCGCACCTTCCAGTACACGTCCTGTCCCGGGCTCAGCGGCTTGCCGGCATAGACAATGTGGGCCGTCTCGTCGGAGTCGACCTTGCCGCTGTCCCAGAGTTCACCCTTGTTCTCTGCCAGCTCGGCCGCACTGCCGGCCGCCAGCACCTGCCAGGCGGTCTGCGCCACGCCACGGCCGTCCGCCTCGACAATCCAGCTCAGCTCCGGCCGGTCGGTCGGAACGGATAACGGATTCACCAGATACTCGCAGCGCAAATGCGCCGGCACCGCACGGGCCATCACGGAAGCTCCCATCAACATCACCACAACACCACATCCCAAAACAGGCTTGAGCGTCCCCACAGCGGATCTCCTCGCCAAAGTAGCTGTTCCTCGCCGCCCTCACTCCGGGCCTGCCGGCCGCCCCAGGCGAACCGAAAGCGGACACGATAATCGAAGGTGAAGGGGAAGGGAATGGACACCGCTCAATTGGCGGAGTACATGGATATGCCGGATCTTAATGAGTGCCACAAACGGGGATGCATCCGCGATTACAAGCACTTCAGTGGCCCGAGCCTAATAGTCGAGACAGAGTCTCACGGTCTGCCTCCAGTTCTTCCATGGTAGGCAGGTCTTCCGTCACGTTATGACTCTTGAGCCAGGCTTCCGTCTGGAAGCGATCGAGCCCCAGTAGTTCAGAGAGCTCGAAATGAGTCAGGCGACCGCTTCGGTACGCATCGAGCAGTAACGCCTCTTTGGCCGGATCTTGCAGGCATCTGGGGGGCTTGAAATCGGGTCTCACAGCCATGGCCGGGCTCCTTCATTGGGTATTATAGCAGATCTGTCCAAGCCGTCCCAGCAGCCGCAGCATGCCGTCGAGGATGGTCATCGGGTGCGGCGGGCAGCCGGGGATGTAGAGGTCCACCGGCACGACCGCGTCCGCGCCGTTGTGCACTTCCGGATGGTCCCGGTACGGGCCGCCCGAGATCGCACACGCTCCGACGGCGATGACGATCTTGGGATCGGGCACCGCATCGTACGTTTTCTTCAAGGCCAGCCGCATGTTCTCCGTTACCGGCCCGGTGATCAGCAGGCCGTCGGCATGGCGGGGCGAGGCCACGAACTGGATGCCGAAACGCCCCAGATCAAACACCACGGTGCTAAGCACATTGATGTCCGCCTCGCAGGCATTGCAGCCGCCCGCGCTGACTTGCCGCAGCTTCAGCGACCGCCCGAACAGGTGCCGGGCTTTCTCATCGAGGGCCTCGGCCAGGCGCAGCGTCTCACTCTCCAGGAGGAGATCCTCGCGCCGCCGGACGCACAGCCGGTAGTCCTGCGTAAACTGGATGGCCCCTTGCGGGCACGCTGCCACGCAGTCCGTGCAGAAGAGACAGCGCCCCAGGTCCATGCGCAAGCGTCCGGAGGAGGGCGCAATCGCCTGCGTGGGGCAACCCTCCGCGCAGGCCTGGCAGCCGTCCGGGCATTTCGCCGCGTCCAGCACCGGCAGTCCGCGATAACGGTCCGGCAACACAGGGGGCGCGGCCGGATAGCGTATGGTTCGGTGCTTCTGCTGCCAGCGGGCCAGTAGGGTCTTGAGCATCGGGCATCACCTCACAGGTCGTGGCCGCAATAGGACAGGTTGAAGCTCTTGTTGCACAACGGGAAATCCGAAATCTGCTGGTCACGCAACGCCATGGCCAGACCCGTCCAGTTGTGGAACGAGGGATCGACCACCTTGTAGCGCGCGAACCGGCCTTCGCCGTCCGTGATCACCACATGGCAGATCTCGCCGCGCCAACCCTCGATCAACGATACGACGATTCTGCCCGGCGGCGGCGAGCCGGCCTGAACGCGCACTGCTCCCTCCGGCAGCGCCTGAACCTGCTCGCGGATGAACGCAACCGACTGCTGGATCTCCAGCCAACGCACGTATGCCCGGGCGAAGACGTCACCGCTATGCCACGTGGACACGGGGATATGGCTGAACGCGTAAATGCCGGTGGGGAACTCCTGCCGCACATCTCGCCGCGCCGCGCAGGCCCGGGCGGCCGGTCCGACCAGCCCGAGGGACTGACAGACCTCGAGCGAGACGGTGCCCGTCTCCTCAAAACGAGCCATGACCGAGGGAGTGTCCCATAGCAGGTTGACGGCGTTGGCCACGTCCCGCGCGGTGGCCTCCAGCCGTTCGAGCAACTCACCGGCCCTGGCGGCATCAACGTCGAAGCCGACTCCGCCCGGTCGGACCATTCCACGGCCAAAGCGGCTTCCGCAGAGAAGCGCGCTCATATTGAGGAAGTCGCCGCGGAGCCGGCCGCAATACGAGGCGGTGGGCAGGAAGCCGACGTCATTGGCCAGCGCCCCCAGGTCGCCGGTATGGTTGGCCAGCCGTTCGAGCTCCAGCGCGATCCCCCGCAGCGCCCAGGCCCGCGGAGAAACGCGGACCCCGGCCAGTGCCTCCAGTGCCTGGCAGTATGCGGTGGCATGGCCGACGGTGGTGTCCCCTGACAACGTTTCCATGTGGTGCATGGACCGCCGGTCAGGTCCGCCGGCCAGCGCCCGCTCGACCCCCCGATGCTGGTACCCCAGGGCGATCTCCAGGTGAAACACCTGCTCGCCATGGCACTGGAAGCGAAAGTGGCCAGGTTCGATAATGCCCGCGTGGACCGGCCCGACGGCCACCTCGTGGACCTCGTCGCCCTCCACGCGATAAAAGTCGGTGACCGCGGGAAGCCGCTGGCCGTCGGTTGCTTGGGCCGGCCCCACGGTCTGTCCCGCATAACGGACCGGCTTGAGCCACGGATGCCCCTCAGGATGCAGCCCGGCCTGCTCGGCGATCTCCCGCTCGAACATGTGCGCCTGGGGGCAGTCTGGAGTCAGTGATCGGAACGCCCGCCCCGGCACGTGCGCACGGACCAGCTTTAATCGGCTTGCCGCGTCATCCGCCAGAACCGCCAGCAAGGTGACACCGGCCCCACCGTGTGGCTCGCCGGCCAGCAGCGCGGACAACCGCGCACCGCGCCCGACCGCCTCGATCACCGCGCGGCGAAATCCCGGGAACGCCAGCTCCGGAACCTGCCCATAAGGCACGGATTCCGCATTGGCCACGCTCAGAAAGCCTGCGTGGGCAACATGCTGTCTATTGCTCATGGCCGGGACTCCAGAAAACGTACGGCGTCGGCCAACAGGTCCCGTAGCGGCGTGGGAATGTAGAGCCCCAGCAAGAGCACCAGACTCATGAGCAGGACCACCGGCCCTCCGGTCAGCCAACTGTCGCGGTACTCGGTGCCGCTGCGCGATTTGGATGGCTGTCCCTGCACAACAGTCAGTACGGTCGCCCCCATCCCGATAAACACGACCAACAGCAACACGAGAAACACAGCCGTGCAGCCGTACCACCCGCTTCCCACGGCCGCACTGATGATGCTGAACTCGCTGACGAACGGTCCGAAAGGCGGCGAACCGGTAACGGCCAGAAAGCCGCCCAGGAACAGCCATCCCGACAACGGCAGCCGCCGCAGGGCTCCGCTCACCTGATCGATCGATTTCCTCCCATAGGCGCGGTGAATGTTTCCGGCAGAAAGAAAGAGCACACCCTTGGTCAGGGCGTTGTTGACCATGTGCAGCAACGCGCCAAAGAGCGCCGGTCCGCCCACGCCGATGCCCACCGCCAGAATGCCCATGTGCTCGACGCTGGAGTAGGCCAGCATGCGCTTGAAGTCTCGCTGCCGGACCATGAAGGCGGCGGCGATACCCATGGAGAACAGGCCCACGCCCAGCAGTAAGCGTTGGGCGAATGCGGCATCGCCGGCTGCCGTGCAGATGTGGAATACCCGCAGGATCATCAGCAGCGCACAACTGGTCATGCATCCCGCGAACAACGCTCCGGCCAGGCCCGGCGCTTCGCCATAGGCGTCCGGTTTCCACGTGTGCATGGGAGCCAGCCCCATCTTGGTCCCGTAGCCCACGAGCAGAAGCACGAACGCCGCGTGCAGCCAGGGGCGCGAGAGCAGCGGCGCCGTCCGCAGCAGTTCGTCCAGGTGCAGCGATGAGGGCAGACCGGCGTGCAGCGAAGCGTAGGCCAGGAAAAATGAACCGAGCAGGGCCATGGCGATGCCCACTGACCCGACCAGCAGATACTTCCAAACGGCTTCCAGCGAGCGCGCCGTGCGGTTGAAGTAGATCAGCGGCGCCCCCACCAGGGTGGTCGCTTCCACCGCCACCCACATGAGCCCCAAATGGTGCGACCACGCAGCCAGCGTCATGGTTCCCAGGAACGCCAGCAGGCACGCGCAGAACGTCCGGTTCGGCCGGTCGGCACGATGGTGGAGGTAACCCACCGCGTAGACCGCGCACAACAGGAACACCACGCTCACCAGCAGCAGCACCACCCGCCCCAGCGCGTCCAGGACCAGCCAGCCCGAGAGGGCGGGCGCCGTTGGTGAACTCAACGCCCGCATGGACAGCAGCAGGTGGGCCAGACCTGCCGCCGGCAGCAGCCACGGCCGCCACCTGTTCGACGGCACCAGCAGCGCCGCCAGACCGGCCGCGATCGGCAAAAGGATTGCTGCATACGCCATGGTCATTCCTTCAAGGCCGACAGCCGCCCGGTGTCTACCGAGTCGAACTCGCGGCTGATATGGTTGATGATGATCCCCATCACGAAGATGCCCACCACCAGGTCCAGCAGCACGCCCATCTCCACGAGGAAGGGCAGCGCCTCGATGAGCAGCAGGCCGAAAATGAAAACGCCGTTTTCCAGCACCAGGTAGCCCAGCGCCTGGGTGATGGCCTTATGCCGCGTGGTCAGGATCAGGAAGCCGGTGAATACGGTGGAGAGTGAGGCCGGCACCAGCAGCCCGCCGGTGTGGGCCGAGTTCAAGGGCAGCTCCCGTGCGAACACCAGCGCCAGCCCGGTCCCGACGGCGCCCAGCACAGTCGATGCCGTCAGCCCGATGAACGGTTCCACCTCGCGCTGGATGCTCAGGTTGCGCATGGCACGGTGCAGCAGGTTGGGAATCACCAGCCCCTTGATGGCCAGCGTGGCGATGGCCACCAGCGTGATGTGCACCCCCACCTGCCCGTGCACCATCAGCGGCATCAGGCCCAGCAGCACGCCCTGCATGGCCGCAGCCTGGATCACCGCGCGGATGCGGCTCGTGCCCAGCATGAAAAAGTTGAGCAGGATCAGCACCACCAGGGTCGGATCGAGCAGCCCGCTCATGACCACCTCACCAGCAGAAGGAATCCAAAACCCGACAGCAGGCTGGCCGCCACCAGCAGACCCGGCACGTTCCGCAGCCGTAGCCGGGCCATGCACGACTCGACCACACCGACGGCCACCGCCAGCAGGCAGATCCCCGCCACGAACAGACCCCAGTCCAACACCGCCCAGCCCGTCGCCACGGGCATGGCGATCCGCAGCACCAAAGCGCCCAGCACGAACAGCTTCACCGCCGCGCCATAGAAGATCAGCCCCAGGGCCGGGCCGCTGTGATCGAGCACCATCACTTCGTGGATCATGGTCAGCTCGAGATGCGTGTTGGGATCGTCGAAGGGAATGCGGGAATTCTCGGCCAGCAGAACGGCAAACAGCGCCGCCACCACCAGCACCAGCGATGGCCCGGCCGTCGTCCACACGCCGGTCCAGGCGCCATCCAGCATGACCGACAGACTCAACGATCCGGTCAACCTCGCCAGCACCAGCAGGCCGAAAAACAATGCCGGCTCCGCGAAGCACGCGAAGGTCACTTCCCGCGCCGCCCCCATGCCCTCGAACGCTGACCCCGTGTCCAGCGCTGCCACCGTGGTGAAGAACCGGCCCAGGGCCAGCAGGTAGGCAAACAGGATCATACTCCCGGTGAAGTCCACCGGCGCCGGGAACCGGCTCAGCGGCACCAGCAGCCCGGCCAGCAGCACGGTCACCAGTGCCACGACCGGACCGGCCGCAAACACCCACGTGACTGTCGAACTGGTCACCGTGCTCTTGCGGAACAACCGCAGCAGGTCGTAATACGGCTGCAACACCGGCGCTCCCGCCCGCCCCGCGAACAGGGCCTTGGTCTTATTGGTGATCCCCAGCAGCAGAGGAGGCATGAGCACCAGCAGGCACACGTGCACGAGACCGTTGATCACGGCGCCCCTCCTGCACTCGAGACGATCACCAGCAACACCACCACAGCCACCAGCAGGTAGAGCACGTACAATTGGATGCGGCCCTGCTGAAGGAAACGGAGCCTCAGCAGCCCGCGCTCCGCCAGCCGAACACACGGTAACACGCCGCTGTCCAGCACGGTGTCATCCACGTGGCTCTCGAACCGGCTCTCCTCAGGGAAGATCCCCTTCACGCCCGGACGGTGCTGTTGCGGGCGCAGGATCCAAGAGAAGAGTCCCACGAGAATCTGGGCAAATGACGAGGCCGTGTATTGCATCCGAGCGGACGGGGCCGCGTAGCCGCAGTCCCATGTACCGACCTTCTGAAACGCGCCGCGCTGCATGAGCCGCCAGAGCAACACCGTGCCCAGGACGGCCGGAATCAGCAGGACCCACGCGAGCCCACCGATCCAGCCCAACGGGACCAGCGAGGCGACGCCCGGCAGCGCAGTGGCCGGCATCCACGCTCGGACCGCCCGATCGAGCAGGGGCGCGACACTTTCCGGTGCCAGCCCGATGACCGCGCATGCCATGGCCAGCAGGCCCATCGGTGCGAGCATCGACACGGGTGATTCGTGACTGCGGGCACCGATTTCGCACCGCGGCGCCCCCAGGAATACGGCTCCGAACACTTTCACGAAGCAGGCCACGGCCAAGGCGCCGATCATGGCCAGTGCAGGCACCGCGAAAGCCGCCGCCGGCCAGGACGGCCCGGCGCCGATTCCGACCGTCCGGAACAAACCCAGGTAAACCAGTAATTCACTGACAAAGCCATTTAATGGCGGCAGGCCACAGATGGCCACCGCCCCGATAAGGAACAGCAATGAGGTGTACGGCATCCGCTTGGACAGCCCCCCCATGTCGTCAATCTCGCGCGTGCCTGCGGCGTGGATGACCGAACCAGCCGAGAGGAACAGCAGCGACTTGAACAGCCCATGATTCCACACATGCAGCAGACTTCCGGCCAGGCCCAGCACCACCCAATCCGGCCGGCCCATCGACCGCCCGATCATGGCCAAACCGAGGCCCATGGCGATGATGCCGATATTCTCAATGCTGTGATAAGCCAGCAACCGTTTGAGATCGTGCTGAGCGAGCGCAAACACGACACCCAGGACACCACTCACGGCCCCTGCCGTGAGCACCAGCCCGCCCCACCAGATCGGCGGATCGGGAAGCAGACTCACGATGCGCACGATTCCATAGACGCCCATCTTGATCATCACGCCGGACAGCAACGCGGAGACGTGACTGGGCGCGTTGGCGTGAGCGCCCGGAAGCCAGACGTGCAGCGGCATCAAGCCGGCCTTGAGCCCGAACCCCACCAGGGCCAGCAGGAAGATGGCCGTCGCCGGGCCGCCTCCAACCACCCCAGCCTCCAGGGCCACCAGGTCAAACGATCCGCTAGCTGATCCGAGCAACGCAAACACGGCGATCAGGCACAGCGTCCCCAGGTGTGTGGCCACCAGGTAGACCCAACCCGCCTGGCGGACCCCGGTGTCCTCGTCCTCGGTCGTCACCAGAAAAAACGCCGCCAAAGCCATGATTTCCCAGGCCACCAGGAGCACAATGCCATCTCGGGCCCCCACCACCACAGCCATGGCCGCCGCCAGCAGGCCGTAGAAGAAGCGCAGTTTCCGGCCGTTCCCCGCGTGCTCGTCCTGCCGCCAATAGGCCAGCCCGTACACCGCCCCCAACGCGGGAACCAGCAACACCGGCACCAGAAAAAACACGGTCAGCCCGTCCAGCCTCATGGCGAAACGCCCGACAGGCAGCGCCCACGCCCAGTCCACCCCCGGGATGCGCACTGCCCCGTGCGCGGCCATGACCGCACTCAGGCCGACCAGTGCCCCCAGGAGCATCATGCCCGCCGCGATCCGCTGCCCCGTCAGCGTTCGCCGGTCCAGGAACAGACCAGGCAGACCACTCAAGGCCAGCAGACTGAGGGCGACGAAGTAAAGAAGCATAATCATCGTATAGCCATTAGCCGCCATCGCGGCTGGGCAATCCTCGCTTCGTGTCGGGCATCCGACGATGAGCCGATTAGTGTTCCGTGGAGGCAGGCTCCGTGGTGTGTGCGACCGGTTCTGCCGGCTCTGCCGCGCCAGGCAGGCTTTCTTCAATGCGGCGCATCTCCGCCAGGATTTCCTCCCGGCGTCCCTGAGCCTCCAGGGCTCGCTTGACGCCGGGATCGCGGAGGATGAACGACAGTCGCGAAAGCATGTGCAGATGCGTCCGCACTGACGGGCTGATCAACGTGAACAGCGTGTGCACAGGCCGGCCGTCCAGTGCCCCGAACTCGATCGGGTGTTCCAGGAAGCACAGAGCGACCGTGGGTTCCGAGATGTGCAGCACAATGGGGTTGCGCACATGCGGAATCGCGATCCCGTCACCGATGCCGGTGGATCCGAGCGTCTCGCGGGCCAGGAGTACCTGGTAGAGAAACTCCCGGTCCACCTCCTGCGGCAAGTGCAGCAGGTCCACGACCGAACGGAGGACCGAGGGTTTGTCGGCCCCTTCGACGCGGTAATAGATGCCTCCCCGCCGGAGCGCCTCCACCAGGCCGACCGGCTGCGCCGCGCCGCTGTCGGGCTCCTGAAACAGTTCCACGGAGACATTCATTCGCCGTGAGGTCGCCCACTCCAGAAGCTCCGCTCGATTGAAGCGGTACTGCTCATTGACGCGGTACACCGGCAGTACGCCCTGATCAATCCATCTATAAACTGTTCTCTCGGAGACACTTAGCATCCTGGCAGCGTCGCGCACGAGCAGATTCATTGACATCCTCCGACAACTTTGCCAACTCCCGACAATTTACGACATCCCCTGGACGCGCGTCAAGTAGGCCAACAGTTCGCAACCGGGCCGCGAAAGCGCTCAAAATCGCGTGAAAGGTGGACGCCATTACCCCGAAGACTCCCCCGTTGGATGCGGATGTCGCATCCGGAAACGCACCAGCCAGCACACGCAGAAAGGAAAGGATGGTTGGCCATGTCTCTTCACACGATCACCCGCAAGCTCCAGAAGGTCGCCCTGGGCCTCGCCCTCACCGGCGCCACGCTCTTCCAGGCGAACGGCTGCACGATGAACATTCCGGTGAACGACCTCAGCACTCTCCTGGAGAACACGCTGTCGAATGTGGATCTGGGCGGCGGCAGCAGCGACTGCAACTGCGACTTCTACTCCGACGAGGAACTCTACAGCCCCAGCTACTCGGACGACTTCTGGATGTTCTGACCGAAGCAGACCAGCCAAAGGCCACGTCACGGGCCGCACGGATGCGGCCCCGCTGGCCTTGCGCTGGCAGTCCCCCGTCCCTCGGGATACACTCGTTTAAGGTGGGAGGGTCCCCCCGATTGACTGACCAGCAGGCCCGACGTTCAGGAGAATTGCCTTGCGTCTCGCGCGGACCATCATCGGCTGCTGCCTGAGCGGCTGCATACTCGGGGCCGGATGTCCGCTGGCGCCACTCCCTGAACCAGAACAACCACCGGTCGTCGATCCCCTGGCCGAAGTCGAACCCAACGGCGAAGTAACGACTGCACAAGCACTGGACTTCTCCCAGGCGGAGGCAGTACGTCCAGCCGGCACACTGGCCGACGACGAGGACGTGGACTTCTACAACCTGGGCCCCCTGGCGGCCGGCGATCGGGTCACGGTAGTCGTCCATACCCTGGAGGCGACACCCGAGCTGTCCCTGGTTCTCTTCGAGTCCGAGGCCGATTTTTCCTATGGGACACTGGTGACGGCCAGCGAGTATACCGTCAACGCGGACGAGACAGCGGAGGCCGGGACGGCCATTGACGTCACTCTTCGCCACGCCGCCGACGTGTACTACCTGGGCGTTGTCCAGCAATACACCAGTCTCGGCTCCGGAGGACCGTACGATCTGACCGTCTGGATCCGCCGCGGGGGCGAAACGCCGGCAACCGGCCGCCAGGCCATTCTGATTGACTTCGATGGCGGCGTGGCCCAGAGCCGCGCTGGAGAGGTGCCCATCACGCGATTCGATGCGGCGGCCATCGACCCGATCTATGCCCTTCAGGATGAGCTGATCAAGCAATCCATCATGGTTGCCGTGCGCGAGAACTTCGCGGGCTATGGCGTGGACATCTACAGCACCGATGAGAACCCCGACCTCGAGCCGGGTGAGTTCTCAACCGTTTTCATCGGGCAGCTCGAATCCGGCGAGCCCCCCGCCGCTTCCGAGGGTCTGGGCGTGGCCTTTGACGGCGTGGACGCCTTCAACGCCGACCCGTCGGACAGCGCCATGGTCTTCGCGCGCAGCTTTCGGCCGGGCACGTTCAATTTGGTCACGCCGCCCGATCCATGGTCCCTGGGCATCGCCATGGGCAACGTCGCCAGCCATGAGGCCGGGCATCTCCTGGGGCTGCATCATGCCTTTGACCCGAGCGACGTGATGAACAGCTTCGACGCGCCGATTGTTTTGCTCCTGGACCAGCGGTTCAAGAAATCGGCCGTCGATTTCGTCGTTTTCAACACGACCGACAATTATCTGACGCAGGACGGCGCGCTGTTGCTTCAGGAAACCGTGGGGCGGACGCTTCCGGCCGCGGACGTGCTCCTGCCGCTGGGCGATACGCCGTTTGATTTCTTTGCCACCGACGTGGACAACGACGCAGACGTCGATCTGGTGGTTGGAAATCGTTTTTCGTCAACCCTGTCGATCCTGCGCAATGACGGCACAGGCGCCCTGACGCAGGAGATCGTTCCTCTGTCCGGCGGCCCCATCGCGCTGCTCTCCTTCGATGCCGACGGGGACAGCGATCCGGACCTGATGGCGGCTCACCCGGCCACCTCCACCATCGACTTCTTGCGCAATACCGGCGGGAGCTTCGCCCTGGAGGCCACATTTGCGGTTGGGAACCGCCCCCGCAATCTCGCCGCCGCCGACTTCAATGTTGATGGGGATCTGGACGTTGCGGTCGCCAGCTTTGAATCCCACGACGTCACCGTGCTGAGCAACGACGGAACCGGCGCCTTCATCAGTGGCATGCCGGCGCCGGCGGGCCAGAACCCCCATTCGATCATTGCCGCTGATTTCAATCGTGATGGCCTGCCGGACCTGCTGGTCACCAACTTCAGCTCAGGCGATCTCACGCTCCTGCTCAACAACGCCAATTTCGGCTTCGATTCATCTCAGCTCATCTCCGGCCTCCTGCCGGTCTCCACGACCGCCGCTGATCTGGATGGAGACGGCGATCTCGATCTGGCCACGGCTTGCGGCTTCAGCAGCATCACCACCGTGCAGTTCGCCGGCGAGGTGTCGGTCCGTCTTAACGATGGCGCGGGAAGCTTCGGTCCGCCGACTGGCTATCTGACCGGGGCCATCGCCGAGGCCATCGCTTCCGGCGATATGGACGGCGACGGCGACGTCGATCTGGCGGTCGCCACCTCGGGCGATCCCTTCGTGACGCGGGACCTGGGGCAGATTTCACTGCTGTTCAACCGAGGTGACGCCACTTTCTCCCAGGATGTGGTCCTGTTGACCGGCGAGACGCCTTCCGCGGTCGTGCTCTCGGATCTCGACAACGACGGCGATCTCGATCTGGCCACCACCAACCGGGATTCGGATACGCTCGGGATCTACTTCAACCACGGCGGCGGCCAGTTCGGCACGCCGGTAGAATTGGGCCCCCTCATGCGAGGGACAGCGGTAAACGCAACCCAGTCAGCAAAAGCATCGTCGAGGTGACACGGCATGAGACTTCAGATCGCACTGGCTACGCTGAGCGCTTTGATCCTCCCCATCCTCGCCGTCAGTTGCGGCGGGAGCCCACTGCCCGGAGGCGGCGGGGACACGGGTGGCGGCACCACGCCCCCACCCGTCGCGACTTCCTGTGGGCTGTTGGGCAGCAGTTGCACGGGCACCTCCGGCGCTTTGCCGGCCTCCATTGTCGCCACCGATCTCGACAATGACGGGGATCAGGACCTGGCCATCGCCAACTTCGGGCTCGATACCGTTTCTGTTCGTCTGAATAACGGGCTGGGTACCTTCTCCGCACCGCGCGACATCGCCGTCGGCGACAATCCCGGCTGGCTGACCGCGGGGGATTTTGACAACGACGGCGACGCCGACCTGGCAGTCACCAATCTCGCGCCGCTGGTCGGTCTGGCCGTCTCCGTGCTGCGCAATAACGGCGATGCGACTTTTGCTCCCCCCGTGGCCTACCCTACCGGCGGCGTAGCCACCTTCGTCACTCATGGCGATCTGGATGGCGACGGCGATCTCGACCTGGTCACGGCCAACCGACCCGCGAACAACATCTCCGTCCTGCTCAACAACGGCACAGGCGCGTTCAACCGGCCCATCAACTTCGGCGTGGGACAGGATCCGGATGCGGTGGCCATCGCAGACTTGGACGGTGACAGCCGCCCAGACCTGGCGGTCAGCAACGTCGGCTCAGGTGATGTGTACATCCTGCTGAATCGCGGGCCCGGCAGCTTCGCGGTCATGGCCCCGGTGGCCGTCGGAAGCCATTTGCGCTCCATAGCTGCCGCTGATCTGGACGGCGACGGCGACATCGATCTGGCCGTCGCCGAGGAGAGCGACAGCCTCTCGGCCAATGTCGACCCGGTACTGATCATGCGCAATCAGGGCAATGCCACGTTCGATGTGATCGCACCACTCGCTTCCGGCGTGAATCCGTACGACGTGGAGATCGTGGACATGAACCTGGATTTCATACCGGACCTGGTGGTGGCCAATTACGGCATCGATGATAGCACGGGCACCGTGGCCGTCCTCATCGGTGTCGGCGGCGGCAATTTCCGACCCGCGCAGTTATTCAGCGCCGGCAGCGGCCCCACCGACGTGGAAGCGGCGGATCTCGATGGCGACGGCGACCCTGACCTGGCGGTTGTAAACCTGGTCTCCGAGACGCTGTCCCTGCTGGCCAGCAGTCCGGCGATCTTCAATACGGGGGGCTGAGTAAAGCCTGACCCGGCACAGGTTAACGAAGCAAAGGCAGAGACCCCGGGGGGGACACGATGATCAACGCAGAAAGGAGCTCTATCATGAGCACTCTTCCGCATCCAAGAAACAAGTTGACCAACTCTTCGGATTCCGAGTGGGAAGCCCGGTTCTCTTCGTCTCATGAAGAGGGACGCGAGCTCTCCCCGCGGGACAGGGGGGCATCCAGGCTCTCTCCCCCTTTCAAAGGGGTCGGAGGGGGTTGCGGTCGCCACAGCCGCCACAATTGCCAGAAGTCACACCTGATCGCCGGGGTATGTTCTCTCGCTCTCTCGCTGGCGGTGGTGAATCTGGCCGGCGTCCGTTCGGCTATCGCTCAGGAGACCACCACCACCAAGGCCGTCTCCCCTGGCGATCAAAACGCGAACGGCCGGCACGGAGGCCGGTCGCTACAGGAGGTCCAGAACACAACCGAAAGCGGCAGAACCACTACCCAACCTGCTCGCTCCGCGGCTGCCATCGAGAATCCAGTCGCAACCACTCGAGCCCAGCCTTCAGCCCGCAAACCCTACACCGCCCCCCGGGTGCAGTTTCGAACGGCCAGTAACATCGCCATGATGGCGGGGGCGATATCCATGGCGGGCGTATCCACGGGTGGCCGTGAAGTCTCCGAATCGGCCTTGGCCAATGCCGGCGCATCCTTCGGCGGTGTCAGCGGCAGCGCCGGCCTCGGTGCTCCACAGACGTTCACCGCCAATGCGCTGCCCAGTCAGCCCGGCATCCAGCGCGGCTTGGCCATCGGATTTGGCCCCGTTGCCCGCAATAACCTCTTCACGCGTTCGATCAACCCGATCAGCGGCCCAGGCGGCGGCTGCGATCGCCTTCTGCGGGCGGGCCTCATCCGTTCACCCGGTGAGTGCCGCAACCTGTTCCGCAGATAGCCGTCCGGCACTCGCCGTACCAGCGGCAGGACCAATGCGTCCGATTCGTCCGGTCGGCGCTTTCAGCCCCGCTGGGGTACGTAGGCCCCCGAATCGCGAACCATCGGCGATCCGGCCCTTCGCTGCGCTCAGGACTCTGACGCGCCTCATCCCTCTCAACGCCTCTCACCCGGAAGAATGCGGGGTCGCTCGTCTATCAGGGTTGAGTCGTAAGCCGGCAGGCCTTATCGTTTCCGCGTCACGGAGGAAGCGATGTCCGACCAGTACATCCCCCAAGCCGCCGCCATTCCCTACCGCTTCGATGCCCAGGACCAACTGGAGCTGCTGCTCATCCGCCGCCGGAAGAAGCGCAAATGGGGCATCCCCAAAGGTCTTGTCGATCCCGGTCACGCGCCGCAGGACACCGCTCGAATCGAGTCATTCGAAGAAGCCGGCGTGCGCGGCCGCCTTTCCGGTGTCCCGGTGGGCACCTTCACCTACCCGAAGTTCGGCGGCACCTGCCGAGTGAAGGTGTTCCTGCTGCAAGTAACGCAGGTGTTTAAGGAGTTCCCCGAGCAATCCTTCCGCGAGCGCCGCTGGTTCCCCTGGGCGGAAGCCGTCGAAGCCATCGAGCGAGAACCGATCAAGCGCATGGCCAAGGCCCTCCCACGCTTGGTGAGCTCAAACGGAACGAGCAAACCCTCCAATGAAAGGGACTGACTTTCAGAACGCTCCGCTCCGCGTGCTCCGCGGTCCTGGACTATTGCCCAGCGAAGTTGGCCCGGAAGTAGAACTCGGGGTCCTGGATCACCGACGTGAGCACGCGGGTTTCGACCTCCACACCGCCGGCGGTTGGCTGCGGGATCTCAATGAGCACCTGGCCGCGGGCGAAGTCCAGCTCTCTCTGGAAGGCCAGCGTCGGCCGGCGGTCCATGATGTCCGTCAGGGACACGTGGTAGAGACCCACCAGGTGCCCGATCTCGTGGGCGCCCGTATGGGCCAGGGCCAGCACGATGTGGTTGAGCGAATTGACGACGGCCGTCCGGCAGGCCAGCCCGCGCCCCTGAAAGCTGCCCACGTACACGAAGGCACCGTCGTCGAGACGCCGGTTGCCAGGGTCCACCCGGACGCCAGGCGGCAGGATCTCGCCGAAAATCACCGCATCCGCCGCACATGGGGAGCCCGGCTCGACCCCCGGCAGCGCCGCGTCGAAGGAAATGTTTTCGTCCGCAAGCACCCGCTGCGGACTGTAGGTCAGGGTCGATTCCGGCCCACGAAAGGCAGGATCGGCCGCCGAGAGGATGTCGATTGGCGTGTCCGCAAAGATCCGGCGCAGTTCCGCGAGCACCTCCTGCTCGACCGACCCGCTGATGTCCGCCAGCACCTGCTGCTCCTGGGGCGTGAACGATTCAGGATCCACAAGGCCCGGATTGGTCAGGAATGCCTCCTCGAAGAACACCCGCACCGCCTGACGGGCCGGCGGTGCGTACGCGGGATCGCCGGGCCCGAGGGTGAGCACCGCGCGATCGCGGCTTGAGTTCTCGCCATCTGCGAACTGGACGTACACAAAGTATCGCCCCGGAATTTGGACGCGGTAGTCAAAGGCGACGCCCGGCTCGCCGCCACCAGCGATACGGCCGGCGTCCGGCGACTCCGGATCCTCCGCGAGGAGCAGGACGGACTCGATGCCCTCTCCCTCGACGAGTACACGGACAAGCTGACCGACAGCGAGCTCACCAAGGGGCGCCACGTTGTAGGTCAGCGCCTGGGGCTGACCGTTCATCTCCACCACGGGCAGATCCTGGAACGGATTCAGCTCGTCCCCCCCAATCGGCAGCACCCCCGGCACACAACCGGAAAGAACCAGAAGCATCAGCGACCACAAAACACTGCTCACAGAGCAGTGGCACACGGGCGGACGCACGGGGTCTTTGCTCATGGCAGCGGCTCCGCGAGGATGGCGATCTCGTCCAATGGCGTTTCAACGTCCAGCAGACCCGGGCGGAAGGCCACGTCATCGGAGAAGAACTCCAGCCGGTACACCCCCGGCGGGCGGACGATCTCGAAGCGACCCTGCTCGTCGGTCAAGGTGTAAACGATGGGCTCCGCGTATCCGCTCTCAGCCGGGTTCTCCGGATCGGCACAGTTGAGCCCGCTACGAACGCGCGGCGACAAAAGCACGATCACGTCGGGCACGCCCACGCCGCTCGATGTCGCCACACGGCCGGTGATGGGCGATACAGCAAGCTGCGCAGGCGGCGCGCCGATCGCCTGCTGGGCAGCCGCGGCCACCGCCGGATCGACGCCAGAGACCTCCCATACGGCATCCGCGTTCAAGAACAACCCGGCCGCGCGAATGGCTTCATCGACGGCCGAGCACTGCGCAATCTTCACGCGGGCTACGCCTTCAGGGGCATCCCAGTTCACGACGGTGTAGGTCTCCAGCGTCTGCACGGAGCAGGCCGGCACGCCCTCCACCTGACCGGCCACGACTGGCCAGGGCTCCACCGCCGCGCCGGGATCCAGACCGATCGGGAGTGTTGGATTCAATCGTCGATACAGGAGGATCTGTAGATCCACGGCTCCCGGGCAGGTGGCATCGAGCAGATCAAGGAAGTCCACCCGTAGCGCCGCCCCCGGTGCCAGTAGAGGCGAATAGGCGAACGCATTCGTCGCCCGGCCATGCTCACGAACACCGAGCACCGCGTAGTACCGAGTCGAGAAATTCAGGAAGGACATCCGCGTCTCGACGGATTCACCCGGCAGCGGCGGCGACGAAGGAACGCAGGAAACGGCCATGGTCACGGCCATCAGCGCACAAGCCGGCCTGCAGCGGGTCAAGCGTCGAGCATGAGCCGGTACGTGCCGGCGGGTGGGAACGTGCGAAAGTGTGAAAGTGTGAAACAGGGCGCAAACGGGTGCGAATGTATTCCCGAATGCATGCTGATGATCGCCACGAATGCGCTTCAGCTTCTCCACACGTTCACACGTTGGCACGGGAACAAATGGTGGCCTTTCCACACGCCCGCGATTCTGAACTTTCACGCAGCCGTGCTGCGTTCCCACTCTTTCACTTTCCCACTTTCGCACTTTCCCACCCTCTATGCTACTTCCCCAGCTCCAGCACAATCCGCGCACCCCAGTACTGTCCCGGCGTGCGGGCATCGGAGTAGTTCCGCTGGGCGCATCGGCAGCGCACCCCTGGGGAATAAAAGGCGCCGCCGTGCAGCACGAACAGGCCCTGCGCCTGCTGCGGCGTGATGCGTGGATCCGTCACCAGTTCCGCCGGATACGGCGAATCGCACCACTCCCACAGGTTGCCGTGCATATCGAAGAGGCCGTAGTAGCTGGGCATGCGCCCGGCCGTCCGGGGTGTTCGTTCGTAACCTTCCGCGTTGGCGAACAGCTTGACGTAACCCGCATCATCACCGTAGCAGAATCGGCCGGTGCTTCCGCCGCGGCACGCGTACTCCCATTCCTCCTCTGTTGGGAGACGATAGGAACGCGCGAGGCCCGCCGCCCCGGCCCGACCGGTGAGCCAGGCGCAGTATCGCCGCGCCGTGTTCAGACTCAGCCAGTTCATGGCCGTTCGCGCCGCGTCCTCAGCCGAGAGTGTCTCCACCTGCTCGCGGATGCGCACGGCCGCCAGCACCAGGTCCGCGTTGGCCGGCTCGTTGCGAAACGTCTCGGGAAATGGCCCGAACAGGTCCGCCTGTGCCGGGTCGGCCACAAAGGATGCAAACGCCGCGACGGTGACCTCAGTGGCCGCCAGGTAGAACGCCGGCACGGACACCCCCGCGGCCGGCATTCCTTCATCCGGGAATCGGTCGGAATCCTCGCTGCCGGATCCGCGCCGGAAGGCCGGTGCTTCCGGGATGCGAACAAACGCCAGGCCCGCCATATCGTCGGTCAGAATGGTGTTGCCGGACGGCCAGGGTAATGACCTCCCCATCTCCATCGCCGCCCACCGTGCGGCGGCCACCACGCCGGGATGCCCTTCACTTTCCACCGCCCGGGCACAGAGCGCCAACAGATCCTCGCGTTTCACGGCCAATCGCCCGAGCAGACAGAAAGCCGCATACTTCTGGCGCGCGGTTCCCGCCTGCACTTTCTCCCGCAAGGCGTCGACCACCAGGTTCGGGTTTGTGCCGCCGGTCTGGACCGCCTCGAGCCATTGGCCGCTCTGCCACAGCGGACCGCCGTCCACAGACTGCCAGAATGCTTGCGGATTGACGATCAAGCCGGCGGCCGCGCCCAGGGCGCGCTGGGCATTCGAGGGAGAGTGCACGTCCCGCCCGGCAGCCGCCGCCGCGTAAGCGCGTACGCGCGGCTCGGCCGCGGTGAACTGGGTCAGCGCCGCGGCCGGATCCGCGCCGAAGGCAGCCACCACCCGGTGGGCCCGCTCCATCTCCAGCGCTGTTTGTTGCCGGGTGATCCGCCCGCGCTGCACCGCAAACACCACCAGCCCTATAAACACCAGCAGAACAAATGCCGTGGCCACGCCCACAACGGCCCGGTGCTGTCGCAGTGTTTTGCGCAGCACATACAGGCTGCTGTCGCGTTTGGCTTCTATGGGCTGACCGGCGAGATAGTGGCGGATGTCACGGCCCAACTCGCCGACGCTCTGGTAGCGGCGCTCGCGCTCCTTGGTCAGCGACTTCAGCACGATGGTGGCGATCTCGTCGTCGATGGGGCACGACGAACGGCTCAGCACCCGCGATTCGCCGCGCCGGGCAATACCGGCATCGGCATTCCACGCCTTGCTCGGCGGCGTCGGCAGCGTGTCGGCAATGTGCCGCAGCACCTCGGCCGGTTGTCCCGTGACCGGGTAGGGATACTGCCCGGTGAGAAGCTGATACAGGATCACCCCCAGCGCGTAAACGTCCGTGCGGAGATCGACCTCCTCCGGGTTCCCACGGGCCTGTTCCGGCGAGATGTAAGGGAGCGTCCCCACCACCTGTCCAGTTCGCGAGACCATCGTGCCGTCGTGCCCGCCGACGAGCTTGGCCAACCCGAAGTCGAGCACCTTCGGTTCGCCATTGACATCCACAAGGATGTTCGACGGCTTCAAATCACGGTGAATGATTCCCCGCTGATGGGCGTAGGAGACCGCGTCGCACACGGTGGCAAACAGCTTGAGGGCATTCTCCAGGGGCAACCGGGAGGTGTGCACATGGTGGTGCAGTGGCTTCCCGCGCACATAGTCCATCACGTAATAGTGATGTCCCTCCTGCGTCTCGCCAGACTCGAAAATCGAAATGATGTTGGGATGCCGCAGACTGGCGACCAGTTCCACTTCGCGCTCGAACCGCCGCCGGGCAGCCTCGGACGCGAAGGGCCCCTCGAGCAGGATTTTGATGGCCACTTTGCGCTTGGTGGAATGCTGTACGGCCTCGTAGACGATGCCCTGCCCGCCTCGATGCAACTCACGGATGATCTCGTGCCCGGGAATATTCAGCTTCGGCGACCCCGTCCGTCGTGCGACCGCCTTGTGCGGTGAGGGCTTGGGCGTGGCCTGGTGTGGCACCGGTTGGTTTGGCGCCGGTTTCCAAGCGGTGTTTTCAGCGGCGGCCCCATGCCCCCCTCCACCCCCCGCCGGTGAAGCTCCGGCCGGTGACATCGGATCAACGGTGAGGTCGGCCGTCTGTCCGTTGCCACCGCTCTCCACCAACACCTGATGAGCCTTGGCCAGAAACGCAAGGTTGGCTCGACAGGCTTCCAGGCGTCTGCGGCAAGTCGCGCACAATGCCAGATGCCGCTGCGCATCAGAGGCCTCGCTCTCCGGCAGCGCGCCCCCCGCCAGTTGCTCCAGTGTCTTGACGCTCAGGCACGCCCCCATGGTGATCCTCTCAGAAGTTCTCTTCCAGGTACTCCTGGAACTTGCGTAGCCGCGAGAGCACCCGGTTCTTGGCAATCCAGACGGCGTTCTCGGTCATGTTCAGGTGAGCCGCCACCTTTTCCGCCGGCCAGCCTTGCAGCGCGAACAGTTCGAACGCTTCCATTGTCTTGGGCTTGACCTGGGTGCGAACCTCGTCGAGGCACTGCTTCATGACCGCACGCTGCCACTCCTCGTCCCAAGCCTGCGTCATGTGTTCGTCGTCGGCCACCTTGTCCATGAACGCCGTGGTGTCCGGGTTGTCGGCGACCACCACTTCGCGGCCACGGCGGCGCTGGATGTCGCGCACCTTGTGGGACGCGATCCCGAACAGCCACGTCCGCAGGCGACCTTTCTCGCGCGCATAGCCTCCTTCGCGATAAGCGCTTACGAATGCCAGCAGCGTCTCCTGGGCGGCATCCTGGGCATCCTGCTCTTTCAGGCCCATCCGTTTGGCGAACGCCACCAGCAGCGGCTGATAGCGGGTGCAGAACTGCTCCCAGACATTCTCGTCCCGATCCTTGAGACCCGCGAGCAGGAACGTATTGGTGATGGTGAACACGGCCGGTCCTCGGGAGGCTGGATGCCGGCGGGCCCTTCACGTGCGCCGAAAACGGCAAGGCCCGCTGCCACCATGATAAACCATGCACCCGATGACGCGAAGTGCGACTGTGCCTCGCGAGGATGCCCGAAGCAGCCGACAGCTCAGCCACTGCGGCCGTCCGCTCGCAAACGAGTGGGCTCACCACGGGGGAGGGAGGCACGGCGGCTCGCCATGATAGGCCGCCCGCCGCAGCCTCACCCCCCCTCTTTCCCCTGCGGATCATGCTTCCCCTCCGCCGTACGGAGCCCGCGGCCCCCTCTGCTCCTGGACGTCATCCGAATCGCTACGGGGAATGAATTGAACCAACCCAAGCACCAGCGCCAAGATGACCTGTAGCGCCCCCGCACCCGGGCTGGTCCCCGTTACTAAAGCGGAGGCCGATCCGTCAGGCTGGGGCAAATCAGTCGAGCTGGCAGCCGGGGCCAGAACCGAAGCGACAACCGCCGGACTGAATTCCGTCACTGAGCCCGGTCTGCGGCCGCCACCGGCTGGCCCTTCCGCCCGGGCCGTGTTCACGAACACGGCCAACAAAACCGCAACGCCGAGTCCGGTGGCCGCTAAACAATGTCCGCGGGTCCCGCCCCTCGTCTGACTGTGATTCTGTCGGTTGGTCGTCATCTCAAAGCTCCTGGCTGCTACTCGCCAATATCCGGGCCGATGGGGAAGTTTTCGCGAAAAGATTGCCAACCTTTCACGCCTATATGGGTTCAAAGGAGAAGAGGACGCCATGGATGGTCAACCGAGCGAGGAGGAAACCGTTTTCCACCTAACTGCCTGACAATCCGCGATTTGCGATGCTAAATAGGCAATCGGTGGCAAAACCGCGACAGGTTTGGCCCTCTGGCGGGGAATACCTGGGGAGCCCGATGGGGGGCTCAAGTAAGCAGGAGTGAACAATCGTGAGTAAAGCTGGGGAGATTCCGACACGCATCGTCGAGGAAATGAATAAGTCGTTCTTCGAGGTCGGCACCGACGGCATTCTCGCCTATCAGGATCACAGCATCGGGGCATTGCAGAACCTGCGTAAGAAAGTGGCCGTCCAGGCCAATGTGCGCAAGACCCGGTTCGAACTGCACGTAGATGGCGTTATTACAGAGACTTACGACTGGAGCACCGGCGTGACCCAGGCGTGTCAGGACGCGTTCGCCGGCTACTTCGCCGCCTTTGAGAAGATCTGCAAGGCCCGGAAGGCGGCAGCCTGAACAACCATCATGCCAACGCGACGTGACGTGCTGAAAGCGGCAGGCGCTCTGAGTGCGGCGATTCTCAGCCGCGAGGTGCGTCTGGCGGCGCAGACCCAGCCGGCCCCGTCCCGGGGCATGCCCCGCCGACTACGTTCGATCACTTACAATGTGCTGGCGTGCATGGGGTACCGAAAGAAGAACGACCAGCGCAGAAGCTATCGCCCGGCCATTCCACGCGACCAGATGACCGCCAGGTTCGCTCTGGAACTGGGGCTCTATCAGCCGGATATCGTCAGCTTCCAGGAATCACCCGGCGAACAGGTCGTGGCGGATATCGCCGAGAAAGCAGGTATGCGCCACCACTGCTTCTTCCATAGCGGACAGGCGTGGCCTGGGGCGATTCTGTCGCGTTACCGTATTGTCGAGTACCAGAATTGCCCGCTGAAATCCTTCGCTGAGAGGCCGCCTGACCTGTTTACGCGCCACTGGGGCCGGGCCGTTCTGGAAACCGATGGGGGAGAACTCGTCGTCTATAGCGCGCATCTTTTCCCCGGTGACTCTTCCCGACGTGCCCCCGAAGTCCGCGAGATGCTGGAGGTGATGGCCGCTGACCTCCAGAGTGGTCGATCAATGCTGCTGCAGGGCGATCTCAATCACAAGCCTGACGGTCCGGAGTACCAGCGGTGGACCGAGGCCGGCCTGATTGATACGTTTACGGCCAAGGGGGTCGGCCAGCCGTACACCATTCCTTCGCACGGAGTCGAAGCTCGTATCGACTATATCTGGGCTCACGGCCCTCTCGCCGAGCATCTGAGCGAGTGCCGCGTGCTCTATGAGGGGGCATTCCGAACGAATCCGGACGACCCGGGCTCGGTGGCCTTGAGTGACCACGTTCCGGTCATGGCAACGTTCGAGTATCAGGAACGCACGTCGAGGCCGAGTGTCCCTGGCTGAGCGAGAGCCGTTGGACTTTGATCCCTGCGGTACCCGGGGGTCCTGTCCGCACGCCATCTGCGTCCGTAGACGCCCTTGCTTTATCGGCATACTATCACCGGCGTGCACCCCGCTACCGATACCACTGTGGCGACGCTGAGCACCGTCTCCGGCCCCTCGTCGGTGTCGCTGCCGCTGCAAGCACCCGGGCCGATCACCATCGGCCGTTCGGAGCACAACAGCCTGTGTCTCAACGATCCCCGGGTCTCGCGCGAGCATGCGGTCTTAACCTCTCGGGCCTCAGGCGAGTCGGCCGCGCCTCCAGAGTGGCTGCTGATGGACGGCGGCAGCCGGCATGGCACCTGGTTGAACGGTGTCCGCATTGGGCCCGGCCGTCAGGTGCCGGTTCATGCGGGCGATCTGATCACCATTCCGCCCTGGACGTTTCGCCTTGAATCGTCAGGCCCACGTCACCGGCACTGCGAGTTGGCCACGACGGCCGATGCGGGCGTACTGCACAGCACGATTCAACCTCTCGAGCCGCGGCCGGCCGAATCCCTGGCCCGCGAGCGGTTGGCGCTGTTGCTCGAATGCGCGAGTGCTATTCACTCGGCCACGCGCGAGTCCGATCTGGCCGACGTGCTGTTGGAGGCCGCACTATCAGGTACAGGCTATGCCAACGCGGCCATGCTCGGCCCACCCGGCCCCGAGCAGCAGGTGCCGCTCATCGCCTTCCGGGGCGAGCAGATGGCTCACGACCCGCGAGTCAGCCACTCGCTGATCCGCGAAGCCGCCGGCGGAACGCCCGCCCGATTGCTGGCCGAGACGCCGCAAGACGACCTCGGCATCAGTGTCGCCCAACTCGATATTGTTGAGGCACTGTGCATACCGTTGCTGGTCGGCGAGGCCGTGGCCGGCTTTCTTTATCTGGACAACCGCGGACTGCCCGGTGCGGCTGCGACCACGAGCGATGCCAGCACGTTTGCCATGGGCCTGGCCCGGCTGGCGGGATTGGCGTTGGCCAACCTCCGCCGGCTCGATGTGGAACGGCGCCACGCCCGCGTGGAAGCCGAGTTGCAGACGGCCGGCGAATTCCAGGCGCTATTGATGCCTCGCTGCATGGGCACATGGGGGCCATACCGCTACGCCGGAGAAACCCGTCCCGGCCGGTTTGTCGGGGGCGACTTTTTTGACGTGATCCCGCTGGCGGACGGACGCCTGGCCATCGCGGTGGGCGATGTGGCCGGCAAGAGCCTGGCTTCCTCCGTGTTCGCCACTGTTTCGCTGGGTTTCCTGCGTGCGGCGATCGAGCAACATGGGGATGCCGCCCGGGCAGCGATTGACCTCAACCGCTTTCTGCACCCCCGCTGTCCTACCACCCGCTTTCTGACGCTCTGGCTGGGGCTTTTCGATCCGAGCGCCGGAACGCTTACCTGTGTGGACGCAGGCCACGGGCACGCCATCCTCGAATCGCCAGCAGGCACGTTTCACCACCTCTCAACAGAAGGATCCTGCCCGATCGGTATCCTTCCGGACCTGGAGCTGACGGCCGAAGTCATTGAGCTCCCGCGCTGCGGACGAGCGGTGATCGTCAGCGACGGCCTCATCGAGGAGCGTTCCCCGCAGACGCACGCGCAGTTCTCGATGGCCGGCGTGCAGGAAACGCTGCGCAGTGCGCCGGTGGATAGCGATGAGGTCGCCGCCCTATTCACCGCGCTCCAGCGTCACGCCGGACGCGGTACACTCACCGACGACGCCACGATTGCGATGATCTGGTGGTGAGAGGTCACCGGACAGGGTTAATGACCGGAGTCGCAATCACAGTCGACGACGATCGGCAAGACCGGATGTCTGGTTCGAAGAATAGTGGAACTTTATACTCGCGGACTCTGGACGGCCGGGTTACTGATTCGTACCACGACGGCCAGGGTCCGGCAGTCCGGTTGGTACGGCTCGTTTGCACCTTTGTCTGGAGCATCCAAGATGAGCAACTCGTTGCTTTGGTGGGCAGGCGCTCTGGTGCTTGTCGCCCTCATGGCGCCACCGATGGCATGGGCCGCCCCTGGAGATCTGAACGAGGCAGGTAAAGACTTCGTGGAGCTACTGGCAAAAGAGGATTTCGCCCAGGCGTTTGAGCAATTCAACGCCACGATGAAAGCCGCCATGCCCGAGGCAACGCTTCGGGAGGCCTGGCAGACTCTCCAGGAACAAGCCGGCCCCTTCAGGAAACAACTCGGCGCCACAACGACCAAGGTGGGAGAGTATGTCGTGGTGCTGGTCACCTGCCAGTTCGAAAGGTCGACCCTGGACACGAAAGTGGTGTTCGACGTACAGGGGCAGGTCGCCGGCTTGTTTTTCGTTCCCCCCGCCGGCACGCCGCCGCCTTACGCCCGGCCCGATGCCTTTCGCGAGCGGGAGATCACCGTCGGCAAGGGTGAGTGGCAACTGCCCGGGACGCTGAGCCTGCCGCGCGCCGGCGCCGGCCCATGGCCGGGGGTGGTGCTCGTGCATGGTTCCGGTCCGAACGACCGCGATGAGACCGTCGGCGCCAACAAGCCGTTCCGCGACCTGGCCTGGGGTCTGGCAGCGCGCGGGATCGCGGTCCTCCGCTACGAAAAAAGAACCAAACAGCATGCCCTCAAGTTCAAAGAGAAGGGCCTGGGCCTGCTCACGGTCAAGGAGGAGATCATCGATGACGC
>BTUC01000017.1:0-33502 GCA_045863575.1 Phycisphaerae bacterium
GGCGACTCCGGCGTCTGTAGCGGCCGGCCTCCATGCCGGCCGTTCTGCTCGGTGAACGGCCGGCACGGAGGCCGGCCGCTATGGAACAGACGAGACTGGAAGCGGCACTAGCACTGCGGACGGCTCAACGTCCCGCGAGTTGGGCTTCCAATGCACTGGCCCGCGGAAAGAGGATATTGTTTTCCTTATGGACGTGCTGATGCATGTCCGCCTCGAGCGTCTTCAGGCCGTCCAGCATGGCCCGATACGTGTTGCAGGCCTCAGACGGCGGCGTGTAGCCATTGGTCAGGTCGCGCATCTGCTCCAGGGCCGTTCCGGCATTGTCGTGCTCAAAGACCATCACCCGGATCGGGTTATTCACGCTACCGCAGTGCGCGGCCTGGACACGACCGGTTGATTCCATCGCCCGGATCATGGGGAAGAGAATCTGCTCCTCCTTTTCCATGTGAGCTTCGAGTTCCGCCCGCAGGCCGTCAAAAACGCCGGCGACCTGGCGCAGGGCGGGCTCGCGAAGGCCGTGAACCTGCGCCACCTTGTGGACCAGGCCCTCGAGACGCGGTAATTCGCCGCGGAGGTACTCGTGATGCGTAGCGACGATGTGGTCGCACAGTTCGGCCAGAGGGACGGAGGACCAATCCGTACCGGAAGACGCCGGCGTGGCCGCATCGATGGCCGCGAGGGCATCCAGCACCGACTGCGGGTCGACGCCCTGCTTACGGCAGGCGTCCTCCAGCGGCACCTGCCCACCGCAGCAGTAGTCGATGCCGAACTGCTCGAAGACCCGGGCCCGCGCGGGCCGCTGAACCACGAATTCACCCACCGTCATGTGCGTATCCAGAATACTCATGTCAGCTCCAGTTATGTTTTCCAAATCCAAAGTTCTTGCACTGCTCGAATCAGACGTACTCACACTGACCGGCAGGATGCCGGTCCATATACTCAGGCGCGTTGCGTCACCGGTACCGGTTCGGGCAGCACTTCCGGCAGGATCGATTCGCCCGCGCGCTGATCAACCCGATGCGACCAGCCGGTCCGCAGGCCAAGGACGAACCACCCCAGTGCACCAATGCCAACGGCGAACAGCACATCACCGAACACGCGCATCCAGCGCAGGGTGTTCATCAACTCCGTCTGCATGAACTCCGCGGAGCGGGCATACCACATGCCGTGCTCGATGCTGGCGGCAGTCTGTAGCAGACCGATCGGCAGCAGGCTCATGAGCACCATGAGCGCCAGGCCGGCGTTGATCGACCAGAACGCCACCGAAAGCGTGCGCGTTTTCCAGGCCATCCGGACGGCCAGGCCCTTCAGGCAGAACAGCATCAGCCCGATACCCAGCATGCCGTACACGCCAAAGAGTGCGGTGTGGCCGTGGACGGGGGTGGTGTTCAGACCCTGCATATAGTAGAGGGCGATAGGCGTATTGATCATGAACCCGAACAGACCAGCGCCGACCAGGTTCCAGAAGGCGACGGCGATGAAGAAATAGATCGGCCACTTGTAGGCGGCCACCCACGGCCGGACACGGCTGAGGCTGAGGTTCTCATAGGCTTCATAGCCGATGAGCGTCAGCGGCACGATCTCCAAAGCGCTGAATACGGCCCCCAGGGCCAGAATAACGGTCGGCGTGCCGGTGAAGTACAGGTGATGGAAGGTCCCGATGATGCCGCCGCTCAGAAAGATGGAACCCGAAAACATCACGGCCGCGGTGGCCGTCGACGTTTTCAGCAAACCCATCCGGGTGAACAGGAACGCGATCACCACCGTGGCGAAGACCTCGAAGAAGCCCTCCACCCACAAGTGCACGACCCACCAGCGCCAATACTCAGCCATGGCCAGGTTCGTCTGTCGGCCCCACATGAGCCCTGCGCCGTAGAAGGCGCCGATTGCTGCCGAAGAGAGTACAAACATACCCAGCAGGTTCTTGTTCTCGGCAGGATTGCGGAAAGCCGGCCAGATGCTGCGCACGACCAGGAAGAGCCACAAAAACAGGCCTACGAAGAGGAAAATCTGCCAGAAGCGTCCGAGATCGACGTACTCGTAGCCCTGGTGGCCGAACCAGAAGTTGCTGACGAAGCCGAGCTTCTGCTGGACGCCGAACCACTGCCCGGCCATCGAGCCGGCCACGATGATCAGGAGGCAAGCGAAGAGGAAGTTCACGCCGAAGCGCTGAAAGCGGGGCTCATAGCCGGAGACGGCCGGAGCGATGAACAGTCCCGTGGCCAGCCAGGCCGTGGCGATCCAGAAGATGCCGATCTGGGTGTGCCACGTGCGGGTGACGGCGTAGGGCAGCCATTTGGCCAGCGGAATACCATAGAAGCCATCACCTTCCACGCCGTAGTGCGCGGTGACGATGCCCAGCGTAATCTGCACGATCATGAGAGCGGCCACGACCCAGAAGTATTTCAGTGTCGCCCGCATCGAAGGGGTGGGCTTAAGGGCCAGCAGCGGATCGCTGGCCGGCGGCTCATGGTGTTCCTCGCCCTTGGCGCGTTGAACGGCCGAGTACCAGGCCAAGGCCCCAATGCCGGCCAGCAAGAGCACAACGCTCAGCACGGACCAGAGGACAATCTGGCCGCTGGGACGGTTGCCGACGAGGTCTTCGGCCGGCCAGTTGTTGGTATAGGTGATCGCCGCGCCCGGGCGCTCGGTGGCACAGGCCCAGGAGGCCCAGAAGAAAAAGGCGTTGAGCTGTTCGAGACGCTGAGGATCCTTAATGGCGTTGGCCGGAATGGCGTAAGCCTTGCGCAGCTCGTCCAGTTCAGGGTCATCGCTGAACAACCCGGTGTAGTGCTGCCCCACCGCCGCAATGGCCTGCGCCCGGATCGGCGACACCACCAGGTCGCCCGTGGTCGCATCGTAGGTATTCGTTCGCAACTCAGGCTTGAGCCGGGCCTTAAGGCCGGCCTGGGCCTCGGGAGCCAGCTTGGCAAAAGCCTCGCCGTGCTCCGCCACAGCCCAATGATCGAGGATCCAGGAGGACTCGCGGTGAAGCCAGTCGGCGGACCAATCCGGAGCCACGTAAGCTCCGTGGCCCCAGACAGTTCCAACCTCCTGGCCGCCCATGGACTGCCAGGCGTTCTGCCCATCCTTGATATCCTGGCCTGTGAACAGCACCCTCCCGTCGGCTGTCACCACCCGCTCAGGGATGGGGGGGGCCTGCCGATAAAGTTCCCGGCCGTAGTAGCCAAGAACGGCAAAGGAGGCCACAATCACGGTGATGAGTCCGATCCACAGACGCCGGTACTGCATGTTCCTGTTCTCCTCGTTTGGAAGATCGGGCAGATAATTGGAGATCTGAACCCTGATATCCAGTTGACAAGCCAAATATAACACGATATATTCTGGATGTCAAGGTTCTGATATCCAAATTTTCACTGAGGACCTGCTGCCGGCGGTATCATCGAGGTAGATGAACTTGGACGACCGGCACCCGAGCCGGCCGCCATAGAAAAGAGGAGACGCACCTTGTTCTCTCAGACCGCTGAATATGCCCTGCGTGCCGTGGTCTGCCTGGCCAGTCAAACTGAGACGGCATTGACTACACAACAGATCGCGGCCTCGACGCGTGTGCCGGCCGGCTATCTCTCCAAGGTGCTGCAAGCCTTGGGACGGGGCGGCCTGGTCAATTCTCAGCGGGGACTGCATGGCGGGTTCACGTTGAGCCGGCCACCCGAGCAGATCACCGTGCTGGAGATCATCAACGCTGTTGATCCGGTCAAACGCATCGATAAATGCCCGCTGGGCCTGGAGTCTCACGGCACAAACCTGTGCCCGCTCCATCGTCGGCTGGACGACGCCATCGCGCTTGTGGAGAAGGCGTTTCGGGATTCTTCGGTGGCCGAACTGATTGCCCAGGAGACAACCAGCCGCCCACTGGGGCTGCCCAGCCCGTGTCCTGGCCTCGTGGCAACTGCTGCCGGGGAGAGCCAGTGATCAACGGACGTTGAAATGTTGAATCGAGCTGCCGCCATGTCCCACCCACCTCTTAAACGCCATCCCGCGCTTCAGCCGCTCTCACGCGATCACTATGTCGGTCTGGTCCATGCACAGCGGTTGATTCAATCCGCCGAGGTTGATGCTCCGTCGCGTCAGACGGCCGTGCTGGGGTTCCTTACGGCCTGGAGTGAGGAGATTGCGCAACACTTTGCGGATGAGGAGCGGCTGTTTGGCGGATTAATTCCCAATCCCGCCGATCAGCAGCGTCTCCATGATGAGCACGCGATCATCCGGCGGTTTGCCGAGGAAGCAGTATCGAGGGTAGACACCGCAGATCCTGGAGCTCCGTGGGTCCGCCAGGTGGGCCAGACGCTCAACGATCACATCAGATGGGAGGAGCGGGAGCTCTTCCCCGCCATTGAACAAGCGATCAATGCCCAGCAACTCGCCGCGCTACAAGAAGAAACCGACGCTATCGAATCCAATCGCCCCCGTTCGGCTTGTCGGCCTCGGGGCCCCGGCGTGAACCAGGAAGAGAAGAAGTAGCGAATTCTGCGGTCCACAGCACCGCCCAGAAGTGGAGATTCCCATGAGCCAGACAATCAGCATATCCGGGTCCACAGATCCCGAAACCATGCTGCCTGACTTGTTCCGCGAGCACCCGCAGGCCCGCATGGTCTTCGACCGATACGGGCTCAGTGGCTGCGGCGGTAAGCGGGGGCCGGCCGAATCCATCCGCTTCTTCGCCCGCTCGCACGGGGTGGACGAGGCGCAATTGCTGGCGGAAATCGAATCCGCGATCGCGGATCCTCAGGCTGTTCAGGCTGCGGCGGAGGCCATTCCGGCTGAATCGGCCGTCGCCGATACGCTCTATCGGCGCTTCTTCATGGCCGGTATCGCCCTGATCCTCACTGCCGGCGCAACCTGGGGCGCCTGGCTGCTCTGGAAGATCGGGTATGCCGGCAGGTTCACCGGGCCGGGCTCGATCCACGCCGTCAATGCCCATGGCCACGCCCAGATCTTCGGCTGGGTCGGACTTTTCATCATGGGCTTTGCCTACCAGGCGTTTCCGCGCGTATGGCACACTCGCCTGGTCAGGCCGGGCCTGGCGGTGGCGGCGTTCGCGATGATGGTGGCGGGACTGGTGATAGCAACGTTCGGCATGACCCTGGCCCACCAGTGGTCACTGGCCATTGAAGCGGCGGTGCTGGGCGGACTGCTGGAGACGGCCGCGATTTTGATCTTCACGGCGCAGATCCTGGTAACCTTCCGCCAGAGCGGGGCCCGACTGGAGCCGTATGTCGGATTCGTTGTCGCTGCGCTGGCCTGGTTCGTGGCCATGAGCGTCATGAACATGTGGCACACGTACAAGACCATGGCGGCCACGACTCAGGATGAACTGCTCTGGTACGTCGCGACCTATCAGGCTCCTTTGCGCGATCTGCAGATCCACGGGCTGGCCTTGTTCATGATTCTGGGCGTAAGCCTGCGGATGCTGCCGGGCCTGTTCAACGCGCCGCAGGTGCCGGCGCGGCGTGCGTGGACGGCTCTGGGCCTGCTGACCGCCGGTGTGCTGGGCGAGGTTGTGCTGTTCATCGCCTACCGCTGGTCGGATAACCACGCATTGGCCGCGCTGCTGATGGTCCCCTGGATCCTTCTGACCGCGGGTATTGTGTCCGCCGCCTGGGGCTGGAAGCTGTGGCGGCCGTTCCCGGAGGGCGATCGCAGCGCCAAGTTCGTGCGTGCGGCCTACGCCTGGCTGGCGGTCTCGATGATCATGCTCCTGCTGTTGCCGGTGTACCAGGCGGTCAGCGGCATTCCTTTCAGTCACGCGTACTACGGCGCGATCCGGCACGCCATCACCGTCGGCTTCATTTCGTTGATGATCATGGGTTTCGCCGCCAAGGTCGTGCCCACGCTCAACGGCGTGGATACGCGGCAACTCACGGCCTTGTGGGGCCCCTTCGTGCTGGTGAACGTCGGTTGCTTCCTGCGTGTCTCGACGCAGACGCTCACCGACTGGCACCCGGGGTTCTTCGGCGTCATCGGCGTGAGCGGTACGCTGGAAGTCACGGGTCTGGCCTGGTGGGGTATCGGATTGGTGCGGATCATGCTGCGCGGCAAGCGGGAGACGGCCGAGATGGTTCAGATCGCCCTGCCGCGCCCCGCCCGCATTGAGCCGCAACATCGCGTGGCGGAGGTGCTCAACTGGTTCCCCGAGACGGAGAGTGTCTTCGTCGCCCACGGATTCGCGGCCGTCCGCAACCCGGTGCTCCGACGAACGCTGGCCCGACAGGTGAGCATTGGCCAGGCCTGCCGGATGCACGGACTGGACGCCGCCGAATTCGTCGCAACCCTCAATGAGGCGCGGGCGTCGTCCAGTTCTCCAGACGCAACCCGGGAATGCGCGCAAAGTGTGACGTGTTGTTCGTGACCAGCGTCAGCCCATGGATGATCGCGGTTGCAGAGATGATCAGATCAGCATCGCCAATGATGCGGCCCTGGCGCCGGAGGTCAGCGTAGAAATCGGAGGCAAGGACGATGATCTCTTCCGTGCTCGGCAGGATGCGGCTCGAAAGGCAGCGGGCATCAGGGAGCCTGTTTTCAGCGAGTCCGCCACGGTAGAATACCCACCGAGAACGATGACCGGCGCGAGAACCTATGGACGTCTGAATCTGATAGTCGGCATTTCGCTGGCGGTGGCGCTCACGGCTGCTTGCGCTCCGACAAGCCGAGCACGGTTGGAGCAGCCACACCTGCAAGGGCCTCAGCGGGAACTGAATCTGGTCAGCGAGCAGACCTGGTGGGCCCCCGGCAATGATGTGATTCGCGTCCTGTCGGAGTTCCCTCTACCCGGCGCGGCCACCGGCCGGCCCACCTACGTGCTCTACCTGCGTTTGAACGAAACAGCCGCTCAACCCGCCGGCGATGGCAAATCTCAGGAGTGGTCGGCGCGTGCGGGCCTGCGTGGATTTCTCATCCAGACGCGAGGCCGGCAGGCAGGCCTGACGAGTCTGGTGGGCGGTCGCGTGACCGCGCAGCCTCCGCCCAGTGGCTTGACAGCCGGCTGGACCTTGCAGCTTGACCTCGATTTCGAAGACGGCAGCCGGTTCTCCGCAGCCTTGGCCGCCCAGCGCCAGGAACGCGCCGTGCGGCAGTTTGAAACGCTCCGAAGGCCGGCGGACGTGGCCGCCCTGCTTTCCCCTCCTCGGCCCGAGAGCCAAGCCGACCAGTGAGCGCCTGCATTGAGTAGTCTCCCTGGTCAGGCCGAGGCTGACACCCGGCCGATGTATATCCGCGGGAGGTACACGTGACCGCATGGATCGACATCACTCGGACGCTGGATCGGCAGATGATCGGCTGGCCCGGGGACCCACCCTACCAGCATTGGTTCGCTTCCGAGATCTCCGGGGTGGGAACGGCCAATGTGAGCGCCATCTCGACCAGCGTTCATATCGGCACGCACATCGACGCTCCACTGCACTTCGTGGCCGGAGGGTTGGACGCGGCCGGGCTGCCGCTGGAGAAGCTCTGCGGGCCCGCCCGGGTTGTGCACGTCACCGAGCAGCGGGACGTACAACCAGAGGACCTCAAGCACGGAGGCGTCGCCCACGGTGAGCGGGTGCTGCTGCGTACAACCAACGAGTTGCTATGGAGCACAGGCAAGTTCGAGCCGGGCTTCTCCGCCCTCAGCGCATCCGCCGCCCAGTGGCTGGTGGATCACGAGGTGCCGCTCGTGGGCGTTGACTATCTGTCCGTGGACCCCTACCGGGCCGAGCACAAGGCCGCGCACCTGATCCTGCTGGGTGCGGGAGTGATCGCCATGGAAGGGATCGATCTGTCCGGCGTGGATCCCGGACGCTACGAGCTCATGGCCCTGCCCATGAAGATCGCCGGCAGCGACGGGGCACCCGCACGAGTAATCATCCGGCCGGCATAGCACATGTTCGGAGCCGCACTACAGCAGATAGGCCGCCAACACCGCCCGCATGAAATCTGCCGTGAGGTTCGAGAACCCGGCAGAGAGATTCTCCGCATCCGGCGTGCAGGCCGGAAAAGCAACTGCCCATAGCGCTGCGTTCATCCCCAGCAGACAGCGTTTCATATCCACCACTCCTCATCAACCTGCCGGTGTGCCACTGCCGTGTCCGGGATGATCGGCTGCCACGAACGTTCCGCTGGCGACAACCCTGCTACGTGTCGCGGGCTGGGTGGTTGACGGCTCCGGCAAATGCCCGCCCACGGCCCGCTCGAGCTCGACCCGCGCGGCCGCGTATTCCCCCAGTGCGCGAGCATACGCGCGCCGGCGGGCAATCGACGTCGCCTGCGCCTGGAGGATCACCAGAATGCTGCCCTCGCCAGCTTCGTAGATACGTCGCGCCCCCTCCACGGTCTCACGGATCTGCGGCAGCGCCTCGGTCTCATAGAAGCGCACGAGCTCTTCGGCGGTTTCGAGCGTGGCGAGCGCTACCGTGACTTCGGCGGCCACCCGGTTCAGCAGTTCCTCATATTCCTTACAACGCTGTAGAGCGACAAACCGTGCCCGGGCCATCTGGGCCTGATTCTGATCCCACAGCGGCACCGTCAGGGCGACGGACGGCCCCAGCAGCACGTCGACGATCTGCCGCCGCTGGAGGTCGCGCTGGGCACGGGACTCGATGCCGGGGGCGGTCAATGCCCCGCTGGCAACCGATTCGCGCACGGTATCGGCCAGAATATTCCGGCCAGGCAGCGACTGGCGATCCGGACGCTCCAGGGCCAGTCCAAATTCGATGGAGGGAAATACCCGCAGGGATTCGCGGCGCAGATCCGCCTCGGCTGCGTCAACCGTCGCGGCCGCCTGCCGCACATCGAGGCGCGCCGCCAGCGCCGTGGACAGCAGTGCCTCCCGGGGCAGAGGGCGCGGTGTCGGCAATGTATCGATCAAGGAAGGCAGCGGCGAGCCATCCGTCAGGCTCAGCAGCCGCACGAGCTGGGCTTCGGCCACGCGCTGCTCGCGCTGAAGCGTGATGAGCTCCAGCCGGACGTCGAGCGTATTCAACCGGACCAGATTCACGTCCAGCTTGCTGACAGCGCCAGCCTCATACTGCCGTTCCGCCAGCCGCACCGACTGCTCCACGAGTTCAAGGTTCTCGCGCAGGGCCGACTCCACTTCGCGCAGGGTCAGCAACTCGTAGCACCGGGCACGGACCGCGGCGGCCAGCCCGATGCCCAGGTGGGCCACGTTCAGGATCGTGCTTTCGAGCTGCGCTCGGGCCACTTCCTTGCGGACGGGAATCTGCCACAAGTCTGCGATCTGCTGCGCGAATCCGAGTTCAAGGTTCGCCCGCCCTCCTGACTCGGGTAATCGCCCCAAAAGCGAAAAGCTCGGATTCGTGAGCAGTCCCGACTGCACCAGCTCAGCGCGCGACACGCCAATGGTCTGGAACGCCGCTTGCAGTTCCCGGTTGTTGAGCAATGCGACGCGGACGGCTTCCTCGACGGACAGGCCGTTTTCGAGCAGATCGCGCACTTTTGCGGCGATCTGCGCCTCCGTGGTGGGATCATAGACGTCGGGGCTGCCCGTTCGCTGGGCAATCAGGCCGGCCGACTGCGCAAGATCAGGGCGCGGATCGACGGTCACGCAGCCGGCGAACAGCGTCAGCGAGGCGATGCACCAAGGACATGGAAAAGAGCGTGACATGGCCGCCATGCTGACACCACCAGGGAGTCCCGTCAACAGCCGGGGCTGGACTCCTGTAAAGGGTGCGGTACAATCCGCCCCCGCCAACCTACGCGGTCACGCTCTTGATCCGGGCCTGAACCGGACACCGCCGTAGCAGTCTGTGTGCGAATGTCCGACGGCCGGTCCGATCGCGCGGCGGAACCGATGCTGTCTCACCCCCGATTCCGTGCGACCTGGAGACGCTCGATGAAGAGCATGAAGTGGATGGGCCTGGCGGTTCTGACGACCGGCATGATGTTTCAGATGCTGGGTGGCTGCGGCCTGTTTGGCGGACCGATCGGTCTGGCTCTCAGCGGCCTGAGCGCCCTGCTGTTCCTGCAACAGCAGAGCGGCCAGTAAACCGGCGCCCGACGGACGGCCCCCGGCTGTCCGCCAACCACGACCTCCCGGGTGGGCCGCTCGCGACTGCTGCCGTCGGCAGCGTTCGCGTCCTGCCGCTCGGGAGTTCTTGTCTACAGGCCTCGGGGCCGATGCCATCAGGCCCCATGTGACACACACTACTGAGATAAGCTCTTGGCAGCCGCAAAGGAGACTGGTGTGGCGATCGCCGATCGATTCCGGCTGGTATGGACGCCGTTTCTCAAGAGGCAGGGCGGCACGACTTTCCAGGCCGTGGGAGTGGTTTGCCCGCCGGTGTTGGGTTCGGGCGGAGAACTGACGCTCCAGGCGGGAGGCCGACGCTACACGGCCCGTCCCATGGACCTGCTCCGCTATCCGGTCCAGACGCAATGCCAGGACGATCCGGTGACCTACCTGTGGCTCGTGCCCCGGGCCGCCACCCCGACCGCGTGCAAGGCCACCTGGAAGACTCCGCTGGGCGGCACGCACGAGGACGCGTTCACCCTCCGGCCGGCCGAGCCGACCAACGTGCACGTCGTGTTCAAGACGCATCTGGATATCGGCTATACGCACCGCGTGGACGACGTGCTGCGTCTGTACCAGACCAGCTTCATGGAGCGCTTGCTGGCCAACCTGGAGGCGACGGCCGATCGCAAACCCGGTGAGCGCTTCGTGTGGACGCTCTCGACCTGGCTGATGGATCAATGCCTGGATCCTGAAAAAGTCGAGCCCTCCCGGCGAAAGGCTCTCGAGGAACATATTCGCCAGGGCCAGGTCGTGTGGGGGTTGATGCCGTTCACGACGCACAGCGAATTCTTCGGCCTGGAGGAGATGTGCCGCAGCATCTATGCGGCGCGGCGGCTTTCGGAGCGGTTCGGCCGACCGGTGCCCACGGCCGCGAAACTGACCGATGTGCCGGCACATACCCTTTCCCTGGGCATGGCATTCGCGGCGGCCGGTGGCACTTTTCTACAGATCGGCACCAATCCTGAATCACGCCCGCCGCAAGTCCCGCCGGTGTTCTGGTGGCAGTTCCCGGATGGTAACCGGTTGCTCGTCCACTACCACGAGACCTATGGCACCCCCCTGCTGCCGCCGGAGAGCTGGCCATGGCGCGAGTGGCTTTCCATCCAGATGACCAACGACAATGTCGGCCCGCAGAGCCTCGACGCCGTGAACCTGGTGAGCTGGATCAACGCGCATTTTGATGCCCCCGTATGCCGAACCGGGCGTCTGGAAGACTTCGCGGGCGCCTTCGCGGCGCGCTACGGACGGGCTCTGCCCATCATGGACAAGGAACTCACCGACTGGTGGATTCATGGCATCGCCAGCCAGGCAGACGTGACGGCCCAGGCGCGTCGGGACAAGGGTCGGCTTCCTTCGGCCGA
This sequence comes from Phycisphaerae bacterium, assembly GCA_045863575.1. Taxonomy (GTDB): domain Bacteria; phylum Planctomycetota; class Phycisphaerae; order UBA1845; family PWPN01; genus JAAXZI01. The sequence continues at coordinate 11,392 of BTUC01000017.1, forward strand.
GGCGCTGCATACGCTGGCAGACTGGGCGGCCGGGCGAACCCCCGGCGAAGACCTGCGCGCGAAGGTGCGCGACGCATTCGCCCACCTCTCGCTCTATACCGAGCACACCTGGGGCGATCACGCCACGGACGCCCGCAAGGCCCTGCCCAAGGGTAGCCTTTACACGAGTGCGAAGTTCGCCATCGACGAGCCGCCACCCCCGGTGGACCGTTGGGTCGCCTCATGGGAGGACAAGGCCGCCTTTGCGCGAACGGCGCACGCACTGACCGAGGAACTCCAGGCTGGCAGTATGGCGGCCTTTTCGACGGTGTTGAACGGACCCCGGCGAGCCCGCGCGTCAGCAGGCAGCGTCGTAGTCTTCAATACACTGAGCTGGGCGCGCGGCGGAATCGTGCGCTTGGGGCCGCAACATCTGCCAGGCGGTGAGTTCGAACTGATCGATCCGTCCACGCGCAGTGCGGTTCCCTACGAGCGCGATGACAACGGGATTGAATTCGTTGCCCCGCCAGTGCCCGCCTGTGGATACCTGGCCCTGGAGATGCGGACGACCGGCCAACGCAGCCGCCCGGGGCTCGCGGCCGAATGGCAGGCCGGTCCGCTGGGACTGCACACGCCGGAGTACAGCCTGCAATTCCACACGGCCGGCGGGTTGGCGCGCTGGCACGACCGTCGCAGGTCGGTGCAATGGTGCTCGAACGAAGTAGAGTACCCGCTCGGTGCCTACCTCTACGAAATGCCCGGCGGCAAGCGGATGCGCGACTTCCACCGCCAGGTGCACAGCAACTGCTGGGGGCACAGCGCGAACTTCTTTCATCGCTACGACTACGAGGAGATGGCTGATTTCGGGCCGGTGACCGGCGAGCCCGCCGGAATTCACCCTGTGCTCACGCCGCTCATGGCCCAAGTCCGCGTCGAAGGACGCATTCCTCCGCGCAAGCCGGCCGGGCGACGATCAGGCGATGGACAGCGCTACGAGACGACTTACACCCTCTACCTCGGCCGGCCCGAGCTGTACATCCGGCTGCGGATTTCAGGCAAGCAAGCCACCTATGCGGCGGAGGCGGGCTACGCCTTCTTCGGCTTTGCAGTGGAAAACCCGTACGTCCTGATTGATCGCATCGCCCACCTGACCACCCCGGCTGACGATCTGGCCCGCGGCGTCAACGCGGCACACATGGCCGTGCATCACGGCCTCCGCGTCGAGGGTGACCACGCCGGAATGAACTTCTTCGCGTTGGACACTCCGCTGGTGGCGTTCGGCGAGCCGGGCGCTTGGGCCTACAACGCATCGGGCGCTTATCCGAAGGCCACGCTCTATGCCACCCTGTTCAACAACTGCTGGGGGACGAATTTCGCTCAGTGGCAGTCGGGCGATTTCTCGTTCGAATTCGTGCTCTCGCCGACGGGCAACGACGGGTGGGATGGCGGACTGTCCACGCAGGGCCTCGAGCTCTTCCGGCCGTTGATGGCGACGGTGGTCGCGAGTTCTCCGGTCGAGCCCGCGCGCTCGCTGCTGGCCGTCGATCCGCCGGCCGTCCAACTGGTGGCTCTTAAGCCGGCCGACTTCGAGCCGGGAACCGTACTGCGCTTGTGGAACTCGAAGCTCGATCCGGTGAGAGCGCGCATCCGGCTGCCGGCCATGCGACGGAGCGATGCACTATTCGGATGCGACCTGCTCGAAAGGACGCGTCGGCGCATCGCCGTCAATGCCGAAGGCGAAGCCACCCTTACGCTGAAGCCGCACGAGATCGCGACGCTGCTGCTGCGCCCCGGGAAACGTCGATAACGAGTTCAACCTCAGGGGGAGGCCGCGCACATGGGGTCCAGTGGAACCCCGAACGCTGACCTGCAAGCCATGAATCGATCGAAGTCCTGGTGGTCCACGGCCGCGTCGCGGTTCATGTCCAGCGGGGCACAGGGCGCGGTAAGCATGCCGGGGGCATCGGTCAGGCAGGCCTGAAACCGGCCGTAGTCTTCCTGATCGACGTCACCGTCCGCATCCACGTCGGCGGCCACGGCGCCGGCAGCGACCAGGTAGAGGGCCGCCTCCTCACCAACGGAGGCGGGCCGGGTAAAGCCCTGGACACCGGCCGTCGAAACGGTCCTCAAAGCCAGGTCTTCCCACGAACCGTCGATCGGATCATACCACCAGCCGCCGTAGAGGCCCGGCTCCATCCGCACTCCGAGCGTCCCGGCTGCCGACGTGTAGGCGATGTACAGACGTCCCGGATCGGCCAGCACATACTGAGTGGCATTGCCGGCCAAGTCATCGCGCGGGGCGGTCTCGTGGAAACGGGTCGACTCCATGAACCTTACCAGCCGCCCGCAGGCCTCCAGATCCGCACGGGGTGTGGAGGCAATGTCCATCTGGTACACCATGGCATAGGCTCCGCCCATGGCGATGGCCCACAGCTTCTTTCGCAGGGTGGTCCCGGTGCCAGCCTGGTCCCATTCGGCCATGTTGACGTTCACCAGCCCGCCGGTGTTGTTCCGGGCGGCCACGGCCCCGTTGTGCAGATCGGTGGCCGTCGAGACATTCAACTGAACCGCGAACTGCTGGAAAGCCGGCTGCCCGTTGAAGTCGAACGAACTCCCATGAAGCTGGTGAATGGCGACGGCATGGCCGAACTCATCGCGCTGCCGGATGCGCTCCGCGATCTTCACCGCGCGGGCTTTGGTTACGCCCTCGGAGTACTCTTCTGCGACACACCAGATCAGATGCCGATGGTGCTTGAAGCGATTCACCAGCGCATCGATGAAAGCGGCTTCTCGCGGATCAAGCTGCCCACCTGTCTGGAGATCCTTTCCAAAGGGTATAGAGCTGTCGTCGTAGATCAGGAGAAAGATCGTGACGCCGCTCTCGTCCAGGGCCGTAAACCATTCCTCCCACTGATCGAAGATGTCGGTATCCACGCCCTTGGAAGGGTCTGAATCGATAAAGGGGTTTTCCGTTGAACCGCCGTCACCGCCGTGGCTGCGCACCGCGATCACGTAGACGCAGTTGGCGCCGGTGCCCGCCAGCTTGGCAATCAGGGCGTCCTGATCGCCATCACGCGTACCGTCGGCCCGGCGCGTGCCACGATAGAGGAAGCCCTCCGGATCGCCGGGACCGGCCATGTAGAACGGCCCGCCACTGGCATAGCGCAGCCAGGCTGGGTAGTCGGAATCCGGAATGAGCAGGCCGGGCTGCGGCTGAGCGACGGCCGAGCTCACGACTGCCAGCAACGGGAAGATACGGCCCAAAGAGAACATGTTCATTGACACTCCTCGACGGGTTCAACATTCGGGCCCGACATGCAGCCCAGAAAGAGCGTGACATCCCCGGCATCTATCCGGGTGTCGTGATTGAGATCAGCCGGCCGGCATCCCGCGCGGATTTCTTCCTGGTCGGCGGTGGTACACGACTGAAGGAAACCAAAGTCGTCCAGATCCACGTCCGAATCGGCGTCAAAGTCCGGAGACTGCGGGCCCACGGCCTCCACCAGCAGCTTGAGCACCTGATTGCCCAGGACGGAGGTGCTGCCCGGCTCCAGACCCGAGCTGGCCCCCCGGAAATGGGCGAGCACGATGCCCAGGCTGGGGATCACCGTGAGCGTCTCCGCGCCCCAGTGCCCATTGGCCTGAAACGTGTCGGACGGCGCGTCGGGCCATGTCCGGGCCGTGGGGTTGTCGGGTCCGTAATCGTTGAACCACCAGTTGAAGCCGTAGATGCCCGGACCATGCTCGGTCTGGTCGGAGCCGCCGCCGTATGTACCAATCTTCAAATAGTCGCCAGAGGAGGAGGAGGATCGGGTTCTGGGCAGATCGATCGGCACATGCGGCTTCATGTAGGCGTCGAAATAGTGTTGAGGAAGCAGTTGCGCGCCGTTCCAAAAGCCCTTGTTGGCCCAGAACCAGCCGATGCGGGCGAAATCGCGGACAGAGGTATCCAGACGGTGGTTCGAGGCGAAGATGGAGCCGTCCTGGAATTGCAGCGCTCCCAGCCGCGCGGGGGCCAAAGCCACAGTGTTGGAGCTCTGTCCATAAACCCGGTCAAACAGCGTGTGAGCGTAGAGTTCAATGGCATAGTCGTTGTAAGCCCAGGCCGCCCCCGGTGTTTCCGCCCGTGTGTAGCCGCCGGTCATGTTGGCGAGGTGTCGGAAGGTCATGGGCCGGTCCGGCGTGATCAGCGACCAGCCCGAGTCCAAGATCCGTTCATCCACGCTGCTCACGAGACCTTCTTCAATGGCGAAAAACAGCAACGTGCTGATCACCGGCTTGGACGCAGACGCCCAGTCATCCTTGGCGTTCTGTGTGCCCCAGGTGGCCACCATGTAGCCGTCGCGCACAATGCAGCCCCGGCCATCCAGCATGTTGGCGATCTGATTGAGCTTGGCGCCGTCCAGGCGGGCCTCGGCCGGCGTTCTGAACGCCCACGTGGCTCCGGGGAAAACCTGACCCGCGGAGTGGCCCGTTGAAATCCCCACGGCCAGCACAATACCCAGGACGAGCCCAGGGGTGCGGATTCGCTGCGACAGCGAAGCGGTTGTTGCGGACAGTATCCAACGGCACGTTCGAAGGGGAGCGCTGCCATGCGCTTCCGGTCCAGCATCATTCATGAGCACCCTGCAACTGTGGAGTCCTTGTATCAGCCCCGTCTGCGCGGAGGGTGCACCCCCCCTGTTCGCGCAAAAAGCCGCGTACGAGGAACCTGATGACGTCGAGTTTTCAGTCAACTCCGCGCTGACCATCCCGGGGGCGACCGATGCTGCTGGTCCGCCCGGCTCGGTCAGATTCAAGCCCTGCGTAAAAACAAAACGACGCAGGCAAAAGCCCTTGCAAGCCTCACCCGCGTCGGGCCACCGATGGTAGGGCAAACCCTGAGGGCCGTCAAAGGGGTTTGCTCAAAAGGGGGTAAAAGCCGGTCTCTTCCAATTGCCTCCCAAGGAGCTCGGCCGTGGAGCCGAGCACGTTGAAAGCCTGAAAGAGACGAGCGCCGCGACCCGCCGTGCCGCAGCCAGCGCATGATCTGTTTTTTCTGCCGTGGGCAATCGAGAGCGAACAGGCAATGAGAGGGGTTTGGCATGTAATGGGCGATAAACGATCGCCGCGAACGCGGGCGGATCACTTGGGGAACGGCAGACCCTCGCCCCATCAGCCCCCCCCAGCCCCCCCTTTGTAAAGGGAGGAGATTTTCCATTCGCCCCTCACCCATGACGCATCGCTTCCTCAGCACTCAGCACCCAGCACTCAGCACCCAGCACCCAGCACTCGAGCTCCCGCTCGTCGGCGCTCGGTGTCGTGAGGCCGGAGACCGCCTTGATTCCCGAGACCGCACAAGCTAGAGTCGATTTATTCGGGCAGTAGAACAGTCGCCATCTTTTCCAGGCGTTTGCAGGCTCCCTTGCTTCCGGAACGCGCTGGAGGCTGCTCTCAGCGGAGAATCAACATGATTCATTCACCGCGGGTTGGCATGAGCAGCGACACTGCACCGCGCCGTGGGCTTAGTCAGTGGCCGCCCCGGATCCGATCCGCCGTCTGGACGTCGGCCCCCTTTCTGCTGATCGTTTTGAGTCCCTGCACGGTGATGGCGAAGGAGCCTCCCGCGTCGGGCGACCCGGCATCCGGCCCGGCCTGGTCACTTCCCCTTCAACTCGCCAGGAGAGCCGCTGCGGGAGACGACAGCGCGGTGGAGGATCTGCAAAGCCTGTCGGCTGCGCACCATGAGCGATTCAACAAGTCAAACGACTCCAGCGGCTTCCACACGATGTATCCCGCCTTTGAGCTGCTCGGCTACGAAGCCGCTGAGGGCAATGAGCAGGCGTTTCGGGCACTGCTGGATGCGCTGTCCCGTACCTACCTGAAAGGCCATGCCTGCCGGGGCCTGGGCGTTGCGGCCGGAGCGGGACATCCGGAGGCCCTCCGCATTCTGCTCAACCCTGACGACAGCGGTCACGTGCTGCGTTCCAGCGCTGTATTTGGGCTCCATACGGCGGCAGAGAACGGCAACCGGGACGCCATTGCCTTCCTGATCAGAATCGCCCACGACCCCAAAGCCAAGCCCCTCTGGCACGGCGCGGTCGATGGACTCCGCCGCTCGGCAGCGGCTGGCCAGGAAGCCGCCATCGACGCGCTCGTCGAGCTGAGCACGTCCAACCCGGCCAGACGTTCCGAGATGGTGCACGGACTTCGCGCGGCGGCGATCGAAGGCAGCGAGAAGGCGGCGAACGCGCTGCGGGGTCTGAATGAACCCGTGCCCGAGGCCATCGCGTTCTGCAATCCGGCGAACCCGGCAATTTCCCCGCGCCGAGATAAGGCCAGTTGGGCGCGACGCCCTGCGCCTCCCGACGAGTCGGAAGCCGCAGCCACACTGAGATGGACGCAGGAAGCCGCCGGTCTGGCCATGGCCATCGCCGACGGAGATCTAAATCTGTTGGGTGATCTGGACCGCCTCGCCTCGCGCGTGTACCAGCCGAACTATCGATCGGGCGAACAACGTCCGGAGGTGATCGAAGCTGCTTTCAGCCTGCTGGGCAGCGAGGCAGGCGGCGGCAATGAACACGCCCTGAGGGCGCTGGTCCGTTCGCTTCACCGGCGACACTTGAGCGCCTTTGCTCCCAGGGGACTAAGCCTTGCGGCCAGGCAGGGGAACCCGGCCGCACTCCAGGCGATCACCAGCATGGATTGGAGTGGCGGAGATGCCCAGGGGCTGATCCGAAGGATGAAAGAACCGGCCGAAAACGGCGATCGGACGGCCATCGATCTCCTTGCTCACATCGCCGGCCAGCCACAGCTCAAGCCGCTGCGGCACCTGGCTTCCAGCCCCATCACCACCGCCGCACAGAGAGGCCACGACCATGCGATCGACGTTCTGATCGAGATGGGCCGCAACGATAGGGGTTACGGCCCAGACGTCATGAGGGGGCTCCGTGCCGCTGCCGGGCAAGGCCATGAACGTGCCGCGGCGGCTCTCAAGGAAATGGAGACCGGCCCCAACGCCGCGGGAGAGAGGATCATGCCAAAGTCGCCCACACCTGCCTCAGCGTCGACCACGCCTGAGTCAAGTTCGGCCACATCTGCGCCGACGACCTCGCCGGCACAACCTCCCTTCCCCGGTACTCCGGGGGAGAATCAGGGAGGGGGCTAGGCAGGCAACGGGATCGTACGGCCATTCTCAGCCGCCAGTGTCAGTTGTTGGGTTCAGGACTCCGCCCTGTCGCCCTCACTGGTTCTTTGGTTCGTTGCGGCGCTGCGGGTTGTTGGTCTTGGGTGGTTAACATCCATCCCCTGTTCGAATCTCCCCCTGCGGGTCGCCCCCTACTTCTGCAATCCCATGAACAGCACCACCAGGTCGATGATGAACAGCAGCACGATGGTGGCCTCCAGTATGATCATGAGCCGGTTGGTCATGTCCTGCTGGAGAATCTGGTAGAGGTGATCGAGCGTGCGCAGCTTGTCCTCGATGGCCCGATGCCAGTCGCCCAGGTGGAAGCGGGCCGAGAGGCTCTGGTAGATACGGGCCAGGTGCCAGTCGCCGAAGAACTTGGTGATGTTGGACAGCTCGTCGTTCATGCGCGCCAGATCGATGCGCAGCTCACGCAGCTCACGGAGCACTTCCGTCCGATTGCGGGAGCGCATCTGCCGCTCGCGTAGATCGCGGTAAGAGCGATCGAGGGCCTCATCCAGCAGCCGGTCATACGCTTCCAGCTCGGCGAGTTGAAGGTTGGCCAGCTCCATGATGTAGAGCGTCTCGTCCCAGTTGCGCGGCTGGTCGATCACCAGGGCCGCGTCCCAGTCGATCACGCAGAGGTCCTGGCCGTAGTAGCTCAGGTAGCGCCCCGTGGATTCGTCCGACTCCTGCTCGGACAACTCGGCCACGCTGGGCTCCTGGGTCAACAGAGACGCCACCTCGCGGCGATGGGCCAGCAGCCAGTCCTCCGTCCCGAAGATCTCCCCGTCGGCCGAGCTCAAGGGGGCCTTGATGCAGAAAACGGTGTAAGCCTCGTCCTCCGACAACCGCTGGACCGGCCGGACGAAGTAGGGGCTCAATTCTTTGCGCACGTCATCGGCGAGCTGACGGACCTCGTCGTGGAGCGTACCGTTGTTAAAATGGAGGTCGTGAAAATCGACCAGATCCTCGATTCGTTCGATCTCGAACGGAATGCGGACAGTGATGCTGATAGCTCCCACGGGCAGCAGCTTGATGGTCCGCTCCATCCTCAGGAGACCCCGCGGTCCGAGCCGCTCCAGGGGCGGCAGGTGGACCATGGCCGGCCGGTAGAAAAACAACTGCCGCGGGCTTCGCTTGCTGGCATCAATCACGAACTGCGCTACCGGCTGACCCAGCAGTTCCCGGATGGGCTTTCGCACCACCTCATAGGCGACATCGAAGGCGTAGATGTAGACGACCTGGCCCGTGTAGCTCTCCACGCGGCAACTGAGGGCCTTACCTCGCAGCTTCGTGCTCAGGGCGCTGTCGATCGAGCTAGCCATGCCTCCATTCTACGAAAGTGGCTTCCGAGCGTCCATCCACTACGGCCCTGATCGACCGTAATATCAGCGTTATCAGGTGTTTACAGAAAACATCGGTTATTCTCTGCTCCGCCTCCACCACCTGTAGTTTTCAGAATCATCCACCGGCCGGCGGACCGGTTAGAATGGCTGCCCAGGCAACGCTCACGGGGTGAAGCCAGTCACCCGGTTCATGCGGTGGAGCGGCTCAATGAAGGGAGTGTTCCTGGGATTGGCCAGTGCCTTGATGGGCGCCGACCTGAACAACGGAGCCCCGACTGGCGCACTGGCGGCGTGGACCTCGCGCGATCCCCTGGTGGTCCAGGCGCGCGAGCACGTACTCGATGGCAGGCTGCGAGAAGCGCTCGATCTGCTCGATTCGGAGCCGGCCGGCACTGGTACGGCCGCGACGGCCTGCCGGGAGATGCGGGAGGTCATCCGACGCATACGTCGGGAGTACCGACTGAGCGAGGAGCAACTGCTCCGCAAGCTCAAGACCTCTATTCCCGACGCGTCGGCTGCGGATCTGGCTCGCTGGCGGGAAGCGGGCCACATCCAATTCCGCATCCTGGACGGCCAAGTCGCCTACTTCAACCGCGAGCCCACCAACCTGCTGCGATTCTGCGAGGAAGCCGGGCGTCGCCGTGACGAACACCTGCACAGAACGGGGTCGCCGGCCAAGGCTCCGGGAACCGGTTCGAAGCTGCTCGAACATTTGGCCGAGGTGATCCAGATCGCGGAGTCAACGGGCAGAACACAGGTCCTCCCGATCCGCCACCGGATTCGTTATCGGCTGACCGTCGCCCCTAACGCTCCTGGAGCCAGGGCCGGATCGCTGGTCCGCTGCTGGCTGCCCTTTCCTCAGGAATACCGCCAGCAGCAGGATGTGAAGCTGCTGCGGACGAGCCCGGATAAGCGCACGATCGCGCCGGCCGCGGTGGAAAGCTCACCCATCTCCGGCGCGGCTCAACGCACCGTGTACCTGGAGCAGACGATCGCCGACCGGGCCCGACCGCTCGTGTTTGAAGAGGAATTCGAGTACGTCTCATGGGCTTACTACCCCCGGCTCAGCGACGACGCGGTCCTATCGTTGCCGGAGGATTTCGAGCGCAGTTACCTGGAGCAGCGTCCGCCCCACATCGTGTTCACTCCGCAGATCCGGGACACCGCACGGCACATCGTCGGCGAGGAGACCAATCCCCTGACCAAGGTGCGCAAAATCTTCCACTGGCTGGATGCCAACGTGCCCTGGTGCGCAGAGGAGGAGTACTCGATCATCCCCAGCTTCTGCGAGAAAGCAATTCGTACCCGTCGCGGGGATTGCGGCGTCCAGACTTCCCTGTTCATCGCGTTATGCCGGGCTTCGGGCATTCCCGCGCGGTGGCAATCGGGCTGGGAGACCCAACCCTGGGGATGGAACATGCATGACTGGGCGGAGTTCTATGTCGAGCCATGGGGCTGGCTGCCGGTGGACGTTTCCTATGGACTTCAGAAATCCGACGATCCGCGCATTCGCGAATTCTACCTCGGACACCAGGACGCTTATCGCCTGATCGTGAACCTGGACTATGGCCGCCCGCTGCACCCGCCCAAAACGGATTTCCGCAGCGAACCGGCCGACTTCCAACGCGGCGAGGTCGAGCTCGATGGGCGCAATCTCTATTTCGACAACTGGGACTACGACATCCGCATCGAGTGCCAGCCCGATCAGGAGAACGGATAGAGAAGCGGGGCCAGCGTTGAGCTGCCGGCAAACAGATCAGCGCGCGAGCTGAACACCAGGAGCACGATGGCCAGCCGGATCACCCGCCAACTGCGTCCACAACGCCAACATGGCCATCGGCAGGGTTCGTCCGAACCGTCTCAGCTCTGCGGAGACAGAGTTGCGGTGGAGGCTGAACATACCAGCCTTCCATTTATCGGACCACGCCTGACAACACGGTGAGTTCGGGCCAAGCGTTATCGGCCACAAGCCAATGCGATTAGAGCAGGCCATGCACGAGAACGTCCGGTTAGCAGCCGATGAACAGGTGCAGCATGGAAACGGAACGCACCATGGCCGAGACGCCCGCTGCAACCACCATCACCGAGAACCGGGCATCCACGCGCAGCCCGCGGAGCAGTTTCTCTCGAAAAGTTCTGGTGTTGTACCTGCCTGTGCTGCTACTGAGCGTGCCATTCTTCGGTCACCAGAGCCGGGATCCCGTGTTCCTCGGCTACAGCCGGGATTACCTGCTGTTCTTGGGCGTCATGGTGGCCGGCGGATTCGGCCTGTGCTGCGCGCTGCTGGCATTCTTCCATCGGGCGCCTGCGGATCGGCAATTGCCGTTCGCGTTCATCTGCATCGGGTTGTTGGGCGGTGTGCTGCTGATCGCTGAACTGTGGCTCGGCTGGAGAGACGGTGATGCTTTCAAGCGCTACCGGGAGTGGGGGCACATCCGTTCGCCATTCTATGGATTCGAGGCGGCGGCGAGCCACTCCTGGAGTCAGGCAGGAGCGGACTACACCACAGACGAAAACACATTCCGCAAGCACATGCCGCCCAGGGTGGCTCCAGACGAAGAGATCCGCATCTTTGCTTTGGGAGGCTCGTCGGTCTTCGGCTACGGACTCCATGATGATCAGACCTGGCCGCACCTGCTGGAAGAGCGGTTACGACGTCGACTGGGGCCGCGGATCACCGTGATCAACGCCGGCATCAATGGTCACAACACGCTCCAGCAGCTCTTCCGGCTTTACCTTCGCGTTCTACCCGAGCATCCGCATTACGTGCTGCACTACGGTTTGATCAACGACATTGAATCCGAAAAAACCACCCTGGCCATCAATATGCCCGCCGCCCTGGTGCAGGTCTCATCGCTGCGCGAATACCTGCGTCTCGAGAATGCCGGCAAGGGCTTCTACCAGGAAAACAGCCTCCTCGCCAGTCATCTGATCCATATAGCTCAACGGCTGGTGGACCGGACGCCGGCCCCGGCCTCCGAGCCGCCGGGGGGCGGAGAGAAGCAAGGGGACACCGGTGCCTCACGCTACATCGAAAACATCAGGACCATGGAGTTGCTCTGCCGCGAGCGGGGGATCCGGTTTATCCCCATGACTTTCCTGGCGGATCTTTCGAAGTTTCCGGAGCAGACGGCCGGACGCGTGCGGACCTATCTACAGGCCCTCCGCGCGTTCTGCCAACAGTCGAACATTGAGCTGGTGGATTTGTACGGTGGTTTGCAGCCTGCCATGGAGGGGGAGGCACTGTTCTTCGAAGATCGCTACCACCCACGGGCGGCCGGCGCCCGCTACATCGCTGAGCACATGGCAGAAATCCTGATCCCCCTGCTGGAAGACCGGCTGAACCCGGAATTGGTCGCCTTGGGTGCCAATGCTGGGCAGTAATCCCATCCGGTTGGAGCTTTCCACACCTGTAGGCGGCCGGCGGCTACGGTTCCAGTAGATCAAATCCCTCAGGGGACCTTTTGTGAGCAGCTACTCGACGCCCGCAAACGGGCGGATGCGGGCGACCAGCGAGTCGATGGTGTACTCGCGGCGGCAGTCGATGGGCAGGAAGGTGCCGTGATTGTGGTCACTGGCCAGGATAATCACGCGGTCGAAGCGCACGTCATACCCGAACTCCTGCGGCTGATGTCCGATCACGAACAGCTCGACGTCGAAGGCCTTAGCCAGCTTGTCGATCAGAGCGGGGGTGTGGCGGCGGCCCCAGACCATCTGGTAGACGGGCCCGCCCTCGGAAAGATCCAGCCGCGAGGGCGGGGCGTGCACGCAGGTGGGGTCGAAGCGGTCCATCCAGGAAACGTCAGGCAGGGAATGCGAGAAGAACACACCATTCGGCGTCCGGCCGGCCACCGGGAACGAGGCGATGAATTCATCGATTGCCCGGAGCGCCTCGTCCACCGCTGACGTGCCCATCACCTCGGCCACGCCGCGCTCAAAATCATCGGTGACGATCCGGCCGCCCTTGGTAATCTCGTGGTTCTGGAGCTGAGCCAACTCATGATTGCTCTGGAGAAAATGGACCTGGTCAGGAAAAAACGTTTTCCACTGGGCAGCCTCCAGCAGCAGTTCAACTGACCGATCGGCGGCGCCGAACGTTTCGGGCTCCTGATGGATCAGTTCGTGCAGGATGACATGTCGAATAGGCGTGGTTTCCAACCGGCAATAGCGCACGAGCTTCTCGAAGTTCCGGCGGTGCCCGTGCATGTCGCCGGTCATGACCACCTGCCCGTAGTCAGCGAAGCACAGTAGGGAACCTTCGCGAACGGGGTCGTCGAGATTATGCTCCGCAGCGCGGCGGAACGTATCGATAGTTGTCGCGATGAGCGTCATTCAGATGATCCGCGCGGTGACGAGGACAAGGCCTTCGATGCGGGATCCGGCCCGTCCGTGACCACCGGCCCGGTCAGAGTGGCGTCGTTCTTCTCCAGGACGTGCTGAGCGACCTCCAACCGGTACAATACCTCTCGCATGTCCGACGGCCGGTCCTTGGATGCCCGCTGGCAACAATCCGCGACTAACCGACTCAACGCCGTGGGTACATTCGGGTTGAGCTCATGGGCCAGGGGTGCCTCCCGCGGCCCCACCAGGTCGATGCCAGTTTTCCGCTTCTTGCTGGGCATCACGGTCGGGATGGCCCGACCCGTAATCGCCCAGTAAAGGGTGGCCCCAAAGTTGAACACATCCGTACGCTGGTCGAGCGGAGCCCCCTTCTCAATCTGTTCCGGGGCGATATAATCCGGCGTTCCTTGAATGCGTCCTTTCACGTGACCGATCGGGCAGCTCTGGCCGAAGTCGATGATCTTCACCTCGCCCGAGGTCGCCAGCATGATATTGTTGGGCTTGATGTCCGTGTGAATGTAGCCCATCTGGTGTAAGGCATCCAGACCTCTGGCCACATGGATGAACACCCCCAGCAGACCGCGCGTGCCCAGTGGCCCGATCTGCTCGAGGGTACGTCCATCGACGTACTCCATAATGATGTGCAACTCTTTAATCTGAAATAACTTACGAATCCTACGGATATCGAGACTGCGCCTGAGATTAGGGTGCTCAAGCCGGGAGGAAATCTCGAAGTCGTTTTGCGCCTGGATCATGTAGCGGTCATCGTCGACCGCGCGGCGGATCACCCGCTTGAGCGCGTACTGTTCGCCCGTACGCTGATCCGCGACCAGCCAGATGCTGGAACGAGCGCCAAGCCCCAGTCGCTCGTAAACCGTATAACCGGGAACTGTTAGACTCACCACAAACTCCCGGACGCCGAGCCGGAGAGACGAAAAAACAAACTGACCCTGAGCGACAAGACAGCCGGCCGGGGAGGTGTCATGCCCCTTTTCCGGCAATTGTACGGGGTCCTAAATTATAACGTCAACCGGGCCTGCGGTGCGCAGGAGATTCTATCATCGGTTAGAAGGGCGGCTTACACGATTTCTGGAGGCTGCCGGCAGGTCAGGAGGAGGAGCCGGATTTAGGGTGGGGAATGGCCAGGTTATCGCTCAGCGACAGATTCTGACCGGGAATCTGGCATTCCTTGAGCAGCTTGGCCACGAGTTGCTCGGTGGCCATCCACTGGCGATCGGTGACCTCGTTCGTATTCGCGGCCGCCTGAAGCGCGATGCGGATTACGCCGGGCTGACCCACCGGCGACTGACTGCGCCAGTTGTCAAAGATGGAGGCGCGACCCTCACGATCAACAAAGAAGTGGGCGTGCCGGGAACTCAGCCCTTGCTCCATGCGCGCCGGCTCGATACGCACGGCGTGCCACGGCTGGCTGATCATGCTGGCGATCAATTCAATGCCGGAGACGGGCGGGCGGGACTTGGTCGGCTCGGGCTGGACCCAGTGCAGGAAGGCCGCTCCCGTGGTCATGGAAACCACGAGACAACCCAGTGTCCTGGCCATCCTCCTGTGCCGATCCATTGTCTTCTTAGGTCCGTGAGCGGTAGACGACATTTGCGGCATCCGGTTCCATCCAGGACGCAATAGCGTTTGTACTCTAGCTATCGGACAAACGCAACAGAACCTCGCCATTTTTTTTGAATTTCAGCGGCATTATCGGCCGCCTGGCAATCGGCGACATCATGCTGAACATGTCGCCTGACGTCATTCAACGTCGGCTCGCATTATCCGGACGCGTGGATATACCCAGTTGAGGCTCAGGACCCATAACCTGATCGAGTTCCTGAATCAGGTGCGCGCCATTGCGGACGAGATCGCCGAGCCGGGCCTGGAGCCGACGGCCACGTTCGCGCAGGTCCTCGGCCAAATGTCGAACCGGGTGCCTATTCTGCGCCGCCGGACCCGAGGCCGCGATTGGGGCCCCCTGGGAGAGCCGGTGCAGCCACGCGGCCAACGCTTCAGGTTGGTGGTCGACATCCCCGCCAGGCTCGACGTGGACAATGGTTGTGGCGGTCTCGGCCAGCCCGAGGCCCCCGAGCAAGCCGGCCAGCGTGAGCTGGTCGGCCTTGGGGGCACCCGTTTCCACGTTCACCTCGATACGCAAGTCCGGGTTATCATCCAGAGCCCCGCGGATAGCTCGCGCCAGGGCGGCTCGCAGGATCGGCCGATTGAACAACTGTAGCCGTCCGTTAGCTTCCAGACGGATGCGCAGTGGACCCGAGCGCAGCAGCAACTCGCAGCGTGTCTTCACGGGAGGAATCCGGGCCGTGTCCGGCTCGAGCCAGAGCTCCTCGTTCCGCTCCGAGTGGTGCTCTGGCAGCGCGATCAGGGCAGAGGCGAAATCAACAACAGCGATCACCGTGCCCTCGGTATCGACGGCCATGGCTCCACTCTCGGTCAGCAGCGAGCCGGCAAATACCCAAGGCAGCCGGCCGGGAATTGATACCGGAGGCTGGCCTGATCGCCGCATCCAGGTCTCGATCGGCACTTGTTGAATCACTTCGCCCTGACGCCACCGGACATCGATTTCTACAGGGTCACCGGTGGCAGACTCGGGCTGCTGGGCATCCGGAAGCCAGCGGACGGGGTGCCCCGGCGCCAGCCCGATCAGTCCGAGGGCCTGAAACAGGTGCATAGGCAGCGCCTCGATGCGCACGATGGCCTCGTGCTCGCGGATGCGGGGCGAGCACGCGAACAGCTCAATCGGGCCTCGCCGGAGGATGACGGTCGCATCCACCTCCACCTGCTTGAGTGTCCAGTTGATGCGCACACCTGGTTGAAAAGTGGTAATCCGCGGAGAGACCGGAGCCGGCGCGGTGTCCGGCTGGCGAGCCGGGGATTTACCGGCCGGGGAACTGGCGGTTTGGCCAGCCGGCGAGCCCACCATGCTCCCCAGAAGCAAGCCGATGATCGTCGAAGTGGGCATCATTTGAGGCTCAAACGCGCTCCTGCACCCTCAAGATCAAGAAGACGAACGGGCACGCTGCTTGCGCGCGGCTTCGACCGTATTGCGGAGCAGCATGGTCACCGTCACCGGCCCAACTCCGCCGGGCACAGGCGTCAAGGCCCCAGCCACCTCGCGTACAGAATCATAGTCCACGTCGCCGACGGTCCGAGACACCTCGTTGCCCGCCTCGTCTCTGGCTTTCACGCGGTTAATGCCCACGTCGATAACGACTGCGCCCGGCTTGACGTGCTCGGCCGTGATCAGGCTGGGACGCCCGACGGCCACCACCAGCAGATCGGCCCGGCGGGTGTGTTCGATCAGGTTCCGGGTGGCGACGTGGCACGCGGTCACCGTGGCCTCTCGCTGGATGAGAAAGACGCTCACCGGCCGGCCCACAATGGCCCCCTGCCCCACCACCACCGCGTGCGCCCCGCGAAGTGGGACGTGCGTCTCGTTGACCAGTTCGACCACCGCCAGGGCCGTGCAAGGGGCGAGAATGGGGGTTCCGTAGAACACCAGGCCGATGTTGGCCGGATTCACCCCCTCGACGTCCTTGTAGGGATCGATTCGGTATTGCAGGGCGGGGGCGTCGATCCCCTCCGGCAGCGGCATGTGCAGCATGATGCCGGTGACGGCCGGGTCGTGGTTGAGTTGTTCGATGGCCTTTGCGATCCCTTCGGCGTCCGTGTCGCCTGGCAGGCGGACCAATTGGTAATCGATGCCGATCTCCTCACAGCGGCGGGCCTGGGAGCGCGCGTAGACCAGGCTGGCCGGGGGCTCCCCAACCAGCACGGCCGCCAGCTTCAGACGGCAGCCCTTGGCGGCCAGCTCCTGGACCTGCTGGCGGACTTCCGCCCGCATGCGTTCGGCGATCTGCGTTCCGTCGATAATCGAAGCAGCCATCGGCATCCTCTTGTGGTCCACCTCTCCGGAGTCCAGGGGGCGATTATAAGCGCAGGCTGGCCTGAACGCAGGCGCCGCCGGACAATGCGGGCATGGCCAGCACGCCGGCGCCTGTTTCCGTGGCTCTCGCTCATCACTGGTTGGTGGGCATGCGCGGCGGGGAGAAGGTGCTGGCGGCGCTGGCGGCCATGTTCCCCGGTGCCCCCCTCTATACGCTGTTGGCCCGTCCTGAGCGGTTGGATCCGGTGCTGAAGGAGCAACAGATCTGCACCTCCTGGTTGCAGCGGTTCCGGTTTATTCCGGATGTTCAAAGAAAGGCACTGCCGTTCCTGGCGTCGGCGGCACGGTCGCTGGATGCCACGCAGCATGACGTCGTGATCTGCTCCGACGCGGCCATCATCAAGGCCATCCGCACACGGCCCGGTGCGCTCAAGCTCTGCTATTGCCACTCGCCGATCCGGTACGTGTGGGATCTGTACGACGAGTACTACGCCCAGGCCGGTCGGGTCGGCCGGCTGGGACTGCGCTGGTTCGCTGAAGGTGTGCGGAAGGCGGACTGGGCGGCCGCCGATTCAGTGACGGCGTTCATCGCCAACAGTCACCACGTAGCCGAGCGCATCCGGCGCTGCTACGGGCGGGCCAGCGTGGTCATCCACCCGCCCGTCCAGACGGACTTCCCGCCGCAGCAGGAGCCACCGGAGGATTTTTATCTGGTCGTCGGCGAACACGTGGGCTACAAGCGCAACGACCTGGCCATCGAAGCCTGCAACCGGCTCGGACGGCCGCTGGTGGTCATCGGCGCGGGCCCCCTGCTGGAGCCGATGCGCCGGCTGGCCGGTCCGACGGTGAAGATGCTCGGCTGGCAATCGGACGAGGTTGTGCGCGATCACCTGCGGCGCTGCCGGGCGCTGCTGTTCTGCGGCCAGGAGGACTTCGGCCTGGTCCCCGTGGAGGCCCAGGCAGCCGGCCGGCCGGTCATCGCCTACGGAGTGGGCGGCGCGTTGGAGACGGTTGTCGACGGACTCTCCGGCGTTTTCTTCTCGGAGCAGAGCGTCACCAGCGTGACCGAAGCGATCGAACGCTTCGAACTGGGCACCACCCTCTGGGGCCCGCAACGCATCCAGCAGCACGCGCGCCAATTCAGCGTCGAACGATTCAGGGAGCAATTCCAGCAGTTCTACGGCGAATACCTCGAACGTTACCAAACAGGCGGCCCCGAAGCCGTCCGGGCCGCAATCGACCAACAGCGCCCGATGAATCCAGGTAGAACCGACACGCCGCTGAAGAGCCCCGGAGGGGCAACAGATGGTAGCCCGGTGGCGTAAGCCCCGGGAATTGAAGGACGCGTCCACCATTCCAGCAAGAGCCCCGGAGGGGCGAAAGAACAGTCACAGGAATCTGCCCGCAGATGACGCAGATCACGCCGATGGAGTTTGAGATCTCTGGTGTGAAGCGTCAGAGCATCTTTCCCATGCTAACTCGCGGCTCGATCCGGTATCCCAGCTTCTCGTAGAACGCCGCGACACCTTCGTTGCCGGCCATGATCTGCAGGTTGATTTTCACGCAACCGCTAGCCGCAAGGACCTGTTCCAGATGCTGGACCAGCATCCGTCCTGCCGCGCCGTCGGAACTGCGGATCAACGGCCACGGAATACATCCAGCCCCGATGGCCGTCGTACCCGCCCATGATGGTCCCGACCGGCCGCCCCTGCTCAACAGCAACGAAGAACAACTCGCGCTGGACGTCCAGCTTCTTACGGATCGTCAGGGCCGGATCGTTGTGGGAGGCATCGTACCCGAACACCTGGGTCCACAAGGTGATGACGTCGGGGGCATCCTTCTCGGCGAAGACTCTGATTTCCATAGCTATTTCCTGCGGGTCGAGCCCACAGGCTATCCGTTTTGAGGGGCATAAGGCAACTCACACTACAGCGCAAAATAGGACGTTTCGGGTAGCGGCCGGCCGCTACAGAGCCGGCTCCCGGTTGACATGCCCGCTGACGACGGGATAGCTTGTTCACGGGTCGGCGGGAGCGCGCGGGCTCTCCAATCTGTCCGGATATTATGAGGCATGTTGCCAAAACGCGAGGGAACACTCCGTGGCCCTGACACCATACTTCCGGGAGAACACCCTGCTTGTGCCGGAACGCTTCAACTTCGCCCGCGACGTGGTCGATGCTCACGCCACCGATGCGGCCGCGACGGCCCTGATCTGGCTTGGGGATGAACCCGGCGAGCGGCGCTGCCTTTCATTTCTGGATATCCAGCATCTGAGCGGCCGGCTGGCCAACCTGCTTGCCGAGTTCGGCGTTACGAAGGGTGATCGCGTCTTTCTCATGGTGGGCAAGTGCCCGGAGTGGTGGATCACCATGATCGCGCTGCATCGGCTCGGCGCGGTGGCCGTGCCGGCCACCACCATGCTGACGGTGAAGGACATCGCCTACCGACTGAGCCGCTGCCCGATCAGGGCCGTCATTACCGATGGCGACGGCGAGTCCAAGTTCGAGCAAGTGCGCGAGCGGGCTGAGGTGCCGGCGCTGTGCCTGAGCGTGGATGCCCCTGCACATGAGGGCTGGCGGGCTTTTGCTGAGTTGGAGGCGTACCCGCCAGAGCATGCCTGCTGCGATACCCGGGCGAGCGATGCCGCGCTGATCTACTTCACGTCGGGCACGACAGGCATGCCCAAGATGGTTCTGCACAACCAGGTGTCCTACGGGCTGGCGCACGCCGTGACCGGTCTGGCCTGGCTCGGGCTGGGCCCTGCGGACATTCAATTCACGGTGTCCGATACCGGCTGGGCCCTCGCATCGTACGGGGCGCTGTATGGGCCGTGGCATGCGGGGGCCGCAATCGTCGTCGACGGCTCGACGCGCTTCTGCCCACGCCGCACGCTGGAGATCCTGGAGTCAGAGCGAGTCACCAGCTTCCTGGCCGCGCCGACGGTGTACCGGCTGTTAGTTCAGGAGGATCTTGAAGGGCTGAAATGCCCGGCACTGCGCTCGTGCACCAGCGCCGGCGAGCCGCTCAACCCGGAGGTGATGCACACCTGGAAGTCAGCCACTCATGTGCCCATCCGCGAGGGCTATGGCCAGACGGAGTCGATCATCTCGGTGATCACACGGCCGGGCATGACCATCAAAGCGGGGTCGATGGGACGGCCGTCGCCATCATTCGACGTGCGCGTACTCGACGAGTCCATGAACGAGACTCCGCCCCACCAGGAGGGCGATCTGGCCATCCGTGTGAAACCGCACAGCCCGCCGGGGCTGTTTGATGGATATTTGGGCGACGATGAGGAGAACGCCCGTCGCTTTATCGGCGATTACTATCTGACCGGCGACCGGGCCTATCGAGACGAGGACGGCTACCTGTGGTTCGTCGGGCGCGATGATGATGTGATCATCTCCGCCGGTTACCGCATCGGCCCGTTCGAGGTGGAGAGCGCGCTGCTGGAGCACCCGGCCGTTGTCGAAGCGGCGGCGGTCGCCTCGCCCGACGCCACCCGCGGGGCGGTGGTCAAGGCGTTCGTCCGGCTGGCCGCCGGGCATGAGCCCTCCTCCTGCCTCGTTGAGGAGCTACAAGCCCACGTCCGCCGGACCACGGCCCCCTACAAGTACCCCCGTCTGATCGAATTCGTCAAAGACCTGCCCAAGACCATTTCCGGCAAGATCCGTCGCGCGGAACTCCGCGAACGGGAGTATGCCGGCGCCACGCCGCGATAGCGGCTGGCCTCACGACTGCCTTATGGGCGATACCTTTTGTTGAGCAGGATAACCAGCCGGATTATAATGAAATGATGGCCACAAAACATACCATCAGTGACGGAAAGCTGGTTCTCCTGCTTCAGGAGGCGGACGAAGGCGGCTACATCGTCACATCGCCTCTGGACCCGGAGCTGATTACCGAGGCCGAGACGATTGCCGAAGCATTCGAGAACGCCCGCGACGCACTTAAAGCACTGCGTGGCTCCCGCGCCAAACTTCTGCGTCGGACGGCGGGCGCCGTCAGGTAGGGGACCGGTCAGTTGAACCGTCGAGAACCCGAAGGGCATCTCAAGCAGCATGGCTGTATCCTGCATCATCACGGCAAGCGCCACGATATCTGGTTGAACACACGAACGCTGTCCTAATCACCCATTCCCCGTCACCGCATTCTGAAGCGCGGCACGGCAAAGGCGATCTGCCGCCTCCTTGGAGTCCCAGTGCCCGCCGGACTCTGATCGGGCCACCCAAGGTGGTCCAGCGGAGACGAGAAGAACCGGTTCTGCTACGAATGGCCGCTTCGACCGGGGCGCGGTTGACCGTGTGAGCTTGCATCGGGAGCGGTGCGTGACTACAAGAACCGCGTGACCACCTCAACAGCCTCGCTGAAACGCAGAGACGTTATGAAGGCCGCGGCATCGCTGGGGCTGAGCGCGCTCGTGCCCGCCACGGGATGCAGCACATCCCGGCTGCAACACGGTCGGCCGCCGGCGCAGGCGCGGCGCTCGCGGGAAATCCAGACGGTGCGCGGGCGCATCGCGGCGGAGGAGTTCGGTCCCGCGCTGGCGCACGAGCATGTGATGTGCGACTTCATCGGCGCCGAGCGCACGGGCAAGCACCGGTACGACGCCTCTGAAGTGATGCAGGTCATGCGGCCGTACCTGGAAGCACTGCGCGCCCAGGGGGTAACCGGTTTCGTCGATTGCACGCCGATGTTCATCGGCCGGGACCCGGCGGTGCTGGCCCGCCTGTCGGAGGATGTGGGCATCCACATCCTGACCAACACGGGACTGTACAAAGAGCCGTTCCTGCCGCCGTATGCATTGGATGCGACGCCGGACGCGCTGGCCGAACGCTGGATCCGTGAGTTCGAGGAAGGCATCGAGGGCACGGGCATACGCCCAGGATTCATCAAGATTGCCGTGAACCCCGGTCGGTTGATTCCCGTTCAGCAACGGATCGTACGGGCGGCGTGCCGATGCTCGCGGAGCACCGGCATGGTCATCGCCTGCCACACCGGGGAGGGCCTTGCCGCGCGCGAAGCCGTCGACATCGTAGAGGATGAGGGCATCGCGCCCGAGAACTTCATCTTCGTACATGCCGACAGTGAGCCCAACCCTGAGCATCACCTGGCCATAGCGCGGTGGGGCGCATGGGTTGAGTACGACGGCATTCAGCCGAGCACGCAGGAACGCAGTCTCAAGCTCATCCAGCAGATGATCGCGCACGGCCTGACGGATCGCCTGCTGCTGTCGCAGGATGCCGGCTGGTACAACGTGGGCGAGCCTCGCGGCGGAGAGCCGGCGGGGAAGATCCGCGGATACACGTACATGTGGGAGAGCTTTCTACCACTCCTGCGCGAATCCGGGATACCCGAAAGCACGATCAC
>BTUC01000018.1:0-33485 GCA_045863575.1 Phycisphaerae bacterium
GGTTCAAGTCCGCAACATCCAGCTCAAGCGACTGCCCATGGAAGACGTCAAGAAGATCGTCCTGGTGGCCGGGCCGGCCAGCCACGGCCACGGCGAGCACGAGCATTTCGCCGGCTGCAAACTGCTGGCCGACTGTATCAATCAGAACGTCTCGAAGCTTCATGCGGTCGTCTATCGCAACGGCTGGCCGAAGGACGCTACCGCGTTCGACAACGCCAATGCGATCGTGATGTACTGCGACGGCGGTGAGGGGCACATGGTCAACGGCCATCTCGAGCAGGTGGACGCCCTCGCGAAGAAGGGCGTGGGCATCGCCTGTCTGCACTACGGGGTCGAGGTGCCCAAGGGCAAATCAGGCGACCGCTTCCTCGACTGGATCGGCGGCTACTTCGAAACGCACTGGTCGGTGAACCCGCACTGGAAGGCCCACTTCAAGAGCCTGCCCGAGCACCCGATCACCCGCGGCGTTCGGCCGTTCTCGATGCAGGACGAGTGGTACTACCACATGCGCTTCCGCAAGGACATGGAGGGGGTGACCCCGATCCTGTCGGCCATCCCGCCGGAGGAGACGCTCAAGCGGCCGGACGGACCGCACAGCAACAATCCGCACGTCCGCGCCGAGAAAGGCAAGCCCCAGCACGTGGCCTGGGCGTACGAGCGTCCCGACGGCGGCCGTGGATTCGGTTTCACCGGCGGCCACTTCCACTGGAACTGGGGCAGCGACGACTTCCGCAAGCTGGGACTCAACGCGCTGGTGTGGGTCACGAAGCTCGAAGTGCCCGAGGGCGGCGTGAAGTCCAAGACACCGACGGTCGGAGACCTGGAGGCCAATCAGGACGAGAAGCCACGCCCCGACTACGACCCGAAGAAGATCCAGCGGCAGCTCCAGGAGTGGAACGGCCAGCCCACAGCCGCGGCCAGGTGACCCGGTGACAAGGGCGACCAGATGACCAGGTGTCAGGGTGACCCGGTGAAAATGAACCGGGTGACAAGGTGACCGTGACCGCGTGACACGGCGACAAGGTGGCAAGGTGACCGGGTGACAAGCTGACCGGGGGCCAAGCTGACCGGGTGAAGTGACCGCGCAACAGTAACCAGCCCGAAGCGCGAGCGAGGGACCATTCTCAACCGGCCCCGTGCGCCGCGAGCGTAGTAGTTCAGTCTTCGCGCAGGTTGATTTCATCGCTCGCCGCGGTTCTACGCAACAGCCTCGAACGAGCCTCAGAGACTCATTCCGTAGACAACTCAGTGACCCGGAATAGGTCGGGTGATAGGCGTTTAAGCCTCGAAACTGGCCGCCACACTGCAAATTCTTTCATCGCGCGGTCATTCTGATACCCTTTGAGTGGCCGGATTCATCTCGCAAGTTATTCCTCGGCGTCGATCCGCCATACAGCGGTGCGGTCCGGGATGGGCGCCTGGGTATCGTACGGCGGCTGCGGGTTTTCGTCTCGCGGCGGAGACCTCTCGCGAATGGTGTTGATCCTGATTGAAGCCGCGGGACGAACGCCACGGCCGTCATCGAAGGCTTCATCATCTCCGCCGGGAACGCGAACGGAAGCGGTGGAAGCAACCTGGACAACGGCGGCCGGATGTACAACCAATCGGGCAGCCCGACGGTGACACGCTGCACGTTCAGCGGGGACTCGGCCGGCTCCGGCGGCGGCGGAATGTACAACACTACCAGTCCTGTCGGCGCTACCCCCAGACCCATCGCGTGCTCTGGGGAGACACCCCGAATGAAGTTGTGAACAGCTCGTTTTTTGGTCCCAGTGTTCGGGTCATCACCCATTGCGACGTGCAGGGCGGCTACGCCGGCACGGGCAATATCAACGCGAATCCGCTCTTCGTGGATGCGAATGGCGCAGACAACGTCGTCGGCACGGTGGATGACGACTTGAGTCTCTCGGCCGGCTCGCGGTGCATCGACGCGGGAAACAGCGCGGCTGTGCCCGTCGGTGTCAGCACTGACCTGGCCGGCAACCGGCGCTTCGTGGACGACCCGGTAAAGGCGGACACCGGCAGCGGCGGCTGCCCCATTGTCGATATGGGCGCCTATGAGTTCGTATCGCCCTACGTCGATACCGACGGCGACGGTCTGGGTGATGCCTGCGACCACTGCCCGAGCGTCGCGAACGGCCCGCTGGCGAACAATACGCCGTCGGTGATCGACCAGGAGTCGCCGCAGACGCAGCAGCCTGCCAATGTTTTCAAACCCCTGGCAGGCGTTCCAGGCGGGCATGGACGGCGAGTTGACGCGGATCGATGTGGGGCGGCTCGCCGGAGACATCCCGACGCTATTTATTCTCTTCAACGGTCCGAATCCGGGCAGCCCTATTCTTTATCAGGAGCTGGTCAACATTCCGTGGGTCAATCAGGGCGAGTGGAGTTCGAGCACGCCCATCCCGGTCTTCGCCGGCCAGCCCTACACATTGGATGATCGCGGGCAATAACGTCCTGATGCTCGGTACCTATGCTCCCGCGGGATTCAATTCGAGCCTGGCCGTCGTGGACTTCGGGTTCCGCACGTACATTCGCCCGTTCGATCCGCAGTCCGATCCCGACGAGGACGGCGTGGGCGACGCCTGCGACACCTGTCCCGGCGACGTGGACGGTGATCTGGATGGTGTTTGCGACGCGAGCGATCTCTGTCCGAACACGATCCCCGGCGCGACGGTGGATGCCACGGGCTGCCCGCCGCGGATCCCCGGGGACTTCGACCGTGACGGCGACGTGGATGGCGACGACGTCGCCGCGTTTGAGGCGTGCGCCTCCGGCTCGGCCATTCCGCTGGCAGCCGGCTGTGAGGGCAAGGACTGCGACCACGACAGCGACAGCGATCAGTCCGACTTCAGCGTCGTGCAACTCTGCTACAGTGGCCAGAACAGCCCTGGCGATCCGAACTGCGCGCACTGAGAGTGCAGAGAGTATGCGATTCAAGTTGCGTTTTTCCAGCCGCCCTGATAGGATGACCTTACTGAGGGCCGCTTTTCCGTAGCTGTACTCAGCAGAACATCTGCTCCTCCGTGTCGGTGCCTGTTGCGCGCGGTCGGGCCGGGCGCCAGGGTCGGCGATCCGCGGGAGGAAGTATCGTGAACAGCCTACTCTTGCGTGCGCGCGGGCTCCTGGAGCCGCAGTGGTCGCATCCGGGATGCCGAACCTCATCGCTGTGCCCCGCCGGCTGCGCGCCGTAATTCCTCCTCATCCTGTTCCACTGTGCAACTGAATTCTGCGGCCGAGCCGCAGCGGGGTGGCCGTGCGCCTCCATCGCCGGAGTTGCGGCCGCCTCTTGAGCAACAACGATGGCGATGCCGATCAAAGAGGCTCTTCGACGTCGTGCAAGCCTGCTGTAACGGCGAGGACATCGCATTCGAGATCCTGTTTTTGGAGAGAAGCCATGGCCACTCGATGGCACCGGATGATGGGGACGTGTCTGGCGTGTGTACTGTTGGCCCCACCGGCGGCGCCGGCCGATGTGTGGGACAATATCGACGTGGGGATCTGGACCAGCGATTTCAACTGGGCTGATGGCACGGCTCCCACTGCCACGGACGAGGCCATCATCGACAACGGAGGCACGGCCAATGTGGTTTTTCCTGGCGCCGTGGCGCAGAGTCTGCTCGTCGCAGATGGTGCAGTAGAGGTTTTCAGCAGCGGCACGCTGATGACCTCCGGAATACCTGGCCCGAACGGCGAGCTCCCTACGGACGCCATCGGGTACGAGGGCGACGGCACGGTGACGGTGAGAGGACCAATGGCCAACTGGAGCAGCACCAACGCCCTGGTCCTGGGCCTTTCACCCTCGCCCGATACACCGTCCAATGGCACGCTCAACATCGTCATGGGCGGTACGGTCGAGAGTGCCGCTGCGCATCTCGCAATTACGTCCTTAAGCCCCGGGCAGTCGCCGATTACGGGCACAGTATCGGTTCGCGGAGATGGCTCCACCTGGAACGTCAGCGGTCCAATCCAGATGGGCATCGGTGGCGACAGCACGCTGATGATCACCGACGGCGGCACGGTGACCTGTAACGGCATCATCATCGGCCTCTTCGATGTATTCTCAAGTATCACGAATACCCATGCCACGGCTACAGTCGACGGCACTGGCAGCGCGTTAACCAGTGCCACCGAGCTGGCCATTCGGGGCGACAACAGCAGCCTGACCGTCAAGAACGGCGGCGCCGTTAACGTCGCGGGGGCGCTCCACACAGACCTATACCCTACGGGTGGAGTGCTGAACATTGGGGATGGCGGTGCGCCGGGATTCGTCAATGCGGCCTCCATCCAGGGCGACGGGTCGGGTCTGGTGAATTTCAACCATACGGCTGCCGATTACTATCTGACCGACGACGGCACGGCGGGCGGCAGAGCGGTTCCGATTATGGACGGCACGCTGGTCATCCACAGCGGGCCCGGCGCCACGACCCTCTCCGGCGTCAACAGCCACACGGGCGGAACCTTCTTCAACGACGGGACGATTCGCGTTTCTAGCAACGATAATTTGGGCGGCTCCCCCGTCGCTTCGAATGACCCGACGGGCCGTCTCAACTTTGACGGCGGGACA
This sequence comes from Phycisphaerae bacterium, assembly GCA_045863575.1. Classification (GTDB taxonomy): domain Bacteria; phylum Planctomycetota; class Phycisphaerae; order UBA1845; family PWPN01; genus JAAXZI01. The sequence continues at coordinate 4,568 of BTUC01000018.1, forward strand.
CTCCAGACGACGGCCAACGTGGCCCTCAACGGCCCCACCGTGCTCGGCGATGAGGGGGGGACGGTTGATGTGGTCGCCGGCAGCGAGGCGATCTTCGCGGGATTGTTCGAAAATGTCATCACCGGAGCCGATGACCAGGGCCAGCCGATCACCGAACAGGGGCACCTCACCAAGACCGGCGGTGGGACGATGATACTGTCTGGCGGTGAGCCGACGGTCACCGGTAAGTTTGGCATCAGCCCGATCCCGTACAGCGGCGGCACGACTGTGGAGTCAGGCACGCTGCGCGCCGGCGGCGCCGACGCTTTGCCCGACAACACCGACTACACCGTCAATGGTGGCACGCTGGAGATGAATGCTTTCGCTCTGACGATGAGCTTGCTGTCCGGCACTGGCGGGACCGTCGATCTCGGCAACGCTCCACTGACCGTGAACCAGGCGGGCGTTACCAGTTTTGCCGGCACGATTGTCGGCCCGGGAACCGGAAACGACCGCTTCACCAAGCTGGGCCCAGGCACCCTGACCTTGTCCGGTGACAACACCTACGGTGGGGGTACGGTGGTGCGAAACGGCACGCTGGCCTTGAACGGTGGCTCCATCAGGCACGCCGGGGCCGACACCGTGGTGGGCAGCGAGTCCGGCGACGATGGAACACTCGCCATCACCGGCGGCGCGACGGTGAGCAACTTTCGCGGCACCGTGGGCTTCCAGGCCGGCAGCTCCGGCACGGTGATGGTCAGCGGCAGCGGCTCGACGTGGCACATGGACGTCAATCTGTTCGTCGGCTATTCCGGCACCGGCACGCTGACCATCGCTGACGGCGGCACCGTCGATGCGCCCGCCTCGGCCGCGCTGGGCTTCAATGGCGGCGCCGGCACGGTGAACATCGGCGTCGGCGGCGAGCCGGGCATCCTGGACGCGCCCACCGTGCTCGGCTTGGGAACCGCCACGCTCAACTTCGACCATTCGGGTAATCTCTGGTTCACCAGCGATGGCACCGTGAATGGCACCCCGGTCAGAATCAGCGGTACGACCGTCGTCCACCACGTCGGCAGCGGCACGACCACGCTGCTGGGCGACAATGCCTACACCGGCGGCACGACTATTGATGCCGGCACACTCCGCATTTCCAGCGATACGAACCTGGGCCATGCCGCCGGCACGCTCAGCTTCGACGGCGGCACGCTTTCGGCCCTTGCCGGCTTCACCATGAACCGGCCGACGACGCTTAATCCCGGTGGCGGGACCTTCATTGTGAGCACCGGCAATCTCACCGAGCAGCAAGGCGATGTGAGCGGTGCAGGGAAGCTGACCAAGAGGGGTAACGGCACGCTGCTCTTGTCCGGCACCAACAGCTACGCCGGCGGGACCACCGTTAAAGCAGGCGCACTCCACGTCACCGGCTCGATCACTCACCAGGGCGCGGTGATGCTCGTTGGCGAGGATGCCGGCGACGACGCCACGCTACGCCTCGTCGAAGGCGACGTCACCAGCTTCTTCAGCCGCGTCGGCTTTCACCCAGGCAGCGTCGGACACGTGGAAGTCAGCGGCGCCGACTCCACCTGGCTCAATCACGACGGCCTGGCACTCAACGACCTGCACTTGGGGTTGAACGGCACGGGCTCGCTGGATGTCAACCATGACGGAAACGTCGTCAGCCGCGACGGGACGCTGGGCCTGTTCGGCGACGGACACGGCTCGGCCGTCATCTCCGACGCCGGCTCGGTCTGGCTGGTCAACCGCGACCTCATCGTTGGCGGCGAAGGCACAGGTGAGCTGACCGTCGAAACCGATGGTATCGTCATCGTCCCAACCATCACCCTGGCCCGCGACTCCGGCTCCTCCGGCATACTCAACATCGGCAGCGGGAGCAGCGCCGGAATGGTCAATGCCGGAAGCGTCCACGGCGGTGACGGCGGTACCGCGCTCAACTTCAACCACAACGGCTCCGACTACCACTTCACCGATGACAGCGCCGAGGCCGGCGACCCGGTCCTCATCACCGGCTCCACCACTGTTAACCATATCGGTCCGGGCACCACCACCCTACAGGGCAACCAGGCCTACACCGGCCCCACCGCCGTCGATAACGGCACACTCCTCATCGACGGCGCCATCACCGATTCCACCACCACTATCAACCCGGGCGGCACCCTGGGCGGCTCCGGTACCGTCGCCGACGTCGTCGTCAGCGGCGGCAGGATCGCGCCGGGCGCTTCGGCCGGCATGCTGACCGTTGATGCCGTCACCTTCGAAAGCGGATCGACGCTCGCGATCGAACTGGACGGCGGGGGTGGCGTCGCAGGAGCCGACTTCGACCAGTTGCGAGTCAACGGCGCCGCAACGATTCACCCGGGCGCGACGCTCGTTGTGAGCTACCTGGACGCGTTCAGTGCTTCGCCGGGGGATTCCTTCGTCGTGCTCACGGCCACGACACTGACCGGTTCGTTCGACACACTCCACTTCCCCGCCGGCCAGACCTGGTCCATTACCTACAACAGCTCGCCCGGAACCATCACGATCGGACCTTGCCCGGACGTCGATTCGGACGGCGTCTGCAACAGCGACGATCTATGCCCCGACACGGTTCCCGGCGCGCCGGTGGATAGCGACGGCTGTCCCGATCCGCCGATCCCGGCCGACTTCGATGAAGATGGCGACGTGGACGGGGACGACGTTACCGCCTTCGAGGCATGCGCCTCCGGCCCAGCCATTCCGCTGACGGCCGGCTGTGAAGACAAAGACTTCGACAATGACGGTGATGGCGATCAGTCGGACTTCGGCGTCGTGCAACTCTGCTACAGCGGCCAGAACAACCCCGGCGACCCCAACTGTGCGCCGTGAGCGCGTTCGCATTGCGCGGACGGGCCGGACGTCGACGCGAACAGGCCCATGGGCCCGTGTCCGCCCGAAGAGACGCCTGCACGAGGCAGATCAGGTTCCGCCTGTATCTCCGAGTGAAAGGGGGAACTGCAAGTTCTTCCCTCGATCCGGCCATTCTGATACACTCTGAGCGGCCGGATTCATCTCGCAAGTGATTCCTCCGTGTCGGTCCGCGCAACGTGGGTCGGGCGGTTGCCCTGCATAGCTTATGAGGAGGCAAGAACGATGGGCCCGAACGTTGCCTATCGATCACAACCCCATCTGATCTGGCCGCTTGCGCTGTGGCGTGCCGCCGCATCCCCGTACGCTGGCTGCGCGCCGTAATCCCGGTTCACCGAGCCTCTCCCTGTAGAACCCAGCGATTTCCTGCGCAACTGCGAGCCACGCGTGGCTTGGCCGTCCGGGGGTCACAGACCCACCGTGTGGGACAGCGCAGCCTGGCTCGATGTGCTCGATCATCTTCTTTTCTCGAAATGGAGGACCTGGAATGAACCGGTCCAAACACTCGTCCTGCAAGACTTGTACGCACCATGCACGCTTGGGCCATATCACGTCACGTGTGGCCCCCGAGCCCGCGTCGGCGGCAGCGTTTGTGATCAGTGGGCTGGCCCTCGCATGCCTCCGGGCGTGGCGGCGGCGCCCCGCTGCTCACGAGACATTCATCAGATGCTCGACTTGTGCTCTCGCCGCGGTGGTTTGGCTTTGGGGACCTGCCGACGCCGCCGCACAGTGGCTTTGGAAAGGTGATGGCAACAACAACAACTGGAAGAATCCGGCCAATTGGTGCTGCTCCGCAGGCTTTCCCGATGAAACCTTCCATCAGGTGTTATTCCCCGAGGACGCGCAACGGTTCGGTGTTGACCTCAGCGGCGATACCCGGAAAGTCGATGAGTTTCGAATCGAAGGCGCAAACAGTTACCGGTTTTTCAACGGGAAGATTCGCAAGTTCTACGGCGCCACCTTGCGCATCACCGGCGGCGGCAGCCATGTCTTCGACACCGATCTCATTTTCGAGCAGGTCAATACGCAGCTGTCTTCCAAATCCTGGAGTGTGGACGGCTCGTTGGTCATTAATGGTCAGCTTACCGGATCGGGAGACATCGACCTCGAGGGTGGCGGCGTCCTCACACTCAACTCCGCCAATCCCTATGTCGGAACCTTGACGACGACCGATGGTATTGTTGTCATCGGCCATGCGGACGCACTTCAGAACAGCACGGTCAACGCCAGCGGCAGCAATCATATTGCCTTCGTTTCGGCCGCCAACTTCGGCGCGCTGGCGGGCGACGGAGATGTCAACATCGGTTCGATCGCGCTGACCACGGGCGGAAATGACGCGAGCACGACCTACTCGGGCGCCCTGACCGGCAATTCCGGCATCGGACCGCAACTGATCCACAACGGAACCGGCACGTTTACGCTGTCGGGTTCCATAAGCAGTGTCAACAACGTCCAGGCGCTGAATGGGCTAATCGTTTTTGACGGCGCCTCGGTCAGCCTGAACGATCCGAACCTGACCGGCGCGTTGATCCTGAACGGGGGTGACATATCGATTATCAATGGCGCGAGCGTTTCGTTTGAATCGACGAATGCAAGCGGCGGCGCGGTCGTCATCAACGGTCAGACGCTGACCATCGATGGCGGCAGCCTGTCCGCCCCGCGGATCCCCAGCGGCGCGTCGGGCGTCGTCGATCTGGTCAGCGACCCCACTGACGGATCGGCGCTGACCATCGGCAAGGTCGGCGATTTCGACGTCACCTCGACCTTCTCGGGGACCTTGACCGGAACGGGCAGCTTCGACAAGGTGGGCGCCGGCAGCTTGACCCTCGCGCAGGCTAACACCTTCTCCGGAAATGCCATCATCAACGGCGGCTCGGTGGTTCTCGGTAACAGCGGCGCCTTGCAGAATGCGATCGTCACAATCAACGTCGACGATGGCCTCGACCTCAATGGCATCGACGCCAGTATCGGCGACGTCGCGGGCGCCGGCGAATTCGACATCGGCTCCACCTTCAGCAACGTCGGCGGAAGCGCGAGCAGTCTGTATTCCGGCGACATCACCGGCAATTCGGACGCCGTGCTCAACAAAGCCGGCCCCGGAACGTGGACGCTCACCGGCGCCAGCAGCGGGATCGGCGATTTCGACATCCTTGAAGGGACCGTGGTCGTCGACGGCGGCAGCGTGGCAACGGTGGATCCCACCGCCTCGCAGAATGTCCAGGCGTCGCTGATCCTCCGTAACGGGGGCGCGTACAACTTCGGCGGGAATTCGACCTCGGTTTCGGGATCGCTGCTTATCGAATCGGGCGGCTCGTACGCGGGTGACGACATCGATACCTTCGGGTCGTGGGCTCTGACCGTTCGGAACGGCGGCATGTTGACGGCGGACCAGGTCGCTCTGTCGGGATTCACCAACGACAACGGCGCCTTTACCGTGACCGGGAGCAGTTCGGTCGCCAATATCGACTCGCTGACCATGGGCGCCGCGGGATTGACCAACTCCTCGTCGACCGAGGTCTTGGCGGGCGCGGTGCTGAGCGTCACCGGCGACACGACCTTCGTACAAAGTAACGGCCATACGCTGACCATCAACGGCGGAACATTTTCCACCAATCGGTTGATCGATGCCGTCGGCGCCGTATCTCCCGTTGCCCTCTCCGATCCAGCTGGCAACTCGGCGCTGACCGTCGGGGTCAACAATGGTTCCTCGACGTTCGACGGCCTCATCTCCGACGCGGCCGGCGGGCCCGGCGGGATCACCAAGGTCGGCGCCGGCACGTTCAGGCTCACCAACGCCAATACCTTCAGCGGCGACACCCGCATCGACGGCGGCAAGGTCATTCTGGGCAACGCCCTGGCACTGCAAGACTCGACCGTCTTGATCAACGTTGACAACGGTCTGGACATCAACAGCCTCAACGCCAACCTCGGCGGCCTCGCCGGCAGCGGAGCGCTGGGCATCGGTTCGCAGACCGTGTCCGTCGGGGCCAACAACAAAAGCACCAGCTATTCCGGAACTCTCAGCGGAGGCACCGGCTCGTTGCTTCATAAAACGGGGAACGGATCGCTCACCCTCTCGGGCGGAACCAGCGGCACGCCCTCCAGCCTCGGCACCCTGCGCGCCCTGGGTGGCGCGTTTGTCGTCGATGGCGCACGCATCGACCTGACAAGTGCCGCTGGAGACCCGGCCAAAGGGCCAATCCTGGCGCTGGGCGCCGACATCACCCTGCAGAACGGCGCGGATGTCCGCTTCTCAGCAGGCGCCGGGTTTGCTGAAAGCGGCGGGACGCTCACCATCACCGGCAGTGGCACGTCGCTCACCGGGGTCACCCTGGACGCGGGCGTGTTCTCAGGCAACACCAGCAGCATCGTCGTCGAGGACAACGCCTCGCTGGATCTCACCAGTAATGTGTTCATCGGATTCGGCGGGCAAGGCGAGCTGACCGTGCAGTCCGGCGCGACGGCGGCTGCTAACCTCCTCCGGCTGGGTATAGATGCCAGTGGGACAGGGAACGCTCTGGTAACGGGGGCCAACAGCCTGCTTTCGACCAACAACATGGATATCGGCGGCGCCGGTTCCACCCCGGGCGGGACGGGCACGCTGGTGGTCGAAAACGGCGGCGCTGTGCAGGTCAGCGGCCAGGCGCGACTGCTGACCGCGTCCAGCAGCATCACCGTCGATGGCGGGACATGGCAGACCGGCCGGCTGCTCACAGGGGGTGGCCTGATGCCCACGATCAGCCTCTCCGATCCCACCAGCGGCCCGGCGCTGACTGTCGGCACGGATGACGGCGACTCCACCTTCGACGGCCTGGTCCAGGACGCCACCGGCGGCTCCGGCTCGATCAGCAAGGTCGGCGCCGGCACACTCACCCTCACCCACGCCAACACCTTCACCGGCATGACCGACATCGACGGCGGGCAGGTGATCCTCGGCAACGCGGGCGCCCTGCAGAACTCCACCGTTTCCATCAACGTCGACAACGGACTGGACATCACGACCCATTCGATCAACGCCAACCTCGGCGGACTGGCGGGCAGCGACGACTTGAGCATCGGCTCGCAGGTCGTTACCGTCGGGGCCAACAACGCCGACACCACCTACGCCGGCATCCTGACCGGTGACGCGACATCGCTGCTGAAACACGTGGGCACGGGAGCATTGACGCTCACGGGAGACGGCAGCAATCTGGGAGCGATCAACACGTCTGCCGGGACCCTGAACATCCAGAATGCCGACATCACACTGACGTCGAGCAACGCGGGAGCCACACTCAATGCCAACCTTGGCGGGGCGATGAACATCACCGGCGGCTCCGTCGTGAACGTCGGTTCTCGAGGAATCCTCGCAAGAGATGGCAGCGTTCTGACGATCTCCGGCACCGGAACCCAGGTCACCACGACCGGCAAGTTCCAGGCTGCCTTTGACGGCGGCATCGTTGTTGAGAACCTCGCGAGCGTTTCCGCTAACTCCGGCCAGTTCGGCTCCAATCAAACGCAAATGGAATCCGGATCCATCACCGTCCAGTCGGGCGCAAGCGTCGCCATACTGAATGCGACCAACCTCGGGCAGGAGTCCGGCGACATGGGCATGCTGGCCGTGACGGGCGCCGGATCAAGCTATTCCACAAACTTGCTTAACTTCGGCGGGTCAAATTCAACGGCGCTCGGAGGTATTGGCGACGCTACGGTCAATAGCGGCGGCACATTGACAGCCCATGGAACGACGACGTTCTATACCTCTGCCAGCAGTCTCTCGATCGACGGCGGAGCATTCATGACGGACACGCTCACCAACTACACCGGTGTCGTGCCCACAATCAGTATCTCCGATCCGACCAGCGACCATGCCCTGACCATCGGCACGGGCGACGGTTCGTCCACATGGGGCGGATTGATTCAAGATGCGGCCGGCGGACCCGGTTCGATCATGAAAACCGGAACCGGCGCCTTCACGCTCATCAACGCCAACACCTACTCCGGCGGCACCACCATCGACGGCGGCACGCTGCTCGCGAGCAACGCCACCGGCTCGGCCACCGGCGCCGGCACCGTGCAAGTCAACGCGGGCGGCACACTCGGCGGCGACGGTAACATCGCCGGTACCGTGACCGTCGCCACGGGCGGTACGCTTGCGCCAGGCGCCTCCGCCGGCACGCTTCCACTCGGCAGCGACCTGAACCTCCAGGCCGGCTCTGCACTGAAAATCGAACTCGGCGGGACCAGGCACGGTAGCGACCACGACCGGCTCGTGGTCGCCGGCACGGCCAACTTGGGCGGCACACTCGATCTGTCTTACATCAACGACTTCACGGCCACGCCGGACCAGTCGTTCGTCATTCTCATCGCAGACACGCTGACCGGCAGCTTCGATATGGTCAACACGCCCGACGGTCAGGCCTGGACCATCGACTACGACACCCATGCCGGCATCGTGACCGTCGCTCCCTGCCTGGACGCCGACGGCGACGGCGTGTGCGATGCCGATGATGTTTGCCCCGGCTTCGATGACAGCGCGGATGCTGACGCTGACGGCGTCCCCGACGGCTGCGACCTCTGCCCGAACACGATCCCGGGCGCGCCGGTGGATAGCGGCGGCTGTCCCTCGCCGGTGATCCCGGCCGACTTCGACAACGACGGCGACGTGGACGGCAATGACTTGACCGCGTTTCAGGCCTGTGCCCGCGGCCCGGCCATTGCGATGGTAGCCGGTTGTGAAGACAAGGACTTCGACAACGACGGCGACGGCGATCAGTCCGATTTCGGCGTCGTGCAGCTCTGCTACAGCGGCCAAGACAGCCGCGGCGATCCTGACTGTGCGGATTGAGGGTTTTCAACCTGGGTACACCGGTTGGAAACCGGTGCCACACCCTGATGGCACAGACTCTTAAACCTCGTTACCGCAGCTCCGCCGGCAGCGCTGCCAGCCACCCCACCTCCAGCACGGCCCATAATCCCAGCAGAATGGCCTCGGCCGCGTCGTGCCGCAGAGAGGTCGGCCGGGCGGCGCTGGACCAGTCGATCACCCGGCGGGCCAGTTCGTCGGCGCTGTGCTTGGCTTGCGGGCCGGTTCGCTGCTGAAGCTGAAGTAGCAGCCTGCCGCGCCACTCCTCGGCACTGATCCGCCGGATGCCGACCAGGCTCCGGGCGGCCTCCCGCTCCCACACATCCGCGATGGGCCCGCCGCCCTCCAGAACCAGCCATTCCAGTTCGGGCAGATCCCGCAAAATTGCATGCACCCCTCGCCGCAGCCGCGGCGTGGTTCCGAAGTTCTGCGACCGATACCAGATCAGCCGGCCGTCCTGCCCGAACAGGGCCAGGCCGGTCCGAAGTCCGAGATCAACGGCCAGCAGCGAACTCACGGTGCTTTCCCTCGCGCTCCCGACTCAATGGCCATGCGCATCCTGCATCCAGAGCAGGCGCTCCGCCTGCCCCAGCAGATACGTGAAGACATGGGCAGGGACTCTCAAAAACCGTGTATCCACATCCGCTAAGCGGAGCGGACATCACGGCAGGACCGGGAGGTTGGGGTACGCCTGGATCCACTTTCGGTCGCCCGCGAGCATGCGGTAGAAACAGTACGAGAAATAGTCCATGGGAGGTATGCTGTTGTCGTTGTAAAGTTCGAACGCCTCACTGGCCAGCTTGTCATCGACGTGAACTCCACGCGCGCTGCCGTCCGCGTAGCCCGCGTTGATGCCCCCGCGATGGGGCCAGACACCGTAGCGCTGCTTCTTGTCCACTTTCCCGATGAACACGCAGGCGTACAGGGCTTCGTTGATCTTGACCTTTTCCCAGCGGGCAGTCGTCCGCACGCCTGGGGAGTACCAATCGATCTGCCCATTGAGCGCATAGGAGTAGCTGGTTGCTACTTTCTCTATGCCCTTGTTGCCCGCTTCGAAACGGTTCCAGCCTTCAGGATAGACGTGCGGATACGCCCGGTAAGACGGGCAGTAGAAGATCTGCGGCTCCTTGACCATCTTGGCCCCGTAGAGCAGACCCAAATGCACCCAGCCTTTGGGTGGATAGGGTTTCTTGGCGAACTCCTGCCAGACGATCCACGTGAGCGAAGCGTTGAAGGCGGGCACGCTATGCGGCAGCCAGCCCTGCTGGCCGTGAACATACATGCCCAAGGCATTGGCGATCTGTTTCTGGTTGGACAGGCAGACGGTCCGCTTGGCCTTCTCTCGGGCGTTGGCCAGAGAGGGCATCAGTATGGCCAAAAGCACCGCGATAATCGCAACCACGACCAGTACTTCAATGAGCGTAAAGCCTGCCGCGCAGCAGCGGGCAGGGCGGAGACGGTGCGTCATGCTCATGAACACCTCACGCGGTAAAGCCCGAACCCTGCCTTGTCCACCCTCGATGTCCACAGTCCGAACGGCCCTGGGCAGGCTGGCCGATGAAGAACGTGAGCCTGATCAACTGGCAACCGGCACGAGCCCACCTGACTTCAGTTAGTTTACTCGACGTCGCAGCTTCCTGTCAACACAACACGGGAGAATATGTCGACATGGCGGAGGTCGTGCCCTTCGCCCCGGGTAGCTCCGGCGATTCCCGGTTTCCCCGACACCGCCGCGAATCAGCCCCGGCCGAATCGCGCTCTCACGCGTCGGGCGGCCTCACAAAGCCGACACAGCTTCTCGTAGGCTTCGTCGATGGTTGGTGGCTCACCGGCATCGGGTGCAAAGCCGCAGTCCGGGTTGAGGGCGATGCGGCTGGGGTCGATCAACTCCGCGCCGGCGACCGCCAGGGATTCAATCTGCTCGACGGTGGGCACGGCTTCGCCCCGGACGTCGACGACGCCCATGCCGACCCCCAGATGCGCGGGGAGCACGGCCAGGTCGCTGACGTCACCCGTACCCTGGTAAGCGAACTCCAGATTCACGCGATCCACTTTCAACCGGGTCAGCAACGGAAGGATGGGCTTGTAGTCGCCAGCCACGTCGCTGCGCCGCTTGTAGACACTGTGGCAGCAGTGCAGGTGAACCTCCGCGTGGAGCCCCTCGGTGATGCGATTAATGGCCGCAACAGCCAAAGGCAACTCCTCCTCGAGGTTCCAGGTTCGACGCAGTCGTTCGTCGTGCGAACTCTCCCCGGCCACCAGGGCCCGATCGCAGTAGTAAGTGAGTGCGGGATCATCGAGCTGGATAAGGTCGATCCCCGCGGCCGCCAGCGCACGGGCCTCCCGGGCCAAGATTTCGGCCAGGTGCTCCATGAAGTGGGTCATCGTGGGATAGGCCGAGCGGCTGTGATCCGCATGCCAGTAGCGCACAGCCACCAGGAACGGACTGGGCAGCGCGAACTTGGTCACATGATCCGTGTGTCTGGCCAGGAAGCGGCCATCCTGCGCAAACACCGGCTCGGCATCTTCGATGCGCCGCACCACCACTTCCGTGTACTTGACCTCGCCCTGATGTTCGTACCGGCGGCACTTTTCGAAGCCGCCGATCCGCTGCAGAAACTCGCGGATGTACTGAACGCGCCTCCATTCGCCGTCGCTGACCACATCGAGCCCGGCCTGCTCCTGGAGGCGGATCGCAAAGGTGACCATCTCATCCATGATGGCGTTGAACCGGTCGGGGTTCATCTGATCGCGATGGGCCAACAGATCCAGAACCAGCTTGGGCCTGGGCAATGAGCCGATGCCATGCGTGTAAAACAGAGGCAAGCGCGAGGTCCGTGCGGTTTTCATGACGAGTCACCCATTCCCAAGCCAAGCGTGATGATCATGGTACACATATCGGCCCCAGGCCACTCCCGCGAAGGCCGAGACGATCGCTCCGATCTGGAAGGCGGGATCCTGCGCCCGCCCCAGACCGGCCGCCAGAGCGATGGAGACGATAACCGGCCCGGAGACGGCCAGGGCGACGCTTGAAGGCACGGCCCAACGCGCCGGTGCATCCAGAAGCAACAGCGACGCGGCCAGCCCGAGGAGGACAAAGATCAGCATGGACAGTATCAGTCCGGCGAACCAGGTGTCGCGGCGGAGTAACACGGCCGAGGCTCGATACAGGTGTTGCGGTCGTCGGGCGGATACGCCATCCACATACACGCAGGCGCGCCCGTCGGCACAGGTGGCGACGAGGTGATGCCACGCCGGCGTCAACACGCCTGAGCGGGTCCGGAAACGCACGTTGCCACCGTTGGGCCCGTTTCGTGGCGTCCGGAAGCGGAACTCGAGCTCGCCTCGATGCTGGCCCAACGTGAGGTTGCGGTTTGAGTTATCGCGCGAGATGGAGATGATCCGGGCGGGGCCTTGCTGATCGAGATCAACCGGTGCAGCCAGGCATTCAACCGCGATTGCGTCAGTAGCCATGATCCGCGCCGCGATGAACCCGGCAGACCCGCGGGAACGAATGGTCACGCCGGGACCGATCGTGAGCCCCCCGCCAGCCAGGTTCCGAGCGGCCGGTCGCGTCGTCGGCCCTGAAACCTCCAACGACAGAGAGGGCTCACCCGCAATCAGCTCGGGGAAACGACTCCGCCCAGCATCCTCGAATAGATAGGCGGCAATCGCGCCAACCTCACGCCGTACCTCAAGACCGGCCTCGTCGAACGGCAGTCGGGCCAACCACGTCGCCTCCTCCTCAGTGAACGAACGGGTGTAGAAGGCCAGTCCCCGCACTCGTCCGCGCCATGGCCGTTCACCGTTCAACTCGTTGCCCACGAGCAACGGATAGCTGAAGTCCCAACCCTCCAGGCCAACGCCCCGGTGCGCCCAGGCTATCAGGCCCACGGCGGCCGTACTCCCCCCCATCAGAAGCGCCAGGGCCAGCAAACGGTCGTTTCGCTGGTACAGGGCCTGGCAGCGCGCGCGCCAGGAGTATAACCGGCGACTCATCACCACGCCGACACACCCGGCAACGGTCGCCAGCGCCGCGTCGGTGAGACGCGGATGCCGACGCGTTACAACGGCCTGGCCGATTTCCAGAAATGCGGCCCAGCCTATCACGCACAGCACCGCCGCGCGAACGGGCCGGCGATAAACACCGCGAGCGAACCGCCAGTACAACAAGAAGCCCGTGGGCACGAAGAGGGCGAGCCGCTCTGCCGCGGTAAGCACAAAGGGGCGGCCCACCGTGAAACTGAGGGCGCCCTGAAGCTTCTCGACAACATCCCCCCAAGCGTCCTCCAGTTCCAGCGGCCGTAGCGATCCGAGGGCGCCCACGGCTAAGACTACGGCGAGCAAGAGCCGCGATATCGATGGCGGCCGTCGGCCGGTGCTGCGGTGCAGGCGAATCCGCGATTGTTTTGGAAAGCTCGACAATTCGAGACATTCTATACGACTTCTTGCATCCGTGCCGCGTGCGGCCGGTGCGAGAGGGAGGGACTTAAGATGCTCTCAGGACACAAGATAGACCGTGCCGTGGCAGAAACCGAAGTGCAAGCTGGTCTAGAATCCTCTGACCGGAGACTCTCATGGCAGCACACACGACTCATCAGCAGCCAGAGCAACTGGCGTGGGCCGAGCTCATCCCGCAACAGGAGTGGGCACTCTACCGCCAAGTCCTGGATGCAGCGGCAGCCGGCAACGTTCAGTTCGCACTCGGGGGCGGGTTCGCCTTTTCTTACTACGCCAGGCGTTGGCGGGATACGAAGGACATCGACCTCTACGTGCTGCCGTCGCAGCGTGAAGCCATGATCAGGATTCTCCAGGAGACCGGCTGGAAAGACTGCTACGACCAGAAGCCGTACGACCGCGCGTGGATCTACCGGGGCTGCCGTGAAGGCGTCATCACGGATATCATCTGGGCCATGGCCAACCAGCGGGCGACCACGGATCCTGTGTGGATGCAGCGTGCCCGCCACGTGGATATTCGCGGCCTGTCCGTCGCCATCCTGCCCGTCGAGGAGTTCTTCTGGGCCAAGCTCTACGTTCTACAGCGCGACCGCTCCGACTGGCCGGATCTGCTGAATGTGCTGCTCGTACAAGGCGCCACCATGGACTGGGAGCATCTGCTGGGCCGGGCCGACGACGACGCGCGGCTGGTGGGTGGCCTGCTGAGTGTGTTCGCATGGATGTGCCCTGCTCAAGCGCGGGAGTTGCCGGAGTGGCTGTGGGGTCGAGTGGGCCTCCAGCGGCCGGCCAGCAACAATGACTGCCATCTGGATCCCACTCGCGTGCGGCTGCTGGACACGCGGGACTGGTTCGGGCCCAAGAACGGTCAGATCGCCAGGAACCAGGCAACGTTTCAGCAACCGTGAGGCCAGAGGACGGATGATGCAGATTGGCGCGATGAATCACCCGCAACGAGAGGTGCTCGAGGAAATCGAGTGGATGGCTCAGCTGGGCCTCGATTTCATCGATCTCACGCTCGAACCGCCGACCGCTGCATCGTGGCGGGTGGACCCGGAGAAAATCCGTCAGGCGCTACAGCAGCATCACATGGGCGTGGTGGGCCACACCGCCTATTACCTGCCGATCGCCAGCCCGTTCGAGGAAGTCCGACGGGCGGCGGTTGCTGAATTGAAGCGCTGCCTGGAGGTGTTTGCCCATGTAGGGGCGAAATGGATGAATCTGCACCCCGACCGTTACGCTCCGATGCACAAGCGGACGTTCTTCATCGAACGCGATCTGACCAGCATCCACGAGCTGCTGGATTTCGCCCGCCAAGTGGGCGTGGGGCTCATGATTGAGAACCTGCCGGGCGACTTCAACACTGTCGAGCAGCTCGCCGAACTGCTCGAGCCGCTGCCTGAGCTGGGCCTGCATCTGGACATCGGCCATTCTAATCTGCTCGTCCCCGCCAATACCGCCGACGAGATCATTCGCGTCTTCAGCAAGCGGCTCATGCACGTGCACCTCCACGACAACAACGGAGGCGGCGCGGACCTGCACCTGCCGTTGGGCACCGGCACGATGGACGTGGCCCGCCACGTTCGTACGCTCAAGGCCTCTGGTTACGATAGTACCATCACTCTGGAGGTCTTCAGCCAGGATCGGCGCTACCTGGCCTACAGCCGCGACACCCTGCTGAGGCTGTGGGAAGGCGCATGAGCATTCAGAGCTGGCATGCAAACCGTGAGCCCCCGTACTCAGCTCATCCATCCGCGCCTGAGTGGTGAAGACTTGCTTGACTTTCCGCTAAGATACTGTTAACCTGGACGCTTCTCACGGGCCGTGAGAGATATGCCAGGAACACCCGATTTGCTGCACTTCTGAATTCAAACGTCGGGCTGGTGGCTGGGGTGAGGATGGACACATGTCTGCGATGTTTCGCGCCGGGGAAACGGATGGTCGCGCAGCGGTCCGCTGGCTCACGCTGCTCTGGCAGATCAACGCGGGCTTTCTGCTGGCCACGCTCGGCGCCGCCTGGCAGGTACCCGGTGAGGTCCTGCTGCGGCCCTTCAGCCTGGCCAACGAAATGAATCTCGCCGCCTGGTGGTCTGGTGCGCTACTGCTGCTGTTCGGGCTGCTGTGTCACTCAATCGCCCTGCGCCTCAAACCCCTTCATCTCCCAGCCTCTCGAGCCATGCTGGTCCTGAGCCTGCTGGGCCTGGGGCTGTTCTGTGACGAGGTAGGCTCAATCCACGAGCGTGCGGAATTCCTGGTACCACTCGATGGCGACCTGGCACTCGCACCCTTCGCATTGCTGGGAGCCGCCGCACTGGGCTGGAGCCTGCATCGGCTCCGGCAGGCCCGAAGCGTATGTGGAAACACTTGGAAACTCATCGCCCTGGCGTTTCTGCTCTTCGGCAGCGTTTATCTGATGGAATTCGCCGAGCACCGGATCCATTGGACGCTCTTCACGGAAGGGCTCCGCACGGTGGTGGAAGAGGGGACAGAATTGGCCGCCATGTCGATACTTCTTTTTGCCGTTTTGCGCTTACGCGCCACGCTGGACTCGTCGCGGGCGGTGGATCTGCTGCCCGAGCGGCAGACTCTGGTTCTCGCGACCTGGTTGGCAGCGGGCCTGGCCTTGCCCATCGTGCTGGTGCGCGCCCGTTTCACCCCTGAGCAGTTGAAGATGCCCGTGCGGGGAGATTTCGGCATGCTGGTGCCGATATTCTGCTTCACCTGCGCCGCACTGGCCGCCCTCCGCCAGGCCAGGCTGCAGCGCGAGAACCGCACCGGCTGGTTGTCGCTGGCCCTGGTGGCGATCATCCTCTCCGTGGATTCCGAGGCCCATCTCAGGCACTACCTGCTGCGGTCGGAGCGGACATGGTGGCGCACGGATCTGGACCTGCTGTGGGGCATCCCGCTGCTGATGGCCGTGATTATGCAGTTTCCGCGCGAGTATCGCTGGCGCGCCTTTCTCGCTGCATTGGCCGGATCGGCTCTGGTCCTCGGCTCGGCACTCTCCCAAAGTGAGTTTGTCTGGTTGAGTGTCCCCTCGCTGGTCGCGATCGGCCTGGTGGCATCTGTACTCTATGCAACCCGCCCGGCGCCCCGGGTGGGGTTCGCCGGGCAAGTTCTGAATCCTGAGGGCACAGATTAGAATATGTTCGCGAGCAGCCGCCGCGCGGTCAGAACCGCCGAACGCGGCGCCTGATCGGCAAACCCAAGCACAGCACTCCGGCCAGCAACAGGGCCGTGGCCGGCTCCGGTACCGCCGCCACGAAATCCGCGTCGGTCGGAACGTAGTTGGGGCTGCTGGCAAAGACCATGACATCTACACGGGCGTTCTCAGGTCCTGCCTCCCGCTCGTATAGCCGGAAGATGATCTCGCCATCGATGGGGCTCAGCGTTTTGGGCCGCATCGCAGTCGGATTCTCGGCGATCCACAACCAGTTCGGCCGAACCGGCTTCGGGTCGGGAAGGTGCAGATCGTTGAAAATGCGATCGTCCTCGTTGGTGACATTCCCACTGTCGAAGACGTTGATCCAGTCGTTCTCCGATGGATTGCTGACACTGAGATCGCTTGGATGGCCGTTGACCAGCAGAAAGTCCGCATCTCCGTACCAGTACGGGCTCGCCTCGCCCAGCGGCTGCTGAACCCGACCCTTGAAGTACCAGGTCTGCCCGGCAACAAATCCAGCGGGCAGGCTGGCTTCCGGGATGCGATACTCGGCCCACCAGTTCAACTGCTCGTCGGCAGCGGAGACGGAATCGTCTCGGTGGAAGTAGTAGGCGCTGCCGCTCAACGCATTGGCGTCCGGGTCGACAATATAGTTGAGAACCCCCCCATCCTCGCTACGAGCGGTGAATGAATCAGACGTGATCCACACCTGCTGCCCACCGCCATAAGCAGACGTGTAGATCGCTCCATCAACCGGCCAGCTCAGTGCCAGACTGAACAGGGCCACAACAAACAGGATCCCTCTCATGGAGTTCCTCCTCTCCCGCGGCCTCAAGCGCCGTGAGAACGGAAGCGCGCAGAGGTACTGGAGGACGTTCGCAGCGCCGAAGGCCTATCCAAAAAGCTCAGTAAAACCTACAGAAATGATCTCTCTCCTTTCCCGAGTCTCTGTGAGCCGCAGATATGAGGGCCGGAGTACTCCCCGGCCCATGCGCGCTGGCTGTATTTTAACCGGCCACACCGAACCGTCAAGCAAAATCCCGGGCCGAAAACCGGGCGGCAGGATCCTTGGGTCATTCTCTCACGGCCGCAATCCCGACTAGAATTGCCGCTGCCCCAATACTCGGAGCACCGCCTGCCCCACGGAGGATCGCATGCACGACCGGCAACGGCGTCTTTACAGCACGATCTCGGCGTGCTTGGCGCTCCTGGTGCGGCCCGATTTCGCCCCCGCCGCGGGTAGCCGGCCCTGGCTGGCGATGGGTCAGGCCGGCATGGTGGCCAGCGACAGCGTTCACGCGTCGAGGGCGGGGATTGAGATCCTCAAGCAAGGCGGCAACGCGGTGGATGCGGCCACCGCCGTCTCGTTTGCCCTGGCCGTCACCCGTCCGGGCAGCATGGGCCTGGGCGGTGGCGGATTCATGATGGTCCGCATCGCAGAAGGCGGCCGCGTCTACGTTCTCGATTACCGGGAGTGCGCACCATCCGCGAGCACATCTGATATGTTCGTGCGTCGTCGCGAGGAGCTTCCCGACAGACCTCCCCCCAGCCAGTTCGGCGGCTTGGCGGTCGGCGTGCCCGGCCATGTTGCCGGCCACGCGGTAATGCTTCAACGGCTGGGAACCATGAAGTTCGAGGCATTGCTGGAACCTGCTCGCAGGCTGGCCGCGGAAGGATTTCCGATCGATGCTCACCTGGCGGACTCGATTGCGGAGACCCTGCGCGAGATTCATGACCAACCCGCGCTTCGCACGACGGCCGAAGCCCTGCACCGCGCGCTGCTCTTTGAGGGCGAAGCTCCCCAACCCGGCGCGGTGCTGCGCCAGCCTGCGCTGGCGCGAACGCTGGCATCGCTACAGGCCGGCGGCGCCGATACCTTCTACCGAGGCCGACTCGCGGACGCGATTGCCCAGACGGTGCGGGACCACGGCGGGATGGTGACCGCGGAGGATTTGGCCACCTATCAGCCGCGATGGCGCGATCCGCTGCGGATCACCTACCGCAACAGCTTTGAAATCCTGCTGATGCCGCCCCCCTCCTCCGGCGGCATCTGCCTGGGTGAGACGCTCAACATTCTGGAACACTGGGATTTGCCGGTACTCCGCAGAAGCGAGCCAGGCCTTGCGGCCCACCTGATGGTCGAGGCCCTGAAGTATGCGTTCGCCGACCGAGCCACCCATCTGGGGGATGCCGACTTCGTGCCCGTACCCGTCGAGAGATTGATCGGCAAGCCGTACGCCGATCTGGTGGCAGGACGGCTCCGGGAAAACTCGACCACACGACCCGCCGCCGGCCGCGCACCACCCAAAGACGACCACGGTACGTCGCACTTCTGCGTGGTGGACCGGTGGGCCAATGTCGTCGCCTGCACGGAGACGATCAACACCGTCTTTGGCTCACTGCTGTTCGTCGAAGAAGCCGGTATCGTGCTCAACAATGAGATGGACGACTTCACCGCCGAGCCGGGCCGCTCCAATGCGTTCGGGTTGCGGCAATCAGAGCTGAACGCGCCGGCCCCCGGCAAGAGGCCGCTGTCGAGCATGTCTCCCACCATTGTGCTGCGCGAAGGCGAACCGGTGCTGACCCTGGGAGCCGCCGGCGGGCCGCGCATCATCACTGCTACCCTACAGGTCCTGCTGGGAGTGGTGGACGATAATCAGCCGCTGCCGGAAGCAATTCTGAAGCCGCGGCTTCACCATCAGTGGCAGCCCGATGTCGTCTATCGCAACGACTTTCCAGCCGACGGGGCCGTGATCTCTGGCCTGAAGCACCGCGGCCACATCATCTCGGACCAAAGACGAGGGGCCAAGGTGAACGCTGTCGAATTCCGGGGGCAGCGCCTGTTCGGCGTATCCGATCCACACAAAGGCGGTCGGCCAAGCGGCTACTGACCGCGCAAATGCGCCAAACCACAAGGCCGCCGGAGTCGTCTAACATGGAGAAGGGAACGGTTGTGGGATCAACGGAAAAAAACGATTTCATGGAAGCGGCCGCTGTCGTCTCGTAAAATGAGACTGAAGGGCGTGTGCAATGAACCTGGAGAACATCCGTGACCTGTTTCCGGTCACCAAGAACTACAATTTTCAAAACCATGCGGGCGTCGCCCCTCTGAGCCGCCCGGCCGCAGAGGCGATGCGCACCTACATTGGAGAACTCGCCGAGGAGGCGGGAATCCGCGCGGGATTCTACCGCCACGCCGAGCAAGTCCGCCGGTCGGCGGCCAGACTGATCAACGCGCTCCCGGAAGAAGTCACTTTCATCAAGAACACCACTGAAGGCATCGGCTGGGTGGCCAACGGCTTGAGCTGGAACACCGGCGACAACGTGGTCACGACCAACGTTGAGTTTCCCGCCAACGTCTATCCCTGGATGGGCCTGAAGGCGCGCGGCGTGCAGTTGAAGATGCTCCCTGAAGAGAACGGGCGCGTGCCCGTGGAACGCATGGCCGACGCCATCGACAGCCGCACGCGCGTACTCAGTGTGTCGGCCGTCCAGTTCGCCAGCGGCTACCGGGCCGACCTGGCCTCCTTGGGCAAACTCTGTAAGCAGAAGGGGGTGCTCTTCTGCGTGGATGCTATCCAGGCGCTCGGCGCCTTCCCGATCGACGTCAAGGGTATGTACATCGATTTCCTGGCGGCCGATGGGCACAAATGGCTCTGCGGGCCCGAGGGATGCGGCATATTCTACTGCGACAGCGCGCTGATCGGGCATCTCAAGCCCGTGATCGCCGGCTGGTTGTGCATGAAAGGGGCGCTCGACTTCGGGAACTACAAGTTCGAATTCGTGGATGATGCGCGCAAGTTCGACACGGGCAGCTACAACCTGGCCGGAATCTACGGTCTGGGCGCTTCCATCGACATGTTCCTCGAGTTTGGTGTCCAACAGGTCGCCGATCACGTGCTGGGGCTGACTGACCGGCTGGTGGCCGGCTTGCGCGAAAAGGGCTACCGGGTCGTCTCTTCTCGACGGCCGGGAGAGGCCAGCGGCATCGTGGCGTTTGTCTCGGACCGCAACGATCACGAGCGGATCCAGCAGCACCTGCAGGATGAGCACCGTATCGTCATCGCCGTCCGTGAAGGACGCCTGCGCGCCAGCCCACACGTCTACAACACCTTCGAGGAGATCGATCAACTCCTGGAGGCTCTGCCCGCGCACTGAGATTGCATTCGACCGCTGGGGCGCGGATAATGAGTGGCTTCACCAGACGTCATGTCCCTGGCTGGGAGAGACGCTCATGAAGAAGAAGATCCGCAGGCTGCTCGTGGCCGGGCTGGCTGGGCTGGTGCTTGTGCTCGCCGGCGCGGTGTTCTGGATCGACCACATTGCCCGCGTCGGAGTTGAGGCCGGGGCCTCGTACGGCCTGGGGGTGCCGACCACGCTTGAAACCGCGAGCATCGGCATCGTCTCCGGCCGTTCCACGCTGGACGGGCTGCGCGTCAGCAATCCGCCCGGTTTTGCTGCCGCTCACATTCTCAAGCTGGACCACGGCGGGTTGGGCGCGTCGTTGGGCACGCTGACCGGCGACCTCATCGAGGTGGACCAGTTGTCGCTCGAGGGCATCGAAGTCAACCTTGAGAAGACGGCCTCCGGAAGCAACTTCCAGGTGATCGCCGACCACCTCCAGCGCTTCGAATCGAGCGCCGACACGCAGACTCCAGCATCCTCGGGTCGACGGTTCATCATCCATGAAGCGGTCATCCGGAACGTCAAGGTACACGTACGTTTCGCGCCCCTGGGTGCGGCTCTGGCCACGTTCACCGTGCCCATCGACGAGCTACGGCTGCGGGAGATCGGCTCAGAAAGCGACCGGGGAGTACTGATTGCGGGCCTCAGCGGCGCACTGCTCGAGTGCATCATGCGGGCAACGCTCGACGTGGAGTCGGGTCTGCTGCCGGCGGAGCTGAAGACGGAACTGGCTTCCACCCTCCAGCGCCTGACCTCCTTGAAAAGCCTGGGAGCGACGCTGGCG
The DNA here is from genome assembly GCA_045863575.1 of Phycisphaerae bacterium. Lineage (GTDB taxonomy): Bacteria > Planctomycetota > Phycisphaerae > UBA1845 > PWPN01 > JAAXZI01. The sequence continues at coordinate 25,883 of BTUC01000018.1, forward strand.
ATGGAAGTGAACGGGACGCTGCACGAGTTGACCGCGGGAATCGCCCATGCGACAGAAGAGCTGCAGAATCAGGCCCGGGGAGCCGTCGTGAACGTGCAGGAATCGGTCAGGAGCAAGTCACAGGAACTGCACAACGAGGCACAAAAGGCCCTCCAGGGAGCTGCCGGAGAACTCGGAACTCTACTCCAACCCAAGGACCGCCCCCCCGCTCCCTGACGACCTGGAAAGCTCATACCACGGGCGGGCATCCGACCGGACTTACGCGGGCGGCAGATGGCGAATGTCGGACCGGAGCGGCCAGGCCGGCGGCGCCCATCGCCGACATACAGCCTTCGCACAGCGCCTGAACCGTGCGGGGCGCGGCGCCCACAATGAATCCGGCAGCCAGGGCACCGAGCAGCGCCTGGCCCGGATGCCGACGGATCCAATCCCCCCAGCCATTGGTCAGTTCAGCCCGGACAGCGGCGGTCTGTAGGCGCAAACGCGCTTCCCGAGCAGCTATCGCGGGGTCCGGCGCAATACCCATAACATACCTCCAGCCAGTGCCACACCCATAGCGCCCCCCAGCAGCGCCGCGCCGGACGGACCGAGCGTGCTGCGGATGACCAGGTACAGACCCCAGGCCATCATCAGCAACGCTGCGAACAGCAGCAATCCGGCGACTGCAATGAGCACCAGGTCCATCCACACGGCGACAAGACCGCGGCGCAGGAGAGCAGCCTCAGCCTTCAGCAGATCCACCAGAGCGAGGATGTACTCGGTGATGGCAGTCAGGATCTATCTCCGGTCCATCAGCTTTCCGAACATCAGGCCGGCCGCGAACGCTACCAGCACACTGGTGAACGGCTTCTCCTCGATCTGCGTCTGCACGGACTCAATCCCGTGCCGACCGTAATGTTGAGCGCTGGTAACCGCCGATCGCATGTGTTCAAGCTGCTCCTGCACGCGCTCTTCGAGCTTGGAACGGGCCTCGCCGGCTTCGCTCTTGCCGGCCTGGATCAAGGCCTCGGCCAGCCCGGCAAGATCCGCACGAAGCTGCTGCATGTCCGATTTGAGCGAGTCAATTTCTTCGCCGACGGCCGTTCGGGCGCTGCGATTCGCTTTGATCATCTGGACACCTCCTCAATGATGATAGGTCCGCGATGGCCCATCAATTCAACTTCCCAGCTCATCGGCGGCAATAAGAATTCGCTCATCATTGCAGCCCCGGGCAATCTGCCGACGAAGCCCCCCTCAGCCCGCTAAGATGAAGTGGCTGTGCATCACGAGCAGATTGAATGAAGCTTCTTTCACAACCACGGACGACGGAAAGCCCGCCGGGCGAGCGCGAAGACGGCGCGCTGCGGCAGTGGGTGCAGACGTTCCGCCGCGCGCGGCTCGAATGGTATCGCCGCGGATTATCTCAAGCCTCCGCTGCGCTGGCGTACTATGCGGTGTTCTCCTCGGTTCCCATTCTGGTGCTGCTCACCCAGGCGGCGAGCTGGATTCTGGGCCGCGAAAACGCGCAGCAGCGCGTGCTCGGCGAACTGCGGACGCTGGGCGGTCAGCGCATCAGCACCGCATCCCGGAATATCCTGGAGGCGGTGCGCGAGCCGGTGAAAAACGATGCGGTGGCTCTGCTCATCGCCACCGCGGTCCTGCTCTTCGCCGCATCGAAGGTCTTTCACGTTCTCCAGGACGGCCTGAACCGGGTCTGGTCGAAGGGAACGCCGATGCCGCGCGCGCTTCCGGGTGTGCGCCGGCGCCTGATGTCCTTCGGGCTGGTCATGGGGGTTGGCGTGCTGTTTCTGGCCTCGGTGGTGGCGTCGGCCGCACTGACCACGCTGCGCGGACTCATCGAACCCCGCCTGCCGGCCGTCTACCTGTTTGACGCGCTCAACTTCGGACTTTCCCTGGGGCTCATCGCCCTGCTCTTCACCGTCATCTACCGCGTGCTGCCGGATGCAGGCGTCGAGTGGCGCGATGCGTTCGTGGGCGGAGTCGCCGCCTCTCTGCTGTTCGGATTCGGCCGCCTGCTGCTGGGCCTGTACTTCAACCAGACGCTGCTCGGGTCGATCTATGGCAAGGCCGGCTCGGTGGTGGTCCTGCTGCTCTGGCTCTACTTCTCCTCGCACGTGGTCTTTCTCGGCGCGGTGATCAGCCGGATCGCTGCGCGGGTCGCTTCGGAGCAAACGGACGCTGATTCCGGGTCGGGCGACGGTTCCGCCGGTTTGTGGCAGCGGATTGCCCGGGTCCTTCATTCCCTTCGGGAGCAGGTTCATGCCCCGCCCTGAAAACTCGTCGAGCATGTCTCGGTTCGTCACCCTGGCCAGCATCGCCCTGGTGGTCACGGCTCTCTATGTCGGCGAGGCCGTGCTGATGCCGCTGGCCTTGGGCATTTTACTGAGCTTCCTCTTGGCCCCGCTGGTCACCCGGCTCGAGCGTGTCGGCATCGGGCGCATCAGTTCGGTCATCGTGGTCACGTTCTTCTCGTTCGCCATCCTGGGAGCCACCACGTACTTCGTCGCCCGGCAACTGGTCGAACTGGCCGGCCGGCTGCCGGAATATCGCCAGAACATTCGCGCCCGCGTGGACGCTTTTCGCAGTCCGGGCACCCTGAAGCGGGCCGCCGACAGCATCCAGGAGATCTCCAAGGATCTGGCCACCACACAACCGACCACCACGGCCGCCGTCAGCAGCGCTCCCCTGCCGGGCATGCCCATGGTCCTCCAGCCGGAAGGTCCCCTGCCCGTGTCCGTCGTGGAGCCGGACCCTTCACCGTTCGACCTCCTCTGGAGCACCGTGGGTTCAGTGATCGGACCGCTCGGAGTGGCCGCCATCGTCGTCGTCTTCGTCATCTTCATGCTGATTCAGCGCGAGGATCTGCGTGACCGGCTTATTTATCTTCTGGGTCGCGGACATATCCATCTGACCACGCAAGCCCTCGACGATGCATCGCGGCGGATCAGCCGGTACCTGCTGATGCAGCTTTTCATCAACGCCAGCTACGGCATCCCGGTGGCCATTGGTCTGTACCTGTTCGGCCTGCCCAATGCGCTGGTCTGGGGGCTGCTGGCCACGCTGCTGCGCTACCTGCCCTACATCGGACCCTGGATCGCCGCGGTCATGCCGATCACGTTGGCCTTCGCCATCAGCTCGGACTGGTGGCTGCCGCTGGAGGTCATCGGGCTGTTCATCGTGCTGGAGCTGATCAGCAACAACGTGCTGGAGCCCTGGTTGTACGGCTCCAGCACCGGCATGAGCTCGGTGGCCGTGATTGTGTCCGCCGTCTTCTGGACGTGGCTCTGGGGACCGGTGGGACTGCTGCTGGCCACCCCGCTGACGGTGTGCCTGGTGGTGGCGGGCAAGTACGTGCCCCAGCTTGCTTTCTTGAACGTGCTGCTGGGAGATGAGCCCATCTGGGATACGGGCAGCCGATTTTATCAGCGGCTGCTGGCCATGGATGACGAGGAGGCCTCTGAGCTGGCCGAAGAATTCACGCAGGAACACTCCCTGCTGGAGACGTATGACCGCGTGGTTCTGCCGGCATTGCACATGGCCGAGCGCGACCGACATTATGACCGTCTCGATGCGGAGCGTGATCAATTCATCAAGCAGTCCATCGAGGAAATCCTCGAGGATCTCGAGACCCAGCAGGCCCAGGCTGCCGAGCACGAGTCGGCCAACGGCGATTCGGCCCCGAGCATGTCCAGCGGAGAAGATGGTCGCCAGCCCGCCAGCCAGGCTTCCCGGGTTCTGTGCATACCGGCCCACGACGAATCAGACGCCTTCGTGGCCGGGCTGTTCGCCCGGGTCCTGCGTCGTGAAGGCTACTGGACGGACACGGTCTCGGCCAACAGCCTGGTCAGCGAAATCCTGGACCAGGTGGACACCTCCCGGGCCCAGGCCGTGTGCATCTCGGCCCTGCCGCCCGCGGCAGTCGCGCGATCGCGTTACCTGTGCAAGCGACTGAGGACCCGCTTCAAGCAGCTCAAAATCGTCGTGGCCCTGTGGAACGCCCGGGGCAACCTGGAACATACCCAGCAGCGGCTGGGTTGTACGGGCAGTGACAAGGTGGTGACCAGCTTCAGCGAGGGGGTCCAACAGATCGGCAAGCTGAACCTGATTACCGCGGAATCGCTGTCGACGCCGGTCAGCTCGCCGACCGCCATCAGCCGTTCAGACGCTTGAGTCGTTCGAGGGCGCTGGGGAGCCCTGTTCCGTTACGATGCGTGCTGTTGCTGTGTGACGTGAGGGGTGCTGAGCACACCCCGGCGCGCGTCAGTGCCGGCACGGCAGTGGCAAACGCATGGGGTTATCAGCGGCGGCTTTGACGGGGCAAGACCTCTTGCATCTCCGCCGCGGGGCTCGGCACACAAAGGGGCCGCGAGATTCTTCATGGCCGGCCCGGCAGCCAGCCAGAAGAACGCGCGGCCCCTTTTCTCGAAAGGGTTCCAGGGATGAGGATCAGACCGGGTGGCGGCCCTGAATGAGACGAATCAGCACGACGATGATAGCCACCACCAGCAGAATATGGATGAACCCACCAAGGGTCCAGGATGAGACCAGGCCCAGAGCCCAGAGCACCAGCAGGATCAGCGCAATCGTCCACAACATGGCAAGACTCCTTTACGTCTAGTTCAGCCGAGGACACGACTGTCGGCAGGGCTGCGCCCGACGAGGAAATACAGCAGCACGCCGAGCAGAGGAAAAACGAGAATCAATACCGTCCACAAGACCTTGTGACCCGTTGAACCCGCGCCGGCGAGCACACTGACGATGGCAATGACATCGAGCACCAGAATGACCAGGCCCAACAGCTCGAACATGTTTCGCTCCTCACAGGGCGCGGAGCAACCTTTTACGCGCCACCCTCGCGCCATCCCATTGTCCTGGCTCGCACGGCATCGCGGGGTTTATGCCTGTTGTGCGGCTTCCACGTTGATATGGCTTTCCGCCAGCCGAGTCAGCTTCTTGTCCGCGTTGCCCTCTTCATCCAGGGTGCGCTGAAGCAGGCTGGCGGCCCACTTGTCACCCAGAATGCTGGCATAGGTGCGCGCAGTGCCGTAGCCGGCGATTTCGTAGTGCTCGACCCGCTGGGCGGCGCCGATCAGGCCGGCGTCGAGGACCTCGTCGGTGGCCTCTTCCTTGAGCAGTTCCTGGGCTTCCTCGATGAGTCCCTCCATGCCCTTGCACTTCTTGCCGCGCTTGGAGGCATCCAGTTTCTCGAGGATCTGCTCGAGCCGTTCGACGTGCACCTTGGTTTCCTCCAGGTGGCTCTGGAACGCCTTCGCCAGGTCCTGCGAGCTGGCCGCCTTGGCCATCTTCGGCAGTGCTTTGACCAGCTGTTTCTCGGCGTTGTGAAGGTCCTTCAACTCGTGGATGTAGAGTTCGCGAAGATCGTTCATCTCCATGACTTTCGTGCTCCTTCAAGCGGGTCTGCGCATCACAACCAAACAATCCCCTCAACGGGGCCTGTTGAATCATTGAACAGCTAAGATGAGCGCCGAATGAAAAAGCGATGAAAGCGGCTCAACCCGCGTCGCCGGGTCTTCGCCGGCTGCTCAAGCGTTGGGATCGGTGGAGCTGAGCACGTACCCCGTGCCGATGACCGTGTGGATCAACGGGCGGGGAAAATCCCGGTCGATCTTGCGCCGCAGCATGGAGATGTAGACGTCGATCACGTTGCTGTCGTTGTCGAAGTTCATGTCCCAGACGTGCTCGCCGATGGCGGCCCGCGTGAGCACACGCTCAGGGTTACGAATCAGGTACTCCAGGAGCGCGAACTCCTTGGTGGTCAGCCGGATCTTCTGACCCGCACGGTGTACGGAGCGGTGCACCAGGTCCATCTCCAGATCGTCGTACCGCAGGACCGCCGCCTCCTGGGGCTCGCCGCGCCGCAGCAGGGCCCGAACACGGGCTATCAGTTCCTCGAATTCAAATGGTTTGGTGAGGTAGTCGTCGGCGCCGGCATCCAGGCCGGCCACCTTGTCCAGCGTGGTCGAGAGCGCGGTCAGCATGAGAATGGGCGTCCTGATTCCCCGGCGGCGTAGATTCTTGCAGACCTGCACCCCATCCTGATCGGGCAGCATGACGTCGAGGATGAGGGCATCGTACTGCTGCTCGACGGCCAGCCGTTCACCCTCCTGGCCGGTGTCCGCCTTGTCCACCGCGTAGCCCTGCGAGGAGAACCCTTCCTCCACAAGCGAGGCGATCTTGGGATTGTCTTCTATGACCAGCAGACGCATGTGAGACCCTCGAGTCTCGTGAGAACGGCCTTAACCCGACACATTATACCTGCGGAGCAGGCCTGTACAGCAACCGCCAGGCTCAAAACACCATGAAGGATCTCTCATGTGACGGATTGCCGCCTGAACCAGGCGCGTGCAGATGTTTGAGCTGGTCTTTGGCTTCCCGGGGCGCTTGACACGGCTCAGCCACACGCGGTAGGTTGAGAGGCTCGGTGCGGTCAATTGTTTCAGTACGTCTGGGGGGAACAAAGGACAACGCCCATGAAGCGCCTGTATCCTATTCTTGCGTGCGCGGTGTCAGGGTTGCTGCTCGCCGTCCCGGCGTCTGCTCAGAATCAGCCGGAAACGGCCACCGAGGAAACAACCACCGTGATTGAAACCACGGAGGTGGTAACCACGGACGGCACCAATCTGGCCACGGATTACTGGGACATCTTCGGGCCCATCCGTCTGCGGGCCGCGGATACCGAGACACCCGGACAGATCGAGCTGCGGCACGTGTTCCTGTACGGCACTTCCTCCGACGGCAGCGACGACGACGTCAGGGTTCTCGGTGAGATCGAGTGGGGCATTGCGCCGGACCATGAGATCTCGTTTCTGGCGCCGCTCGTCCTGGGGGACGGAGAGGTGGACGGTAACGGAGACCTGAACCTGAGCTGGCAGTGGCGGCTCTGGCGGGAAAAAGACTGGGTACCGGCGTTCGCGCTGCGGAACTCGCTGCGGGTACCGGCCGGCTACCACTCGGACGGTGTGGACTGGACGTTCATGGGCCTGTTCACCAAAACCATCGTTCCTTGCGTGATGCGCTTCCATTTCAATCCCTTCCTCAAGGTGGCCGGAGGCGACGATATCGTGGAGGCCCGAGAGTACGTCCGGCGGCGCGAGTTCCGGCCCGGCTGGTTCGGGGGAGATCCCAATACCGATCAGCGGCACTTCCAGTGGGGATTTTTCACCGGTTTTGATTACCTGATCTGTCCCAACCTCGATCTCATCGTGGATTACGTCCACCAGACCAGCGAACTGCGGGGCTTCCGCAACCAACACATGATGGAAGTCGGCCTGGATTGGAAGCTGGCTCCCCAACACCAGATTGGCCTGGCCACCTCCTGGACTCTCGACGGAGACAGCTTCGCCGAGAACTGGGGCATGGGCATCAGCTACAGCTACATCTTCTGTAACGCGCCCTGCATCGGCGGCTGAGCGGCCGGTGTGCCACTGCTCTATGACTGGCAGCAGCGCGAGGAGTGATCGGGCGTGCCACTGCCCTGTGAGCAGTGCTGGAAGTAAGCAGAGCATTCGGGGCCGCAACCGCTGCTGCCACAGCTTGCTGTTACCCACAAGTCGGCGGCGGCGTATCCTCCGCCCCGAAGGGG
>BTUC01000019.1:0-32332 GCA_045863575.1 Phycisphaerae bacterium
GTCTCGTGCTGATCCAGTTCTTCCGTTTTGTAGCGGCCGGCGTCTCTGCCGGTCGTTGGCCTGTAGTCGAACGGCCGGCACGGAGGCCGGCCGCTACAGTTTTACGGACGGCCTCGATTTCTTGTCCGCCGCTACTTCCCAGCGACTGCCACCTTGAGCGCGCCTCCGCCGTTCTGTTCCAGCCGTTCGCTGACGCGCTTGACCGCGGCTACGTAGCGACCTTTGTGGCCTTTCACGTCTTTCTCCTCGGCTCCGCTCAAGTCCTTGGCGAGCTGGTACTTGGCGCTGGCCTCTGAGAGGCGGTTGAGCCGTTCAAGGGCCACGCCGGCGGCGAACGCCGCTTCGTGATCACTGGGATTCTCCGCCAGGGCCGCAGTCAGGGAGGCCAAAGCTTCTTCACCGTCGCTGCTCAGCAGCTCGACGCCTCGCCGGCAGGACTCTGAACTGGAGGATTCAACCAGCACGGTCTCACGGAAATGCACCGGAACCAGGCGGCCGACGAATCGGTCGACCTCCTTCTCCAGGAAGTTTTTCACCACCGCATCTTCCGGGATCAGATCGGCCCGGGTACGGCTTGTACCGACCAGGGGCCACGGCTTCTTGTCCTGGAACTCCTGGGCGGAGAACGCCTGGCACACAGACACTTCGCCGCTCTTGGCGTCCACTGCCCGCAAGTTACCCGCGAAGGTCATGGTGCGCCGAATGTGCTGCTTGGGGCTCTCATCCGCGATATTCGGCATATAAGGCAGCCAGTTGAAGATCTTGGCCCCCATGTCGGACTTGTAGGTGATATCGTAGTGCGTGCCGACCTCGACATCGCCAAACACGAACATGTCGACGCCCAATTGCCGGACCTGCGCGGTGTCCTTGTCCTCCTCGACGATGCCACTGTTCTTCAGATCCTTCTCGTTGACGAGCACTCCCAGCGCATCGCGATCCACCATGGTGACAAAGCGGCCCTGCGCCTCCGCGCCGTCCTTGAGCTTGGCGCCCAGGCGCGCCCGGACCAGGTTCTCCCACTGTTTGGCATACTTCTGCTGATCATCGGTGCTGACCAGGCTCATGGCCACGGTATTCATGGGGGCTTGATCGAGTCCCCAGGCATACTTGAATGTCCAGGTCTGAACACCCATCCGCTCATCATTGCTCTCCACCCGCGACGCCACGTCCACCTTGCTGACACAGATGCGAATCGGGTTCTGCGGGTCCGTCTGCAAGAGTTCTGCCTTCTCCGGTTGACTGACGTATTCGATGACCACCTCCCGTTCAATGGAGCCGGGACCGCACCCGGCGGCGGCGAGCGCCGGCAGGAGCAAGAGGTACGATGGACAGATGCGGTGGAGCTTTTCCGTCATGATGAAGCGTCTCCTTTCAACATCCAGATAGGACTTCGTTGCCGTCTTCTTCGCAGAACGCCGGATCGGCTCCCCGGCCGGCGAGTGCTATGCTGTTAATGCTCTTCTTGGGCTCAGCGGGCTCCAGAGGCGGGGTCCCTGTCGTTGGCCTGAGCCAGCCGACGGCCGACCCGGTCATGGCCGGCGTGGTACTCGGGAGCCGGCTTGCCGCCCACCTTCTCGATAGCCAGGTGGTAGTATTCGGCCGCTCGGCCGTAATCCCCCAGGGCTTCACAGGCCACCCCCGCCCCAAAGCAGGCCTGGTGGTCCTCCGAATGGTCGTGCAGGGATGCCTCGAAAGCCGCCCGGGCGGCGGCGTAATCACCGGCGGCCAGGGCCTTCACCCCGCGCTTGCAGTCGCCGTGGCTGGATGAGACCACGATCACATCGAGGGTGGACGGCCCCGGCACGAGTCGATCCACGAACCGGTCCACTTCCTGTTCAAGGAAAGCCATCACGATCTGCTCGTCGGGCTGCTTGAGGTCGATGGGATGCTTGTTCGAGCCGAAGAAGACGCCGGGTTTGGCCGTGTCGATAGGCTGGGCCGCACTCTGGTGCTGCACGTAGATCTCGCCCGTCTTGGCGTCCTCGAGCATGAAGGATGCAGCCACGGTAATGATCCGACGGATCTTCTGCCGTTCGCCGAAACCGACTCCGCCCCAGGCATGCCAGCCGTAGGGCCAATAGTAGTGCCGGGCGAAGCCGCCCCAGATACTCTGGACCGTGTTGCGCGTGCCGGTCTCGATCTTTACGTCCACGTCGATTTTGCCGTACACCTTCGCATCCACGTCCAGGACCTTGACCTTGGCTCGCGTGGGCCGGATCTCCTCAGTGATCCCGGCGCCACCCAGGTCCGATTCCCGCACGATGTCTTTGATGTTGTCCCGGTCCACGAATACCAGCTTGATGCCGGCATGCCCGGCACGATCCTGAATCCCGCCCTGCAGGCGCGAGCGGGCGAGGTTCACCCAGAGTTCCGCCGCCTTGTTGTCGAAGCTGGTCTGCTGGCGGATACCCACCAGGTGGGGTGCAAAGCCGGTCTGAACCGCATACGTCCACGTCAGCACGCGCTCGCCGCCGCCTTCGTTCCAGCGTGACTTCCACGTCGCGTCCACGTGCGAAACGTTGATCCTTAGGCCAGATTCGAGCACCGCATCCTGCCGCGGTTCAGACGCGCTCTGAAGCCGCACCGAGGCACGCTCCTGGCCCGCGCTGCACGCATTGCCGAACAGCAGGACAGAAAACAGAGCGACCGATCGGGATACCGCCAGCCCCCACTGGCAGAGGCAATACTCCTGTCGTTTCCGTGCATTCATCTCAGTTCTCCCGAGCTGCGTCAGTTACGCCTGCCCGTATCTCGAGCCGCTCACTGCCCGCTTTCGTCATGAAGCTTTCGCACCGCGTCGAGAGCGGCCAGGCGGGCCAGTTCGGCGACGGCGTTGCCGCTGTAGAGATCGCTGCGTGGTCGTGCCTCCCTGTCGGTTGACTGGGGAGCGATGCGTTGCGGGATCCAGCTCCCATCGGCCTGACGCTGAAAGACGCGACCTTGCACTTGGACGCCCCACCGGTCGACGGGGTAGTCCACGTATTCGAGTGGAGGGACGCGCTCGATGATGCGGGCTTCGGCCGTGCAGAAGACGACAAACTGGACCCCGGCTTGCTCAGCCTGATGCAGGGCGATGCGCTCATCCCAGGTTTCTGGAGAAAGGTGTGGTTCCTTCAACGCGAATCCATTATCGGTGAGCACGGACCGAAGCGCCGACTCGACCGTACCGCCTGCCCGTGCCGGCCGGTCATCCTCGGCGTTGAGATCTTCGTTGCACGCCAGGAGTATCGCCGGCGGGAACGCGTTCCGGTTGGTGCCGGTGACCGGCACCGGCAGCGGGACATTTTCCGCCGCCGTGCGAGGGGCGCGGGCAGGTTGAGTATCTGCGGCAGGTATCGGTCCAGCCGGCGCGTGCAATCGGACCGAGACACGGCATTCGGCCACACAGCCGCCGTAGGAGATTTGCAGCCGCCCCTGGCCCTCTTGAGCGGCCGACAGCATACCTGCTTGAAGCATCTTCTGGTCGAGAGGCGACAGGCCACCCGTGAAGTCAAATCGGCAAGCGGATGCCTCGATTGGCCGTTCCTGCTGATCCGCGTACTGGGCCGTTATCCGCAGAGGCACGGCCGTGATGCGGTCCACCAGCTCAATGGCATCCGGCGAGATCGCAATGCGCTCCAGCGTGGGTGCGGCATCGGCGTCGACAGGCAGCAGCCGGCTGCACAAGGCCACACAGGTGTCGCTCAGCCACGCGCGAGCATCACGCCCGGTGGCCAATGGAATCGCGCAAGCCAGCATGCAGCCCAGAACAATGCCGGAGCCGACACGTCGCGCCGGCCGCGGAGCCACCTTCGCCCAGGCCCGCAGATCCGCGGCCATTTCGGCCGCGCTCTGATAGCGCTGCTCGGGGTCGCGGCGCATGGCCTTCAGGCAGATCTCCTCCAGCCGCGGCGGGACCGCCGAAATGATCCGCCGTGGCGCCGCGGGCTCCTTGGAGACGATGTCTTTGAGCACCTCACGGCCGCAGCGTGGATACGCCCGCTGATAAGTCAGAAACTCGTACAACGTGGCGCCGAGTGCCCAGATGTCTGAACGGTGATCAACACGCGCCCACTCACCCAGGGCACGCTCAGGGGCGATATACGGATAGGTGCCGGTCACGCCCAGGCCACCACTGAAGGAGTCGTCATCGCTGGAGCGGGCCAGTCCGAAGTCGGCGACCATAAGCCGGCCATCAGAGGCCATGAGGAAATTGCTCGGTTTGACGTCCCGGTGGTAAATGCCTGCCTCATGGGCGGCCTGCAATCCGTCAGCCGCCTGGGCCATCCACTCCGCCACCAGCCGGTAATAGGGGCGCGCCGGCTCTGCGGCCGTGCGAAGCTCGGCTGACAGACGCGAGTCGAAGTATCTCTTCCGAGGAGCGTTTGTGGGCCTTACCCTGCCTGAAGAGGCGCACCAGTTGGGCAGCGTTGGGCCCGGAGATCACGTCCATCACAAAATAGACGCGATGTCCGTCACGCCCGAAGCTGCGGATGCGGACGATGTTCGCATGCTCAACCCGGGCCAGCGCACGCGCCTCACGGAGAAACTGCTCCTGCGCGGCCGGCGTCAGCGACTTGGGGACTTTGATGGCTACTTCGACCTGCAACGCCTGGTCGCGCGCCGCATAGACATCTCCCTGACCATCGCCACCCAACCGGGAGCGGATCTCAAAACCATCGATGCTCGGCCAGGAGGGAGTTGCGGGAGCCTTGGTGGTCGCGTCAGGTGCGTGCTGTACTGCTGCTCCCCAATGGGACAGGCCCGGGAAAGGATTGGTTACGGGTGCAGTCGGTGCCGGGGCTTCCGGATCGCCCGTGGGAAGGCCGGTTGCGGGCGCTGCTGCGGCGGTGGAGCCAGCTACCGCCGCCCCACCACAAGTGCTCTGGTTTGCTGTTGCCTTTCGGCCCGGCAGTGCCATGGTGTCATCCTCTTCCATCAACCTGGACAGGACGGCCAATTCGTGGCTGCTCGGACAAGCCGCGCACAAGCGCCCGGTGCTGTTCAGAAGGCCTTGATCGGAGTCGCAAAAGAGACCGGCCTGACGCAGAGCCCTGGCCACCACTTCGCGCACGGTCGAGCCTGGGGATCCTCTGTCCCCCGCGCGTTGTGTGGTGCGAACCCAAAAAACGACCTCCACATCCGAACAGGTGCTTTCGGGCGGTAAGTTCGTCCCCGAAGTGATCGATGCGGTGGGGGTGCGTCTGATGGCGAGATCCGAATCCAAGCTGCGGTCGCGTCGAAGCCCAAACATGGCCGTCCTTCCAACTCCGCCGACGAGCCGATGCCAGCGGTCTGGCCGGAGGAGGGAGCACCTCACGTGCCAGTTGAGCCCACATCATGCTGAGCCGCTTAGGCATCATGTCTTTAAATCTCTAAAAGACAGCCACTTAAAGCATTTGAGCCTGATCTCCAACGCGCGCGGTATCCCCGCCGCTCCTTGGGGAGACCCTACTCACCTGGGGAGAACTGAGTTGGGTATTATTGCCCGCTCAGGGGTCTGAGCCTTGATCATCCGCTCATCCCCGTCGCTGCCCGGACGCATAGAGCGAGAATGTGTTCCCGGCCCGAGCGATCAGTGCCTTCGGCGTGAACCTGCCGAAGTTCGGTGAGCAGGTCTTCGTCCCGGCTGATCAACTCCAGCTTCTCGCGACAGGCGGCGCAACCGGCCAAGTGTTCGGCAACAGCCGTGTTCGATGGGGCGACCGCAAAGCCCTTCAGGTCATCATCACCAGGACAACGTCGGATGATCATGCTCACACCTCGCCCAGAATCGAATCCAGCTCTCGGCGCACGTCGCGCAAATGTCGCATGACTTCGTGCTTGATGACGTACACGCGGCTCTTGGAGATCCCCAGCCGCTGGGCCACTTCCTCCGGCGATTGCCGGCGCAGGGCGTAAAGCTCGAACGCTTCCATGTCGCGCGTGCCCACGCGACCGGAGGTCCGGAGCCGATCGAGGCAGGCGCGCAACCGCTCCTGTCGCTCAAACTGGTTCCACCGCTCGTCATCTTTCGCGACGGCCGGGTCCTCCACCGGTCCCAAATCCTCCAGGGCCAGCGGACGGCGCGCATTTTTCCTCCGGTATTCGTGGATCGCGCGGTTGGTCATGGTCCGAAGGTAATAACGAAACCGCCCCTTCTCATGGTCCACCCGAAACTCTCCCCCCCGCACACGCACGAGGAAACTCCGCATGACGGCGGAGAGCACTTCGTCGGCATCATGCTCCGTCAGTCCGGCGTGCCGGGCGAAGCGATGAATAATGGGACCATAGATGGCGAAAAACGTGTTCCAGGCCGGGCTGGCCGCATTGCCGAGCCCTTCGATGACCGAGTGACGGGTCTGCGGGAAGTAGGATTGCGAATCGCTCATCGCTCGAAAGCGGCTCCTGCGCGGGGTCAACGGGCTGTCGGTGCCTGATATTGGCTCTCTCTGGGCAGGCATTGTAACTCCTCCAACCATCGGACCCGTAGCGGGCCGGCTCGCCACCTGCCAATAGGGTGCTCGCGGCGGGATCTTCGTCGGGACCAGTGCCCGCAGTTAAGAAACCCACTTCAACAGCGCCTTTCGACCACAGGTCGATGCCCACTCGCGTGATGGCCAGTTCGCCTCCACCGACAAGTGGCCCGCCTCGCCGGTGGACGCCACGGCCGGGGTGCTCCTGCGCGAGTCGGACGACGGCGGCTGGGTCACCGGCATCGCCTGGGAACGGTTCCTTTCCGCCCAGGGCCATAACCCCTGGCAATGCATGCACCTGTGTATTCGCGTGGGCCCGCTCCACCCGGGCGAATCGCGCACCATTCGGGGGAGGATCTACTTGATGAAAGGCGATCGCCACACGCTGCTTCGCCGCTGCCTGCGAGACGACCTCCTGGCGCCAGATCGTTCCTGACCACTGCGTGGCGACTGCCCGGTGCTCCACCGCCGTTCCGGCGCAGTTCCATGCCGCTGCTCCTTGATTTGTCTCTGCTGAGGTCAATAGAGTTCATCACAGGCGCCAAGATCAAGAGGACTTGCCTGGTACTTGAATCCACAGGAAAGGAGAGCGGCCATGTCAATGCGTTCGAGGGCTGGAAAATGGGCTTGCGCCGGGGCCGGGTCGGTCATGGTCGTGCTGGGGCTGAGCGCCCTCTCGGCCCAGGAGTCTGGTCAGCCGAAGACATTTCTACCCAAGGAGGTGGACACCGGCCAGAGCTACAGCCCGGTAGTTCTCGAGGAGGATTTCGAGACCATCTACCAGCGTGAATCGGCCAACAAGGATGAGGTGATGGCTCAGCAGAAGAAACTGCTGGAATCGCGCTACGATCTGAGCGACAACCCGTCGGAAGTCTGGATGTCAGCGAAGCGCAAGAAGGTCCAGCAGGGCATACGGGTCAAAATGTCAGAGGGTATGACCTGGCAGAAGCTGTCGCAGATGAGTCCCGACCAGATCCGGCAGCAGAACGCCTTTCCGATGGGCTTCCGGCCATTACCGCACGCGCGGCACGCCGAGGGCGGAATGGTTTTCGCCCCCAAGCAGATCGAGGCCATTCAGAAGGCTGAGCATCGCGACCTCCAGCGATTCGACGTCGACTTCGATCTGCCCGACCACCTGCTTCCCGAATTCCCCCCGCCCGTATTCCTGACCACGCACCCGGAGCTTGGAGATGTTTCCCAGGGACAGGTGCTGACCATCCGGAATATCCACGAGCTGTTCATGGGCAAGGTCACGCCCTTTCAACTGGAAGGACTGCGCCTGCTGGTGACCGCCTTCCCCCAGCAGCAGTTCAATGCCACGCACGACCGAAAGGTGAAGGAGCCAAGCACGGGCGTGACCTGCTTCGATTGCCATGTGAACGGGCACACCAACGGGACTTTTCATTTGAATCCCGACACGCGCCCGCAGAAGGCCCGCTTCCGCATTGAGACGCCGAGCCTGCGCGGGATGTTCCAGCAGCAGATCCACGGCTCCAAACGGGCGCTGCGCAGCGTCGAGGATTTTACCGAGTTCGAGCAGCGGACGGCGTACTTCGACGGCGATCCGGTCACGGCCGCCAAGAAGGGCATCAATGTCCTCGACCGCGGCACCTCGGTATCAGCAATGGCCCAGTTCCAGATCATTCTGGATTTCCCTCCTGCGCCCAAGCTGGACGTACTGGGCCGGCTCGACCCCGACAAGGCCAGCGAACTGGAGATGAAGGGGCAGGAGGTCTTCTTCAACAAGGGCCGTTGCGGGGAGTGCCATCCTTCGCCGCATTACCTGGACAACCTGATGCACGATCTGAAGGTTGGGCGTTTCTATGAGCCTCAGTTGATCAGCGACCACTGGGACCGGCAAGCCGGGCCGATGAAAACGACGACGCTCCGGGGCATCAAGGATTCACCACCCTACCTGCATGACGGGCGTCTGCTGACGCTTGAAGACACGGTCGAGTTCTTCGACATCGTCCTGCAAACCAGGCTGAGTGAAGAGGAGAAGAAGGCGCTGGTGGCATTCATGCGCTGCCTGTGACCCGCTGCGACCACCGGTTGACGGGATTCGGGCGTATGCGCCGTGGGTGTGCCACTGCTGTGCTCGCTACGCCGAAGCTGTTCGCAAAGGCGGTTCAGCAGTGCCTGGAACCACGGCGCTTCGCTTGCTCCAGCACTGCTCCCAGAGCAGTGGCACGCTCTGGGATGGGCTCGAACCAATCGAGGTTATGAGAGCTCGGCGAGCGTCTGCACGACGAGCTCCCGCCGGGAGCGCGCCTGGGTGAGTCGCTCGCGGTCGGCGGCCACCACCTGGGCCGGGGCCCGGCTGACGAAACTCTCGTTGGACAGCTTGCCCTCGATGCCGGCAATCTGCTTGTCCAGGTTCGCGAGCTCGGATTCGAGTCGCTTGCGCTCGGCGGCCGTGTCGATCACGTCCAGCACGAAGATCTGCATGTCGCCCAGGACCAGCGTGGCGGCGCCGGGCTGGCGCGTGGCATGAGGGTCGATCTTCAGGTCGCCGACGTTGCCGAGCTGGCGGATCACGTGCGCCTCGCGCTGCAAGGAGGCCACGCGCTCCGGCGGTGCCTTGACCACCACGTTCACCGGCTGCTTGGGCGGCACGTTCTGCGTCGACCGCACTTCGCGCACCGCGCGGGTGGCCGTCTGGAGATCCTCGAAAACCGCATCAACGGCCGGATTGGCCAGCGCCGGCCAGCCTTCGGCCGGCGGGTACTGTGAGATCACTAGAGGCTTGGGCAGAGTTCCACGAGGATCCACCGGCTGGCAACCGGTGCCACAGTCGAGTTCGGCCAGGCCGGGCAGGCCGCGCTGCGGCGCGAGGGCGTTGAGCTGTGTCCACAGCCGTTCGGTGATGTAGGGAATGAACGGATGCAGCAGCCGTAACGACTGGTCGAGGGCGAAGGCCAGCACCTGCCGGGCCTCGGCGGCGTGGCGGTCTTCCTTGATGCGGGCCTTCACCAGCTCCAGGTACCAGTCGCACAGCGAGTCCCAGAAGAAGTCGCGGGCCAACGTGGCCGCGCGGCTGAAGTTGAACTTCGCCAGGGCATCCTGCACCTCGACGGCCGCCCGGCTGACGCGCGAGAGCATCCAGCGGTCTTCGATGGGCAGGGCAGCGAGATCCAAGGGCGCCGGTCCCGGAGAGCCCGACGATTCCAAAGAACCCAAAGAGCCGCGGGCTTCAGCCCGCGCGGCCTCACGAGAAGAGGGAACGCCACCTGCCGTGGCTTTCTCGGACTCCAGATTCATGAACGCGAACCGCGCGGCGTTCCAGATTTTGTTACAGAAGTTGCGGCCCAGCTCGAAGCGCTCAGACGTCTGCAGCTCCCGGCCGTCTTCAAGCTTGACCTTCTTCATGGGCATGCGGATGTCCTGCGTCTCGGTGGCCGACATGGCCATGGTGAAACGCAGAGCATCCGCGCCGTACATGTCGATGATGTCCACCGGGTCAAAGCCATTGCCCAGCGTCTTCTTGAACGGCCGGCCCTGGGCGTCCTGGATCACCGCATGAATGTACACGTCGTGGAACGGCACCTTGCCGATGTTGTACAACCCGGTGAGCACCATCCGGGCCACCCACAAGGTGATGATCTCACGGGCCGTGCTCAGCACTGAGCCGGGGTAGTACCGCTGCATCTCGGCGGTATCCTCGGGCCAGCCCATGGTCGAGTGCGGCCACAAAGCGCTGCTGAACCAGGTGTCGAGGACGTCGGGATCACGAGTGACGGAGTCCGCAGCGGGGCCACACATCACGTTCCTGGCAGAAGACCAAGCCCGTTCGGAGG
Organism: Phycisphaerae bacterium; assembly: GCA_045863575.1. GTDB lineage: Bacteria > Planctomycetota > Phycisphaerae > UBA1845 > PWPN01 > JAAXZI01. The sequence continues at coordinate 10,232 of BTUC01000019.1, forward strand.
TAACCACATCACCGTACTCGTCAGCCCGCTTTGGATCGTACACACCTTCCTGGTAGAAACAATTCAGCGCTTCCGTAGCGCGATCCGCTCGTGCAGATTTTGTACAGATTTCAATCCTTAGCCCATCGCTGCTCGGCCGGATCACAACTGCGTCGAGCAGGTTGAGTTCCCGATAGTACTCCTCCAAATCCCGAATGCCACTCTGGTTCGCATCGTGCAGATGAAGTGTCCACACCGGTATCCGATGCCCCCACCACAACTGCCGGCTGATGCACCAGTCGCGCTTTTCGCTGAGCCAGTCAAGGTAGGTCTTGGCATATCGATCCGGGAAGAAGTGCACCTTGCCGCAGCGGGCGCGCTCTTCGGCCGAGGCGTGGTTCTGCTCGCAGACCGCGTCCAGGGCCAGTTGCGCGAGGCCGGGGAAACGCGGCTCAGACGTATCTGCAGGCGAAGCGTTCTCCGGCGACCCCGGTGCCGCTGCGGGCGGAACGTTCTCCGGCGACCGTTGCGCCGCGCGGGCTGAAGCCCGCGGCTCTTTGGCGTGTTGGCGCATGTGCTCGGACTGGATGCCTTGGGCCTCTTCGGCGGTCAGATCGCCCATCTTCACGAACCACTGGTCGGACAGGTATGGCTCGATGGGCGTCTTGCTGCGGTCGGAGTGGCCGACGTCGGACTCGTGATCCTCGATTTTTTCGATGAGCCCCTGCGCCTCGAGATCGGCGACGACCCTCTTGCGGGCGGCGTAACGATCCATCCCTTTGTAGGCGCCGCCTTCGTCGTTGATCTTGCCGTCGGGCGTGAGGATGTTGATCATCGGCAGCCCATTGCGCTGGCCGCACTGATAATCGTTCGGGTCGTGCGCCGGCGTTACCTTCACGCAGCCCGTGCCGAACTCCATGCTGACCAGGATGGGGTCGGCGATGATGGGAATCTCGCGACCGGTCAGCGGCAACATGACCTTCTGACCGATCAGGTGCTTCCAGCGCGGATCATCGGGGTGAACGGCCACGGCCGTATCGCCGAGCATCGTCTCCGGCCGTGTGGTGGCGACTACCAGATACTCGACGCTCGGCGCCGCCGTCTCCTCGCCCTCCGCTCCGCTTGCCCCCCCCGCGCCCGCTCTCCTCGTGCCCTGCTGTGCGTCGTTCAGCAACGCATCGGCGCCGCGCGGGCTGAAGCCCGCGGCTCCTTGTCCCCGTGTCTCCTCGTCGCCTTGTCCCCGTGTCTCCTTGTCCCCTTGTCTCCGTGTCTCCTTGTCTCCGTGTCCCCCACCCCCCCCCTCTCCCCCTCGCTTGTGCTCGGGGCTCTGAAGCGGGTACCGGATGTGCCAGAGGTGACCTTTGATTTTCTCGTGGTAGACCTCGTCATCCGCCACGGCTGTCTGCAGGTGCGTATCCCAGTTCACCAGCCGCTTGCCGCGCACGATGAGCCCGTCGCGGAACATGCGGAAGAACGTCTCGCGAACCGCGCGGGCGCAGACCTCGTCGAGCGTGAACCGCGTGCGCTCCCAGTCGCAGGAGCAGCCCATGAGCTTGAGCTGCTCGATGATGCGGTTGCCGTACTGCTCCTTCCACTCCCAGATGCGGCGGACGAGCTCTTCACGGCCAAGATCGTGGCGGGACTTCTTCTCCGTTTCGAAGATGCGCTTCTCGACCACCGCCTGCGTGGCAATGCCGGCGTGGTCGGTGCCCGGCATCCACAGCGTGTTGTAGCCGGCCATGCGGTGCCAGCGGATGAGAATGTCCTGCAGCGTATTGTTGAGCGCGTGCCCGCCGTGCAGGGCCCCCGTCACGTTGGGTGGCGGGATGACGATGGTATAGGCCGGCGCGGGCGGCGGCGGGTTGCCGGGCTCGGCATGAAAGTAGCCGCCCTGCATCCACATCTCGCGGATCTCGGGCTCCACGGCCCGCGGGTCATACGTCGAGGACAAAGCTTCCGGTGCGGTCATGGGCACTCACTCATCGGGCCAGGGTCAAAAGCCAGCCACGGCCGTCAAGGTCGATCCGCCGAAGGCCGGCCGGGGCGAAACGGGGGATTTTACGCTGAATCGACTTCGCGGGAAATGATCACGCCATCAACAGATCGCGCAGACCCTGAATCGGCTCTTGCAGTTTCACCGCATCGATGAGCCCGGCGCGTTGGCTCCGGGCAATCGCCGACACCGCTTCAACACGAGTGCCCCACCATGCAACGACTCCTGAATCCTCGATATGCAGGGCACGCACGAGTTCTGTTCGATTCTCCGTCAGAACGAGCGGAACAAGTGCGGAAGTGTCCCAGAACCTCACCAGCCGCTCTCTCTTTCGTCCAGGAGAAACTGTAAGACCTTACCTTCAGGATCGCTGACTCGCGGCAGCTTCTCGAAAAAATTCTTCGGCAGGCTCTTCTCAGGTGGACGCAGCACGCCGGTGCACACCAGCCGCTCATATGTGGACTGGTAATCCGTTTGGTGCGGTACCGGTACGATCCGGGCCACCGGAACGCCTTGATCGGTGAGAACCACCTCTTCTCCCCCGCGTACCCGCGAGAGGTATTCGTTCAGTGACGCTTGCAGCGCAGAGACAGTATCGTGGCCATGATAGAGCTATCTTAACCGCTTCTCCACAGCGGATCAATTGTCACTTCAGCGGACCAGGTGAGGCGACCGGCAGAGCCGTCACGCCCGCCTACTCGGGCAGAAGCTTCTGATAGTCGGCCAGCCCCCCGCGCTGCAGGCAGCACTCGATAATCTGCCGGCCCAAGGGCAACAGGTCCGCCTCCAGGTAGCCGCGGAGCTCGCGGTGGAAGAAGGCATAGAGCTGTTCGGCCCCCGCATCGTACGCCTCGTCGCCGACCTCCGGCTGCGTGTTCACTTCGAGCAGGTCGGTGGGCAACCAGCGCCCCTCGACCTGCACCTGCTTGAGGGCAAAACCCAGCAGGGGGCAGCGGGCGGGCTGGAGCTGATCGGGCCGGTACTTGGCATGGCCGCGGCGGGCCAGGTACTCGCGGGCGATCCACTGAGGCATGAAGCCGGTTTCCCAGGCGCCCACGTGCTGGTTGGGGCAGATGATGTAGCGGATGCGGCGGGTGCGTTCGATCTGCTGGAGCAGGAGATTCGCCTGGGCCACGCGACGGCCGGTCGCGAACGGCCAGTATGAGCCGACGCCCTCACTGCTCATCCCCCCACTGGTCACGATACTGGGATTGGCATGGCCGCGAGGCGAGACCAGCCGCCACAGCCATGCCAGCGCCGGCGGAAGCAGATGGAAGAGGCCCATGATCCCGTAGCTGGGCCGCTGCCGCGTGCATGGGGGCGTGCGGACGCCGAAGCTGCGGATGTCCACGGAGACAGGCTCCTCCACCACGTTGGGCACGATGCGGCGGGGCAGGATGACGCGCGCATTAGGACAGGGCTCGCCGGGAGCATCCTCGATGTGTTCCCAGATCAGGGCCCGCGACCCCGGAACCGCGTCCACATTGAGAAACACCAGGGGCTCGACGGGTTGGGCGGTGAGCTTCTCGAGGAACGGGTCGGTGCCGTATTCGCGGATATGATTGACGCGGACAAACCAGGCATTTTCGGCATCGGCCAGGAAAAGGTGTCCGTCACCCGCCTGGATCGAGGGATGGGCGACGGCCATGTCGTCGGTCACCGGGTGGAGCGAACAGCCGCGCGAGATTTCGAGATAACGGGTCTCTCCGGTGACAATGTTGCGGCCGATCAGCAGCCGGCCGTCCGGCTCGCGGTGCATCTGCTCGAGCATTTCGCTCTTGCCGCCTCCGCTGGCCCCCTCGTGCATGATGGTCACGATATTGTCGTAGGGGGTCACTACCTGAACCGCGGAGCAGTGCGGAACCACCCAGCCTTCCCGCTCACCCAGCGTGATTAATGCCCCATAGATACCCTTCTTGGCGCTGGGGCCGGGATAGAGGTTGTAGGCAAACATCTCGTGCAGCCCCTCGCGCCGGCTGTGCACGACCACCTGCTTGCCGTTGAAGTGCGTGTGCCGGAACGGCGGAGCAACGTAGATGATCGCCCGAGGCTTGAACCCGGCGGGCAGCTTATCGGGCTCAATGATGCCCTGAAGCATGGCCAGTCCCAGGGCGAAGAACGCCGCGTTGGCCGGCGCGATGGCCAAGGCGTCGACGCCAACGTGCTCCTGGCCGGCCTTGAAGCCGAACACCGCCAGCTTCTGCCCGGCCAACCACGTGAACGTCTCGCGCCGCAGCCGCTCGAAGTCATACCCGAACCGCTCCGCAAAGCGGGGCTTATCCGTGGCCAGGTCATCGGCGATGAACATGCAGTCCGGCTCGCGGCGGCGCATGTAAGGCTCGGGGTAGTTGACCGCCAGGCCGTTGCGTACCTGGGCGACAGTGGCCTCCACGATCGGGCCTCGCTCGGGGACCGCATAGCTCACTTCGAAATAGTCGCTGTCCGGCCCACCCGTGGCGGCGTCCAGCAGCTCCGCGGTGGAACGGGGCCAGGTGACGCCAGGAGCGGCGCGCAGCAGCTCCTTCAGCTCGTGGGGCAGATCGAGTCGGCTCCAATCAAACGCAGGCATAGCAACACTCCACGAATCATAAGCCTCGGAGACGCCGGAAGTTTTGGCGGGGGTACCCCGGCACGCAGGTAGTGCTCTGTCTGGGCGGCCCGTGACCCTTTTGCGGCCGATCCTCGTCCCGGATGTCTCAATGGCCTGAGTCGGTGGCCTGGGTCGACAGCCATTTTAGCCGAATCCGGGCCTGAGTGCACAGGGGTGCACGGTTGATCGTCACGGCGGTTTCGCGGACGATACCGGGCTGGGCCAGGCGTTCAAGGAGCTGCACATGACGCGACGGGAATGGCTCGCGGGAGCCGGATCGGTGATGGCGTTCGGACTGACGGGTCGGGACACGGCCGTGGCCGGGCCCGCGGGAGACGGCTGGAAGGTCTCCATGTGCGACTGGTCCATGGGCCGGACGGATGCCTCCGCCTTCGAGCTTGGAAGCCAAATCGGACTCGATGGTATCCAGGTCAGTATCGGCTTCCCCGAAGACGGGTTGAAGCTCCGCCGGAAGGAGGCCCAGAAGCAGTACCTCGAGGCCGCTCGCAAATGCGGGCTCAGCATTCCGTCGGTGGCCATGGGCGTGCTGAACCATGTCCCGCTGATGTCGGAGCCGCACGCCGCGCTGTGGGCGGCGGACACCATCGAAGCGGCCAAAGCCGTGGGGGCCCGGAACATCCTGTTCGCCTTCTTCGGCAAAGGTGAGCTGAAGGAGGAGAACGAGCAGGACATGCGGCGGGTGACCGAAGTCATGAAAGAACTCGCCCCGCGGGCCGAGAAGGCCGAAATCATCCTCGGCCTGGAAACCTACCTGTCGGCGGAGGGCCATCTGAAGATCCTCGACGCGGTGAAGAGCAAGTGGGTCCAGGTCTACTACGACGTCTATAACGCCAACCACGAAGGGCACGATTACCTCAAGGAGATCCGGCAGCTCGGCCGCGAGCGCATCTGCGAGGTTCATTTCAAGGAAGGCGCGGATTACCTGGGCAGCGGGAAGATCGACTGGCCCGGGGTGGCCGCGGCGCTGAAAGAAATCGGCTATCGCGGCTGGCTGGTGCTGGAGACGCAAAGCCCGTCCAAGGACGTGGTGGCGGATACGAAGCGGAACCTCGAGTACCTTCGGAAGCTGTTTGCGTAAGTGGGGGTTCGCAACTCGGGTCCTTCGCTGGGGCTCAGAGCGCCAAAACCCCCTCGCTGGCGCTTGGGGCTCCGATACTCCTCGCTGGCGCTTGGGGCTCCGATACTCCTCGCTGGCGCTCGGGGCTCCGATACTCCTCGCTGGCGCTCGGGCTCCGATATCCCCCCTTGCTGGCACTCAGGGTGCAAAGTTCCCTCCCCCGGTACTCCGGGGGAGGGTCAGGGTGGGGGCTTGGCAGGCAACGGAGCGTCCGCGTTTTTCTCTCACGACCGTCGCGTGTACACCATCGCCGCGTGCACCGCCGCCGCGCTCAGATATGTTCGGTCGCAATCCCGAACATCTGCCCATATGCCTGGAAGTCGCGGACGTGGTTGCCGGCGATGAAGAGCTGGTGGAAGCCCTTCGTATCGCGTGTGTCGGGCGGGCCGTCGAGGGCCAGCTCGACCGACGTGCGGCAGCCGCCGGCCGGCGGCGTATCCAGGTTGCGCAGCACGGTGCCCTTGCCCAGGATCATCCTGCCCGGATCGAGGAACTGCATCACCGTGACTTCACGGCCGGGCTCCCAGAGGACCTGCAAGGAAACGCCGAGATCGGACTCGGAGTGGCTGCGCAGGATGAACTTCGCCGGCACCTGGTCGTAGCCGTCCAGGCGCGTCGGGCTCACGCAGTGGGCGCCGATGAAGGTGTTGTTCACTGTGTCCGGTACCGGGTCCTGCATGAAACCGGGCTTGTCCAGAAGCTGTACGCACAGACTGTGGCCCATGACCGCCTTGATGTCGGCCTCGCACACGCCGGGAATGCCCACGTCGAGCAGCTTGGACCAGGCCATGCACGGCGGGCACGGAATCTTGCGCTCGGCTACCAGCCCCAGGCACTCCATGCTGATGCCGTGGCAGCCCTCGTCCTTGAGAATCTGCAAGGCCGCGAAATAGTTCCGAGATGCGTTGAGAATATCCTCATTGGAGGGTTCGACGATCTTGGCGGCCCTGCGGCCGTATTCATCGGCAATGGCCTTTACTTCCGGCGTGACTTCCACCGTCTGGAGCACCTCGGGGAAACGCTCGCGCGGCACGTAACGCACCGTCAGGCCAAGCGGCTCCAGGACCTGCTCCTTGGTTTCGTTGCCCACCAGGACGGCCACCTTCATGCGGCGGATGTCATGGTTGGTGCGGATCATCTTGAGACCGAAGCGGACAGGCTTGAGGTCGTAGTCGGCCGTGCTGGCCAGGTAAACGCCGGGGAGCTTGGAAATCTGCTGGATGTGCCCGGTGAAGCACATGCCCAGGCCGGCGAAGATGATCGTCGGCCGGCCAGCCTTGGCGATCTTGTCGGCCATACCCCACTGATTCATATGCATGGGGAAGACGAGCACGCCATCGGGTTTATCTGACTGGATTCGGCTCACGAAGGCATCGACGGCCGCAGCGTCATAGAGCGGCTCGGACTCGAAAACCAGACGCACTTTGACCTGCCTGGCGTAGCTTTCCGCCTGCTGACGGCTCTTTTGCGTGAAGCCGTCCACGTCCCAGGCGGTGCCCGGCCACCCCAGCCAGTAAGGGCCCTTCGGCCGCAGGTAAGCAACGCGGACCAGCGGCCAAGCTGCCTCTTCTTCAGGAGGCAAGGCCGCGACCTGCTTCGGATCGGCGAGCAGGCTGGTCTTCGTGCTCGAGCAGCCGCCGACCGCGGCTGCCGCCCCGGCCGCGGCGATCAGCATCTCGCGGCGGGAGAAGTCGAAGCTTCCGGAACAGTGCTGGCACATGATGGGGTCTCCTGATGGGCGCGGGACGAACCCGCGTCGTCCAGAGTTGAAGAAAACTTCTCAACGGCTCCGCCTCACAGGGGCGGTCAGGGCTGGTTGGGCCGCGTTACGTGGACAGTCCTCTCTCCTTGCGGCATGAGCAGCCGGCTTTAAGCCAAATGGCCAGCCGCCTGACCTGTCACGGACATCGCAATTGTCTGCGCCATGAACGGTCTGCTCGCGCCAAGCCCCCACCCCGGCCCTCCCCCGGAGTACCAGGGGAGGGAGAACTTAAGTCAGCACTCCTCGAAAACATCCAGGCCGGTCATGCGGGCCAGGCGATAGGTGTCTTCCACGTGGTTGCCGTAGAAGATCACCCGGTGCAGGCCGTTGGACCATTTCTGGAGCATCTTGCGGGCGTCGGCGACCTTAACGGTGACCTTGGTGCGGCAACCGCGATCCACATCGGGAATTTCCACGATCTTGCCGGTCGAGAGCAGGAGGATATTGGCCCCCCAGCTCTCCACCGGGCTGGCCGCCAGCGACGGCGACGCCAGGCCGGGCGGGATGCTGCCGACCAGCTTGGCCATGGTGATCTCCTGCCCCATGCGCATCTTGACCTGCAACACGGCGCCGGCGTGGTCCTCCAGGTGCGTGCGGATCTCGTACGGTGCGGCCGGCTCACAGGGGCCGTCCATCTTCGTGGCCGACACGCAGTGTGCGTGAATCAGGCAGTCCTTCGACGTGTCGAACACCGGATCGGTCACAAAGCCCGGGACACCCTCCATGTGCTGGAAAATGATCTGCGTCATGGTGGAAGGCAGATCCGCCTCACACACTCCCACCAGCCCGAGATCGTTCAGACGGGAGAAGCCAAAGCACGGATACGCTGGCAATGCCTTCTGGCCAAACAGGCCCAGGCAGTTGATGGTGATGGCGAAAGCCTTCTCGTCCGCGAGCACCTTCTGCAGGGCCAGGCAGAAGCGGGCGGACTTGGAGATCTCTTCGGGGGAGGGCTCGCGAACGCGCTGTGCGTTCTTCGTCCACTTCAAGGCATCAGCCTCGACAGCCGCGGCCGGGACCGCGTCGTAAGCCTCCACCAGCTTCCTGTGGTCGTACACGACGACCTGCGTGCCGAACTTCTTCTCGATGTCGGCGAGATAGTCGGCCTGCGGCGTCCAACTGGGTCCGCCGACGAATAGAACCTTCGTCTGGCGCAGCCGGTTGATGGCCCGGAAGACGCGCACGGCCTTGAGCACATCCGCAAAGTCGCTGGACGGAATCACATCGATCCGCTGACCGTTGCGCTGCAGGTCGCCAATGATGGACCACTCATGGCCGCTATAGGGCGTGGCGAAGATGATCGACGGCCGGCCCGACTGGGCCATGGCGTTAATCATCGGGCTGGTGCCCAGGCACATCTGGACGGCCAGAATGCCTGCGGTGTCAGGATGACGCTCCATGGCCGCCTGCATCCCGGCGGCGTCGGCGATGATATCATTGCCGACGTATTCGATATCCTCCTGTCCGGCGATGGCATCCAGATCGGTGCCCAGCCGCTGCGCCTCAGTTTTGACGTCCAGGTCCGGCCGCGGCCAGCCACAGCTCCGCCCCATGAACACGCGGAGCACCTTGGCCTTCTCAAAGGAGAAGGGCGAAGCGCAGATCTTCTGCGTCGCGCCGAAACCAGCCCGCCTCCCCACTGCGCTTGCGGCCAGCCCTGCCGAAGCCGCACCCAGCAGCTCCCGTCGATTCAACGCCGATGACATGATGCTCTCCTGCTTTTGTGACGCCACAGAGCTCGCGGAGACCGCAGAGAAAAGCGGAAAAAGAATCCTCTCCGCGCCCGCTGCAATCCCTGTGGCTATTGTCTCTTCCAATCGCGGCCGGCCGCTACTATCACGCGGACACATCCTCCCAGGCGATGCCCAGCTTCTTGATGGCGTAGCCCACTTCCTTACGGCAGTCGCCGTACATGCTCATCCAGTGGAAGCCGCGCATGTCGCGAACCAGCTTGTCCAAATCGCCGTCCACGGTCACGTCGGTCTGCGACCGGCAGATGGCGTGGAACGGGTTGCAGACTACCTTTCCGACGAAGCCCACCCACTTAGAGGAGGCGAAATCGGGGATGACGTGCGTCATCAGCGTGCCTTCCTTCATGGCCACCTTGGGGGCGGCGCCGAAGTCGGATTCGAAGTGCGTGTGCAGCTCGACCGGCTCACAGTGCCGGCCGTCCATCTTGCGCGGCGCGGTGCAGTGGGCGATGGTGACCACGCCGTGGTGCGGCCAGGTCGGATCGTTGAGAAAGACCGGCGTGCCCAGGATGGCGTTCATCAGCATCCCGGCGGGAATGACCACGAAATCAGACTCGCAGAAAGCCAGCAGCCCCTCATCGTTGATCAGGCTCAGGGGCAGGCAGGCGGTGGTCTTGGAGATGGGCATGACCGTGCCCATGCAGTGCTGGATGGTCATGGCCCGCGCGCCATGCTCTTTCATCAGGTCCTTGAAGACGTAGTAGAGAACGAAGGCATCGTCGACGAAGTGCCGTTCGGTCAGCAGGGTCACGTCGGGCTCGGCCAGATATGCCTGAGCGTCTTTCCTGGCGCGGGCCATGGCCGACTCGTCGGCGCGGTACTTCTCGATGCGCTGGCCGAGCTCTTCGTAGGAGATGTCGCGGATGTCCAGGTGCCACTTCTCGCGCGCAAAGGGCGGCGCTAACCGGCCGCCCTGACCCCATCCGCCGGCGCCGCCAATGGCCACAATCCGCTGGCCCAGCGTACGCCGCAGCCCGGCGAGCGCCCGCAGGCGCCAGGCGAGGTCCGCGTATTCATCCACCACGATGTCATCGACATCCACTCCCTTCCGCTTGAACTCGTCGCTGGCCCCGCGCAGGAAGTGCGGGTGCATGATCTCGTACCACAGCGACACCGGGCCGGAGTTGTGGCGCAGGAAGAAGATGGTGGGCCGATCAGGCGACATGAGTGCTTCCAGCACCTGGGGCCCGCTGTTGGCGGCATAGATGAGCATCGTGTCGGATGCGCCGGCCCTCAGCTTGGCGGCTTGGTCGGGCGTGTTGACCGCCGCAACCGGCAGAAGCTCGACGGCCAGGCCGTGCGTGGCCACCATCGCGCGGAGTTCCTCCTCAATCCTGCCGGTCTCCTCCTTCACATCCTCGGCCGACATCAGCCCGCCCCAAGGCCGCCAGCTCGTCTGTTCGCGCTTGCTGTGCAGGGCATAGGCGAGCACGGGCTGGACCACGAGCTTGTCAACCGGCTGGATGGCTGGTTTACCATTCTCCTGAGCCTGGGCCTCTCTCTCCCCGGAAAGCAACCAGGATCCGATCGCGGCCGTGCCTGCCCCCAACAACAGGTTGCGCCGTGACAGGTTTGCCTGGACGAGGGCCTCCCCCGCGCGATGCAACGCGCTGGTGCAGCAGGAGCAGCCGGGCAGGTGAGTATGCAGACCTTGAGGAACGTCAGGCATGGGAATCTCCAGTTCTCAGTTCTCAGTTTTCTTCAGCATTCATCGACCACGTTAAATTGCATGAGAGCGGCCAGATCGCGGATGGCATTGACCCGATCACCATAGAAGATCACGCGGTGCAACCCGCCCGTGTACCCGTTGAGCATTTTTCGCGCGTCGGCTACTTTCGTGGTGATTTTCGTGCGGCATCCGCGGTCGGACTCGGGATTGTCGGTGATGGTACCAGTCGAGAGGAGCATCGTGTCGAGGTTGACCAGCTTGGCCACGGTGATTACCTGGCCCACGCGCATTTTGACCTGCAGCGCGACGCCGGCGTTGTCCTCCAGGTGCGTGCGGATGATGTAGGGAGCCCGCTCGCCCTTCGGGCCATCCATCCGCGTGGCCGATACGCAATGGGCGTGGATCACTGTGTTGTTGGACGTGTCGATGACCGGATCACTCACAAAGCCGGGAACGCCGAAGGCGTACTCGAACAAGAGCTGCGTGATCGTCGAATCCATGTCCGCTTCGCAGACGCCGACCAGGCCTTGGTCATTCAATTTGCTGAAGGCCAGGCAGGGATAGGCCGGCAGTTGTTTCGCGGCGAACATGCCCAGGCAATTGATGGTGACGGCCGCCGCCTGCTCCTCCTCCATCATCCTGCGCAAGGCGAGGTAGAGGCGGCCCGACTTGGTGATGTCGGACTGCGGCGGCTCGACGATCCTGAGCGCCTCCGCCATCCACTCGCGCGCCTCCTCGGCGGCTTCAGTGCTGCCGACGGCTTCATAGGCCGCATTGATTCGATCGGGGCCCACGGACACGACTTCCACCCCGAGCCGCTCCTTGAGCGCGGCCGCTGACTTCTCCGGATAGGGTGCGACGTTTACGTACAGCACGCGCGTGTGCCTCATCAGGTGCGTCGTGCGGATCAGCCGGCATGCTTGCGGGATCTCGTTGTAGTCGCTGGTCGAAACGCAGACGGCCTTAAGGCCCCCCTTCCGCAAGCCCGGTACCGCGGACCAGTCATGGCCGCTATACGGCTGCGAGAACAGCACGGTCGGCTCTCCCAACGCGGCTACCCGCCGGAGATGCTCACCCACCGTGGAGGTCAGGTTGAAGACCAGGAATCCGTCCGGATTGCCCAGCCCTTCAAGCGTCGCGGGTACGTCACCCGGGACACGGAACAGGTCGCCACCTTCGAGGCGCACGCCTTCCATACGCCCGGCCAGATCGGCCAGGATCTTCTCGATCCGCTGCACCTCGCCGGGAACATCCAGGTTGGGCTTGGGCCACGAGGGAACCGGCTTGGCCAGATAAATTTTCCGGATCCGCGTCATCGGGCCCGGCAGTCTGGAAGGGCTTCCTGCGCCGACGGCCGGGTACAGTCTGGCCAGGCCCGCCGCGACCGTGCTGCCGGCCGAGGCACCGAGAAAGGAACGCCGGGTAAACTGTGCGCGCATGAAATCACCGCCTGTGATGGGAATGAATGGGTTTGGGTGAAAAGAGAACAGTAGTACGCGCAGGAGGGATGAGCCGGCAGCAGTGGACGTGCTTCGCCACGAAGCGCCTCCAGCCAAGCCTCCCGGCTCCCGAACGGTTTTATCCTACGAGGTGACGGAAGTTTGTCAACGACTTCCAGCTGTTCGGGAAGGATTACCTGATGTAGACCGATGGAGAGCGGCCTTCCCGGCTCCGCGCATCAAACGGGGCGGCGCCATGCTGAGCACGGCACCGCCCCGCGTCGTATGTTCCGGCGACCGACCTCAGGGAGTGCAGCCGGCCGGCGGATTATTGACGTCGAACGGAACCTCGGGACCCATCGCGCAATTCTGGAACTGGACGTAGTCGTCCTCGTCCACGTCCCCATCCGAACCCGTGCGGTTCAGGCACCCACACGCGGCCGAGATCGGGTTGGCCGGAGCGATCGGACCCGTGAAGCAGGCCTGGAAGAAGCCGTAGTCCTCCTGGTCCACATCGCCGTCGTAGTCCACGTCTGCGAAGGGCGTGTTGCACAACGGGCAGGCCGCCGCGCAGCTCGCGTTCTCCGTCCAGACGCCGGGCTCGGGGCAGTCGTCTTCAAAGGTGAGACTGCAACTCCGGGTGCCGAAGCCGCTGACGCAGCAGGCGCCGGTGGCCACGCCAGGGTCGAGCGTCAGCACGTACCCGGTAAACGCATCCGTGCTCAGATCAGCGGCATAACCATAGCCGGTAACGACCGGCTGGCCCAGGTCGTTGACACCCACGCTGTAGCCTCGACGCAGGTTGCCCGTGAACGGACCGAGAATGCCCGCCGACGTGGCCCAGTCGGTCAAGTCAAGGATGGTCATGAGCTGGGTATCCCAGAGCACGGCCCGCTCGAGGCCACGCGTGAAATCCATGCCCACGGCGTACCGGCCATCCGGGCTCAGACCGTAGACAATGCCGTTGGTGGCAAAGCCGGGGACCTGCATCAGGGTCGGCAACTCGACGATCGTGTCGGTGGCGACGTCATAGAGATAGGGCCAGTTGCCGGTACGGCCGTCATCGACGGGGGCATAGCCGCCGATCTTGGTGCCATCCAGGCTGATGGCCCACGCCTCGCCATCGGACGAGCCGGCCTTCAGACCTTTGAACTTGATCTGCCCCATCGTGGGCATCGCGTAGGGCCAGTAGTAGTTCTGAATAGGACCGCCGGAGGTGTCTCTGCGGCCGCCCACCGCGATGCCGGTACCGGACACCCCACGGACATGCGATTCGTTGGGTGTAGACTTCTGGGCGTAAAGGTTGGTCATCGTTCCCACGGGGTCACCTTCGCCCCGTGCCGTGTGCAGGTTCTGGTTCACGCCTGCGGTCGCTTCATCGAACGTGACGTACCAGTATTCACCGTCGGTCCCGCCCAGCGAGTTGGCCGACGGCAGGTTGGCGTTGGCATACAAGTTCGCGTCGCGCGCGCTCCACTTCTGAACGGGGGTAGCGCCCATGAACAGGTCAAAAGCGTAGGTGGTTGGACCGGAAGTGGTCTTTCCGAGCGCCACCAGTTCCTTGCCGGCGGCCACCGTTCGGTAGCCGATTCCGGTGCCGTACACCGCCTGCCGGCCACCGTTGATGAGGTTATGGGCGACGGCAGGATTGGCCGTTTCCCAGAGCAGTCCTCTGACCGGGGTCGAGGTGCCGTTGTACGAATTGCCGACGATGTACTTGCCGTCCGGTGTGATGGCCCGGCCCTGGGTGCCGTCCTCGCCAGGATACTCGCCCAGTGCATCCAGGCTCGCACCGAGGGCGACGGGCGCCCCGATAAGGAAGACGGCCGCGAAAACTCCTGCGCGCACAGCTCTAAATCGTATCATGGTTCGATCCTTCCGGGGCCCGGCCATACGGCGACGCGCCATGCGGCGTGAGGCCCTCCCTGTCTGGCTCGAAGACTCACTGTTATCCATTCACCTGCAACCACCGGCGGCACCGCAACGACATCGGCGGCCGGACAACGGCGGTCTGTTCTGGAGCCACCACCGGCTCTCCGACGCAATCCGCTCTACGGACCACCGCGTGTACGCCGGTGGTCCGTAGGACCGGAGAATCCACCGCAAACTTCAAGAGGCCGCAGGCCTTACCGTCTGCGTCGACGCAGCAACGGCAGTGCGCCCAGGACCAGCAGGCCCAGCGTCGTCGGCTCAGGAACCGTCAGCACGAAGCCGGTGAACGCACCGGTGCTGAGGCTGGCGGCATAGCCGTAGCCGGTGATGACCGGCTGGCCCAAATCGTTGACGCCCACGCTGTAGGCGCGGCGCAGGTTACCTGTGAATGCCCCGAGGATGCCGAGCGAGGAAGCCCAATCGGTCAGATCGAGCACGCTCATGGCCTGGGTGTCCCACAGGACGGCGCGCTCTGAGCCGCGGGTGAAATCCATGCCTACCGCGTAACGGCCGTCGGCACTGAGCCCATAGACGATGCCGTTGGTGGCGAAGCCAGGCACGGCCAACTGCGTCGGCAGTTCCACGATGGTGTCGGATGCAACATCGTAGAGATACGGCCAGTTGCCTGCACGGCCGCCATCGACCGGCGCATAGCCGCCGATCTTGGCGCCATCCAGACTCACCGCCCAGGCCTCGCCATCGGAGGAGCCGGCTTTCAGACCTTTGAATTTGATCTGGGCCATGGTGGGCATGACATAATCCCAGTAGTAGTTCTGCATGGGACCGCCGTCGGCGTCGATCCGGCTGCCAATGCCACGCCCGGTACCGGACACTCCACGAATATGCGTTTCTCGGGGTGTGTTCTTCGCGGCGTACGTGCCGGTCATGGTGCCGTTCGGGTCGCCCTGGCCTCTCGCTGTCTGCATGTCCCGGTTTGCGGATCCGGCCACTTTATCAAACGTGGCGTACCAGTTGACGCCGCTGGTACCGGCCAGCGAGTTGGCCGCCGGCAAGCTGGCATTTGGATACACGTTGGCGTCACGTGCGCTCCACTTCTGCACCGGTGTGGCGCCGCTAAACAGGTCAAAGCCATAGGTGGTCGGACCGGAGCTGGTCGTGCCGAATGCTATTAGCTCCTTGCCCGCCGCCACCGTTCGATAGCCGATGCCGGTGCCGACGGTCGACTGACGACCGCCGTTGATCAGGTTGTAGGCCACACTCGGGTTGGCCGCCTCCCAGAGCAATCCCCGGGTCGTGGCCGAACCATTGTTATACGAGTTGCCCACAATGTACTTGCCGTCCGGCGTGATGCCGCGGCCCTGACTGCCGTCCTCCCCTGTGTAATCACCCAAAGGCGACAGACTCGCTCCCCAGGCGAGCGATGCGCAAATGGCCAATGAGGCCACTGCCAACAACCCATTGAATCGAACTCTCATATTCTTTCCTCCCTCCGGGCACGATACGACCCGGCATCAATGGAACGATGAACTTCTGGAAATGAACGAAGGGGAACGCGTTGCGCTTTCAGGAGTGACCACCTGCCGCTCCGCCCCTCGCGCTTCATTTCCCACGCAGTCCGCTCACAGGGTACGACAAGTTCCTCTGTGCACTCTCCTTGCCACCCATAAGATCTTCAGGCGGCAAACCTCCATGATGCGTCAGCACGATGTGACCCGTGGGCCTGGCGGCAATTTGAGACGAGATCGTGGGCCGCCAATATGCCCACAAGAACACAGGTTACTGCCGGACGATAGACATGTCAACTGTTATTTGTATACTCTGTCGACATTGCCCTGCAGATCGCGAGGCGAGCGATCGATCTTAAGTTCATACAACGGGAATATTTACGATCAACGCCCGACGATCCGGAAGACACCACGGATAAAACGCGACAGCAACGCCATAGCTTGCATGTACAACGGAGAACACCACATGAAATGCCACCTGTGCTTTTCGCAGTTGTGCCTGGTCGCGGTTCTGCTCACACTGGCCGCCGGCTGCGCTCCAACCGAACGCACGGAGTGGTTCCGCGATGCCCGCTTTGGGATGTTCATTCATTGGGGCCCGGTCAGCCTGAAAGGAACGGAGATCGGCTGGTCGCGGGGCGGGCCGCGCCGGGGAATGAGCTCTTCGGGCGCGCAGGTGCCCGCAGTGGTCTACGACGACCTCTACCGTGAGTTCAATCCCACGGAGTTTGACGCCCGCGAATGGGTCGCCCTGGCCCAGGCGGCCGGCATGCGCTATCTCGTGTTCACCACCAAGCACCACGACGGCTTCTCGATGTTCGACAGTGCGCTGACCGAGTACAAGATCACCCGCTCCCCCTTTGGCCGGGACGTCGTCCGCGAGCTGGCCGACGCCTGCCAGGAGGCCGGGCTGCGGCTGGGCTTCTACTACTCGCCCGTTGACTGGTATCACTCGGACTACCGGACCGATAACCATGGTCGCTATCTGGCGTTCATGCACGGCCAGCTCCGCGAACTGTGCACGCGCTATGGGCGGGTAGACATCATCTGGTTCGATGGGCTGGGCGGCGCAGCCACCGACTGGGACAGCGAGCGATTGTTCGCCGAGATCCGCAGCCACCAGCCGAACGTGCTGATCAACAACCGGGCCGGCCTGCCCGCCGACTACGACACGCCCGAGCAGGTAGTCGGCCGTTTGCAGACGGACCGGCCGTGGGAAACCTGCATGACCCTGGGCGACCAGTGGTCCTATCGCCCGAACGACAACATCAAATCGCTGGACGACTGCATCCGCATCCTGGTGCGCACCATTGGCGGCGATGGCAACCTTTTGCTCAACGTCGGGCCGACGCCCACCGGCGAGATTGAGCCGCGCCAGGCCCAGCGCCTGCGTGAGATCGGCCAGTGGGTTCGGCCACGGGCGGAAAGCCTGTACGGCACTCGTGCCGGGCCATTCGCCCCGGGGCCATGGGGGCTCAGCACGCATAAGAGCAACCGGATCTACCTGCATGTCATGCACTGGGAAGGCGAAAGCATTGCGCTGCCGCCCATCGAGCGGCGGATCGTCCGCGCCAGCCTCCTGCCGGAGGGCCAAGTCGAGTGCCGACAGAGTGTTAACGGCATTGAGCTGGCCGTCCCGCAGAAGGATCGCGATCCGGTGGACACGGTCGTCGTGCTGCAATTGGACGGGCTCGCGTCAAAGGCCAACCCGGCCCGGCCGTCATCCGGCTCGCTGGCTCTGGGCAAGAAGGCCACGGCCTCAAGCCGCCATTGGAACGACGAGCGCCAGGGAGCAGCCAACGCGGTGGACGACGACTATACCTCCCGCTGGGTCGCCCAGCCGGGCGAGGGCGAATCCTGGCTGGAGGTGGACCTGGGAGCCCCCACCCTCATCGGGCAGGCCGTCATCTGCGAAGGTTCCGACCGTGTGCGCGACTTCGAATTGCAGTATAACGACGGTGCGTCCTGGAAGCGGCTGGTATCCGGCACGACTCTCGGACCCCGGCGGACCCTGTCGTTCGCACCCGTCACGGCCCAGATCGTGCGACTGACCGTCCGGAAGGCCACCCGCGGGCCGGAGATCGCGGAGTTCCAGCTCTTCGCTCCGGCTTCAACCACGGCACCGGGGGGCTGAGCCTGAGTTCTCCGGAGATGAATAGGTGACCTTCGTTTCGGCCTGCTGGCGGGGATCCGCGGTTTGACTGGATTGGGAGGTCCGTTGCCTGCCCAGCCCCCACCCTGACCCTCCCCCGGAGTACCGGAGGAGGGAATAGGGAGGCGTTTTCTCCACAGCAGTACTGAGGAAAGGAAAGCGGGCCGACGCTTGGGCCGCAACCCTGCGGAGGAGGTGCCTGCGCCTCACGGTTGAGCGGTGCCCACGAGGTCGCGAACAGTTGGCGCGAAGGTTTCCTGGTACCGCTTCTGGATCGAGGCGCCCAGTTGGGCGGATCGGGCGATGACGAACATTCGGGCGACGGGGATGTTCTCCGGCTCGAGCCTGATATCCGCTCCATCCGGCGTCCACGACAGGTCACCCACGCCGTGCTCGGAGATCTCGAACGCGTCCTGGGCCGTCAGCCAGGCCGGGACGGTCACGGACAGTCTGGGCTTCTCCACCGGTACCACCACCGTACCCTGCCGATCGCTGGCGACCTGTTCGTTCATGACCAGCACGAGAACGGCGTCACGGCCGGCCAGCAGCGTTCGCACCATCAGGCGGGGTGGCGCCTTCACGGGCAGCTCGACCGGGCAGCTCCGCACCACCAGCGGTCCGGCCGTCCGCGCGAGCGCGCCCAGCAGGCCGATCTCCCGCCACAAGGCCACCCCGGCCGGGTCTGACGAGCCGCAGCCATGGAACTCCCCATACGGCGTGTACCACCAGTAGGAGAACGCCTTAGCCCCGGCCGCCAGGGCATAGAACACCTCCAACCGCTTCTCCGCCGGCGTGGCGAACCGGAAGGGCGAATCCGCCACATCGTGCCGGACACAATTCAGAATGATGTGCAACGGCCGGGGAGCGCAGGCCCACTGGCAGATGGTGGTCACGCCCAGGACGTACGGGGGCTTGGTGAAGGCCCAGGCCCAGACCGGCCGCTGGTTCCAGACGATCCGCTGCTGCTCCTGATAGTACGGATCAGCGCAGTACACGTCGGCGATCCGGGCGTACATGTACCAGTTTTCGGGCTTGTACGTGTTGTCCACGTTGAGCAGGTGCGGCACGGCCGGCCCGGCCTCGCGCCATTGATCTGATCTCCGCACGAGCGACTGGCCCAACACCCCCAAGCGCTGGTGATGCTCGAGATCCTTGACTGCGTAGTCGTGCGCATCCGGCTCGTCAGTCAGGAACAGGCAGAGCGGATCGGGCCCACTCCCCGGCGAAGTAGCCATGACTTTCAGGCCTTGCTCGCGCCGGTATACCACGCCCTCGTCGGTCTCCAGGAATTCCATCACGTCCTTACCGATGGAGAACATGAGCGCGTTGATATGGTGGCGGCGCATGTCAGACAGGAAATAATCGGCGCGTTGGCGCGGTGTTTCGCCCCCCTCCTTCGTGTAGCCCCACATGCCATAAACGAAATCGCCCGCGAACGCCCGCAGGCCAGCGCGGGCAACCTTGCCGTCCGCATACCGCGCCTCGAACACGTGGAACGAGCCGGCCGGCAGAGACTCAGGCGGCATGATCGAGAGCACGGACATGTCCAGCGCCGGGTCGAAATGGACGTCGGTGCGAGAGGTGATGTCCTGCCCATCGAGCAGAATGCGAACGGGCGGCGCGCCTCCCGATCGCTGCACGTAAGCGGTGATCGATTCAAAGTCCGGTGAGAAGCTCACACTTGCGAAGCGGGCCTCTGCCGAGTCCAGATGGATGGTCGCCTTGGACTCATGAGCACCCGGCAGCCCAATGGTCAGATCGGAAACCGCGGGCATGCGCCGCAGCCGGATGACGACCTCGGCACAACTCTGTGCCGCGACCACGGATGGATCCGCCTTCCACCAGACCGGCTCGCCCGCCCGCTCGAGCCGCCGCTTTTCACGGGCGTTGAGTTCTGAAAAATGAACGCTCGCAGGATGCAGGCCGCTCACGGTCTGCTGCGAGAAGGCGATCGCCCGCTGCAGACTCACCCCCTCGAACTGGACGTCATCCAGCATCAGGGGTGCTTCCCCGTTGTTGCGCAGGTAGACGTGCACGTATGCCCCCAGCGGCATGTTCTCACGGGCATGGCGCAAAGGCTCGCCATCGGGGCCGCGGATGGCCCAGCCCTCCGACCACAAAGGCATGAACTGAGGGAACGGCCGGTCAGCCTCAAAGGTGGTGCCCAAAATCTGAACATCAGCAGTGATCGCACCCAGTGCACAGGGGGCGGCAACGGTTATTGTAAGAGCTATCAGCAATCGCATGGCACGCTCCTGTTCGAGTGTTTGCGGGCGAGATGGTTAAGTTCCCTGCTGAGTACTCCGGTCAAGGAGCACGGTGGATTGCCGAGGATAGTTGCGGCACCGAAACCGCCCGAGCCGAAGCGCAGGAGCACTCCATCAGGCTGGAGCTGTTTGAGCCGGTTAACTTCCAACCTGGCCTCTTTCTGCTCTCTCCAGGAGCCGGCCAGACCGCGATTGTACACCAAAGGGAGAAAACAAACCCACATGCTTTGTGCCGGTTCGTCGGGCCGGCCGCATTGAGCCGCGCATGTGGATAGATTAGGCTCCGCGTTTTGAACAGGTTACTGCGAAAGGAGACATCCGATGGCCCGCCAGCGGCGACCCAAGCGCGATATCGAGAAAGAATACCCGTTGAAGCAGTTCGTGACCAAGCTGCGGCGCCTGGCCGATGCGCTCGAGAGCGCAAAGCCGTTCCGCATTCAAATCGCCGGTCGACGCGTCACGGTCCCGCCCGGCGCCGTCATCAATCTCGAGCATGAACGCGGTGACGAAGAAGAGGAGATCGAGTTCCAGCTCAAGTGGCCGGTCGGCCCGACCTGAATATCGCCCGGCCGCACTGGTGTTCTCGCCCAGCGGAGAACATAATCATGCCTGAGCGATAACCGGTGGCATGATCGAGTCGCAAGTGGTGAGCCGAGAGATGTCAGACATGCGTCGCTGGGGGACCTGGCCCGGCCGAACGGCCAGACGGCTGAAGGGTGCGCCCGGTGCGGCCGTCGTTATGGGCGTGGCCGTGGCCGTCGGGGCATGGAAGCTCCTGCCCGACGGGCTGGCCGGAATTCTCGGACCGGGCGGCGTGGTGCTTGCTGCGGGCGGTATCGAGTACGCGATATGGAGAGCCACTCCTCCGTCCATGAAGCGTGCGGAGGCATTCGTTGGGCGAATGATCCCTTTGGGCGCATTGGACAGATTCTTCCCGCCGCTCCCCAAGCTCGCGATCATCGGCCCGGCGGACTCCGGCAAGACCACTCTGAAAAGCCGGCTGTCCTTCCGCGCGCCACCGGGAACCAGAACACCCTGGCCCAGCGCGTACATTGCCGCCGTTCCTTCAACACCGCCCGGCTATCTGGCCGTGCTGGACGCCTCAGAGGAGACGTATACGCAGCAGTTCAGGATGGCGGAGGCCTGCGACTTCCTGTGCATCGTCATGGATCACAACGCGGGTGACGCGACGATCGCCCTCTCGCCGTCGCGGCTTAAAGAACAGGAGGTATTCCTCAAACGAATCCGGCGGCACCTGGCCGAGAGCCCGGCAGGTCGCAAGCAATGGATCCAGATCCTGATCAACAAGCGCGACCTCTGGCAGAAGTCCACGCCGGACGAGCGGGTGGCCTTTGACTACCTCTGCGCGAAAGAAGCAGGGAATTGGAAAGAGAGAAACCTGGCCGAGACAGTGGAATCGCATCCGCACTCGAACCGCAAGGCCAAGGATGTCGCCCGTTTCACGGACGCCCTGGCCGCCTGCTACGCCCAATGGCGCCAATCCGCGGGCAAGACCAGCAGAGATGAAGACCCTCAGCCCAAGCCGTAAGGCTAAGATCAAGCAGCGAGACATCAATCCGGGTCAGTGCCTGAAGAGCTCCAGACGAGCGGTCGTACGAGCTCCGCAGGCGCGACTCCTGAGCGCTCGCATGGGGCGGCTCCTGGAGGCTCCGGAGCAGCGACTCCTGAGTACTCGAGAGCGGCGACTCCTGGGAGCTCCGGTGGAGCGACTTGTGAGAACTCCGGAGAAACAACCCATGAGAGCTCCGGAGGAGCGACTTGTGAGGACTCCGGAGGAACAACCCCTGAGAGCTCCGGAGGAGCGACTTGTGAGGACTCCGGAGGAACAACCCATGAGAACTCCGGAGGAGCGACTTGTGAGGACTCCGGAGGAACAACCCATGAGAACTCCGGAGGAGCGACTTGTGAGGACTCCGGAGGAACAACCCATGAGAACTCCGGA
>BTUC01000020.1:0-2106 GCA_045863575.1 Phycisphaerae bacterium
CCCGCCACCGTTGAGATCAAGGACACCATGGTGGACGAGAAGAGCGTCCCCAAGGCCCTGGCGCCCAAGTTGTGCTTCCAAGACAAGGGTGAGCTGAGGGGTCGTGTGACCAGCCTGCCCATCGCCACGGGGATGCCCATCGTGCCCAACCTGCTGGCGCCGCAGGGGACGCCGGCGGGCTTGACGGTCCGCATTCCGGATGGCCACCGCGCGGTGGCCATTCAAGTCGACGAGTTCGCCGGCGTGGCGGGCTGGATCAAGCCCGGCAGCCGGGTTGACGTCGTGGCCGTCATGAGCGGCCGTTCCGGCGCGCAGAACGAGACCATCAGCAAGGTCATTCTGCAAAACGTGGAGGTTCTCACCGTCGGCCAGGATATCGGGGGCAAGACGGACGTGGCGGCCGCCGTGGCACGCTCCGTTACCTTGTGCGTGGAGCCGGCAGAGGTGCCCAGGCTGCACCTGGCGGCCACCAAGGGCAAGATCCGCCTGGCCATGCGCAACCAGATTGATGCCGAGCTGGTGCGAAGCACCGGCCAAACGACCGATAACGATCTGCTCGGACTGCCCGATTCCTCCTCCAAGACCAATGGCGCCAAGCCGGGTGGGTTTCTGGCGGGTTTGTTCGGACAACTAGGCAAGAGTGACGAAAAAGCGACCGATAAGGAAGCCAAGGCTCGGGCAGCAGCACCGCCGGTGCAAGTGGTGGCTGCGGCCCCCAAAAAGGAATGGGTCATCGAGCTGATGTCCGGCTCGCGTGTCGAGCAGGTGCGGTTCGAGGGCGATGGCAAGAATCTGCGGCGCGTGCCGTCCGGCAAAGGCCGCGGACTAACGGGCTTCTCGCCACCTCTCGAAGCCCAGCCCGAAGCGCCAGCGCTGACCAGCGAGCCTGGGATGCCCGTATTCGCGCCTTGATCCGCCGGCGCCGTCAGCCGGAGGACGGGCCGGACCACTAACCCTCAGGGAGCGAACAGGATGCTCACGCACACGGATGGTCGCGAGAAGAATTCACGGAAGAATGCTGGTGCCCGGTCCGCCCCGCGGCTGGGACGCCGGGCCACACTCGCCTGCATGCTCCTGTTGAGCGCCGGACCGCTGGCGGCTCAGGACGCCGGCGTCACCGAAGCGGCCGGTAATGCGGCCGTCAAACCGTCCCCCATGCGGGTGCGGATCCAAAGCCTGAACGGCGGGCCCAAGGACCAGATCCACCTGCTGACCGGGCGGGGCATCCTCATCGATCTGGATCGGCCGCTGAAGCGGGCCGCGGTCGGCGATCCCCGGGTGGCCGAGGTGTCCGTCATCTCGCCGCGCCAGGCGATGGTGAACGCCCGTTCGGTGGGCACCACCAACCTCATTCTGTGGGATGAGGATGAGCGGCAGCTGGCCCACGAGATTGTTGTGCGGCTGGACATCGCTCAGCTCAGAGAGGCGATTGCCAGTGCCGCTCCCGGCGGGGCCGTCGAAGTGATCGCGGTGAATGACAAGATCGTGCTCCGCGGCACGGTTCCCGATGTGGATACGGCCCAGCGCATCGTGCAGATCGCTGAGCTGTTCACCTCATCGGCCAACGCGCTGTCCAGCACGCCGCCCTCCGGGGGACCAGGCGCCGCCGGCGGGCAGAGCATGCCCGACGCCACCATTCAGGGCGGCCAGGGCGGAGGAGGCGGCTGTTCCTCCAATGTGGTGAACCACCTGGTCATCGCCGGCGAGCACCAGGTCGTGCTGCGCTGCACGGTGGCCGAGGTGACCAAGACGGCCATACGCACGCTGGGTATCAATGGCTGGCTGGCCGGCGACAACATTCGCGACGTCTTTGCCGTCAACCAGATCGGCGGCATCAACCCCGTCAACATCGGAGCAGCCGGCTCACAGAACGTCATCCGCTCCAACGGTCTGCTCTTCGCCACGGACAAGGACGGGCTCGTGCTCCAGCCGACGCCGGAGTTGAGTCTGGGCTTCCCGCGCGTACAGATGCAGCTCTTCTTCAAGGCTCTGCGCGAGAACAGCCTCCTGAAGGTGCTCGCCGAGCCGAACCTGATCGCACTGAACGGCAAGGAAGCGTCGTTCGTGGCCGGCGGCGAGTTCCCGGTGCCCGTCCCGCAGGGAGTC
>BTUC01000020.1:2116-32315 GCA_045863575.1 Phycisphaerae bacterium
CTGCGCGTGCTGGCTGAACCCAACCTGGTGGCGGTCAGTGGCCAGGAGGCCTCTTTCCTGGCGGGTGGCGAGTTTCCCTCGGTTACCTCGCAGGGCATCACCGGCACGACCATCGAGTGGAAGGAATTCGGCGTCCGCCTGCGGTTCACGCCCACCGTGATCGGGCGGCAGATGATCCGGCTGCGGGTGGCTCCTGAAGTGAGCGAGCTGGACCCGGCCACCGGTATCTTCACCGGCGAAGTGCGCATCCCCTTCGGCCTGACCCAGCGCCGCGCGGAGACCACCATCGAGCTGGCCAGCGGCAGCACCATCGCCATCGCGGGGTTGCTCAATGAGCGCGTGCGTGGCATCTCACAGAAAATCCCGGCGCTCGGCGACGTACCCGTCCTGGGCGCATTGTTCAGCTCGGTCAATTATCAGAAGGATGTGACCGAACTGGTCATCCTGGTCACCCCGGAGCTGGTCTCCAGCCTGCAACCCGATCAGGTTGAGTCCGTTCCCGGCCAGTTCATGACCGATCCCAACGATTTTCAGTTGTTCGGCCTGGGTATGGTTTCCGGCGAGCCGGCGCCCGAGCCGGACGAACCAGAGGCCGCACTGCAGACGAATCTTCCGCCGCGCTATCGCAAGTACTCCAGTCCGCCCGATCAGATGACGCTGCATGGGCCCTGGGGACCGGCTGACGCCGCCGAGGCGGTGCAGTGAGGCGGATACCTGGTATGCAATGGGGGAAGTGAGTGTGATCCGGAGGTGTAGCACGGCAGGATGACGGATGGCGCCTTGGTGCTCCATCCGCTTCCTGTTGTGCGGGGGCTGGTCCTGCGGAGCTCGATCGACAGGGGACACGCAGGACTCATGGCAGGGGCAAGGAATGAAGGAACCGGTCTTAACCGAGAAGGGCCGGTCGGGTCCACGGGCGTCCGCCGGATGTGCAGGTCGGATGGTTCGGGGACGCTGAGGGTGCCATGAGACAATCGGCTCGCGTCATCGTATTCAACGCCGACGAAGACTACTCGTCCGCCATCCGCTCCGATCTGCTGGCCATGTCCGGCGTGCAGATTGTGGCGGAGCTGGATGAATTGGGCCTCCTCGAGCAGGCGGTGGGCCAGTTCTCCGCGGAGTTGCTGCTGGCCCACCTGGATCCCGACCCCGAACGCGTTCTCTCCGTGGTGGTGCCCATCGCACGGAACAACCCCTCGCTGGCCGTGTTCGTGATTTCGGAGACGACGGACGCCCAGCACATCCTGTCCGCCATGCGCGCCGGTATCCGGGAGTTTCTCACCAAGCCGGTGGACCAGACGCTCCTGGCCGCCGCCATCGACAAGGTCAAGGTTCAGACCCAGGCCAGCGTGGAAGTCGGCACACTCGTTTCGGTTCTGGGGACCACCGGCGGTGCCGGCGCGTCGATGCTGGCGGCCAACCTGGCGGTGGAATTGTGCCAGCTCTCCAGCAAACGCTCGGTGGCCCTGGTGGATCTGGATTTCCGCTACGGGCAACTGGGCACCATGCTCGACCTGCACGCCGATTACACCATTACGGATCTGTGCGACACGCCCGAACAGCTCGATCAGGCCATGATCGAAAAGGCCATGGTCAAACACTCCTCCGGTCTGCACCTGTTGGCGCGGCCCAATCAGTTCGGCCAGGCCGATCAGATCACCGCGGCCCACTGCGCATCGGTGCTCAGCTCGCTTCAGCAGGTGTACGAATACGTAGTCGTTGACGGCCCCAACCGCTATGACCCGGGCGGACAGTCGGTGCTCGACCTGGCGGATACCACGCTTCTGGTGGTCCAGTTGCTGGTGCCCAGCGTGCGGAACGTTCACCGCGTACTCGATGAGCTCCGCGACGGGGGCTACAACCTGAGTCGCTTCAGCCTGATCTGCAACCGGGTGGGCCGGGAGTCGAGCCACCTGAACATCGAGCACGTGGAGAAGACGCTGGGAATGAAGATCGGCTACCAGATTCCCGACGACTGGAAGACGGTCAGCATGGCCATCAACATGGGGGTGCCGCTGGCCGAGGCCGCGCCCAAATCCCGCGTGCGCCAGGCCATCCGCGAGCTGGCCGAGAGGATCGCCAGCCCCGAGGAAGACGCCGGGGAGGATCACAAGCACAGCGCGGGGGGGCTGTTCAGCAGGATATTCAGCGGTGCGTGATGCGCCGGCGTCGGCGCCGGCACGGCGGTTCCGGAAGGAGGTTGCATGTTTGGCAGAATAAAGACGCCGGTTCCGGCCAAGGCGCCGATACCTGCGGCCAACGGGGGCAAGCCGCTGCTCGGACCGCGCCCCGGTGAGGAAGCCCCAGCGCCGGCCCCCTCCGCCGAGCCCAAAACCGCCCCCGCGGAGAAAGGCAAGCCTCCCCGCATCAGCGACGAGAAGCTAGAGAAGTATTACGCACTCAAAACCCGCATACATCGAAAACTGGTGGAACAGCTCGATCTGAGCGCCATCGACAACGACGATCCCACCATCCGCGACCAGGTCGGCGAGATGATCCTCGGGTTGTGCGAGAAGGAGAACGTACTCCTCAACCACACCGAGCGCCAGAAACTGGTCTCCGAGATTCTGGATGAAACCTTCGGGCTGGGGCCCCTGGAAGTGCTGCTCAAGGACCCCAGCATCAGCGACATCCTCATCAACGGTCCGCGCAAGTGTTACGTGGAGCGCAAGGGCCGCATCGAACTGACCGACGTCCAGTTCCGGGACGACTCCCACCTCATCCACGTCATCGACAAGATCGTCAGCGCGGTGGGCCGACGCTGCGACGAAGTGTGCCCCATGGTCGATGCCCGTTTGAAGGACGGGTCGCGCGTCAACGCGGTGATTCCGCCGCTGGCTTTGGACGGTCCCAGCATGTCCATCCGCCGATTCGGCCGGGACCCGATCACCTGGGACGATTACGTCCGCTATAAATCCTGTGCCCCGGAGATGGTCGAGTTCTTCAAGGCCTGCGTGGTCGCCCGGCTGAACATCCTCATCGTGGGCGGCACCGGGTCGGGAAAGACCACGCTGCTCAACAACATGTCCTCCTTCATCCCGGCCGGCGACCGCATTGTCACCATTGAGGACGCGGCGGAACTGCGCCTGCGCCAGCCACACGTGGTTCGCCTGGAGACCCGGCCGCCCAATATCGAAGGCAAGGGCCAGATCACCATCCGGGACCTGCTGATCAACAGCCTGCGTATGCGTCCCGATCGGATCGTGGTTGGTGAGTGTCGCGGAGCCGAGACGCTGGACATGTTGCAGGCCATGAACACCGGTCATGACGGATCGCTGACCACGCTGCACGCCAACAGCACGCGTGACGCCGTCCAGCGCGTCGAGACCATGGTCATGATGTCCGGCTTCGAGTTGCCGGTGCGGGCCATCCGCCAGCAGTTTGCCTCGGCGCTGTCGCTGATCGTCAATGCCCAGCGACTCACCGGCGGACCGCGCAAAATCACCAGCGTCACCGAAGTGACCGGCATGGAGGGTGATGTCATCACCATGCAGGACATATTCCAGTTCGAGCAGGTCGGCGTGGATTCCTCCGGGCGTGCCTACGGGCAACTGGTTGCCACCGGCATCCGCCCGACGTTCCTCGACCGGCTGAAGTCCGCCGGCTGCGACATCAGTCCGCGGCTGTTCGAGCGGCAGGTCCTGATGCGGGATAAGGACGAATAGAAGGCCATCAATAAAGGTGCCCTGTGGGATCATCGATCACCAATTTCCTTTTCCTCCTGTTGCCGCTGGGCGGCTCGGTGCTGCTGGCGTTTGGAATCTTCCAGGTCATCCTGGAGCTGCGCACGTCCAAGGAGCGCAAGGTTCTCGACCGCCTGAATGCCAACGCCGCCACCAAGGAACGGCAGGTCAAGGAATCGCTGCTCCGCAAGCGGGCCGCCGACCAGAAGGGCGGTGCGCTGGAAACGGCCATGTCCGGCCTTCAGGTGGTCAGCCGGCTCCAGCGGGTGCTGGACCAGGCCGACATCAACTGGTCGGCCTCCCGCGTGCTGCTCAACCTGTTCGGCCTCTCGGCGGCCACCGGGGTGGTCCTGATGTTCCTCCAGATGCATCCGCTCACCTGCCTGGGGGTCAGTGCCGGCGTGGCCGGTCTGCCCCTGGTCTGGCTGGTGCGCCGCCGCAAGAAGCGGATCAAGGTGCTCGTGGAGCAACTCCCCGACGTTTTTGAGCTCATGGGCCAGGCCCTGCGCGCGGGCCACTCGCTGGCCAGCGCTATTCAACTGATCAGCCAGCAGATGCCCGATCCCATTGCCGGTGAGTTCTCCCGTGTGTTCCAGGAGCAGAACCTGGGCATCAAGGTCGAAGAAGCCATGTTGAACATGGCGGAGCGGGTCGATCAGTTGGACGTCCGTTTCTTCGTGACCGCCGTCCTCATCCAGCGCCAGACCGGCGGCGACCTGGCCGAAGTGCTGGACAAGATCGGCAAGGTGATCCGGGATCGCATCCAGCTTCTGGGCACGGTGAGGGCCCTGACCGCCGAGGGACGCATGTCCGGCTGGGTCCTGCTGGCTTTGCCTGTGCTGGTCTTCTTCGTGTGTCTGATCGTGAATCCGGATTACGCGCGCGTCCTGCTGGATACGCCCACCGGCCGGATGCTGCTGGCGACCGCCATCGGGATGGACCTGATGGGGATGGCCATGATCAAGAAGATCGTGAATATCAAGGTGTAAGCCATGAACGAAATGATCATACTTGGCGGGCTCGTGCTGGTCAGCATCGGCCTGATCGTTTACTCGCTGTGGCCCAAAGCCCAGAAAGAGGAGGAGCAGGTGCTCCGCCGGATGGCCGGCCGGCGCCAGCAGCAGGAGCCCGAAACGGCTGACCGCAGGTCGGCCGCCCGGCAGATGCTCGAGCGCGTGGCCCCGCTGGCCATGAAGCCGGTGATGCCCAAGAGCGACGAGGAGATGTCCACGCTTCGGGAGAAGCTCTCCCAGGCGGGCTTCCGGCGCGATCATGCGACGAAGTACTTCCTGGCGAGCAAAACCATTCTGGGACTGGCCGTGGCCGGCGTGGGCCTGCTGCTGGGCATCGGCGGCGGCTACGAACCGGGGCAGATGCTGGGCATGGCCGCATTCGGCGGCGGCATCGGCTTCATGCTGCCGAACCTCTGGCTGGTGCTGGCTCGCAGCCAGCGTGCCGAGAAGATCCGCAACGGCTTGCCCGACTCGCTCGATCTGCTGGTTGTCTCCGTGGAATCCGGTCTGGCCCTGGACGCAGGCTTACAGCGGGTCAGCGAGGAGATGCGCAACGTGCATTCCGAACTGTCCGAAGAGATGCAGATCGCCACGCTGGAGACCCAGATGGGCGTGCCGCGGGCAGAGGCCATGGAAAACATGGCCCGCCGTTGCGGCGTGGACGAAATGCGTGCCCTCGTGGCCGTGATCACCCAGGCGGAAAAATTCGGCACCTCGGTAGCCAAGGCCCTCCGGAACCAGGCCGACGCGCTGCGCGTCAAGCGCCGCCAGAAGGCCGAGGAACGCGCTCAGAAGACGACGGTCAAGCTCATGCTGCCGCTGATCCTCTTCATCTTCCCCTCGATTTTCGTCGTACTGGTCGGCCCGGCGGCGATGAAGATCGTCGAGACGCTCAGCCGCGGTGGACCGTTGTCGAAGTAGGTGGTGGGTGTGCCTGTGCTAAGGTGGCCAGGTGCGAAAGTAGCCAGGTGCGAAAGTTGAAACGCGAGCAAAGCGGAAGAGTACGAAAGTGGTGAAACGATTAATCGTGGAGGGAGAAAGCTCAATCGCTGAGCAGAGGCCGATCTAAGAGCCTATCCCTGCAGGGCCAGTCCACAATTCGCCGGCCAGTCTCGCCGACCGCCTCAGATCCCATACTCCTTGAGCGCGGCTTCGAGCTTCTCGCGATTCGCGGGGGCCATCCGGCACATGGGCAGCCGGAACTCTTCCGTGCACAGTCCGCGCATGGCCATGGCGGTCTTGATGGGGATCGGGTTGGTCTCCAGAGACAACAGTCCCTTGGCCAGGCGGAACATCTTCAGGTGCCAGCGGCGGGCCGTGTCCCAGTCACCGCTCAGGGCTGCATCGACCATTGCCTTGATGTCTCTGGGGACGATGTTGGCCAGCACACTGATGACCCCCACGCCGCCCACCGACATGATCGGCAGAGTCATCGAATCGTCCCCGCTGATGATGGCGATGTCACTGCGCACGCGCAGCTCGCTGGCCCCATCCATCGAGCCGGTGGCGTGCTTGACGGCCACAATATTCGGCGATGCCTGGCGCAGCCGGACGATGGTGTCGATACTCACCTCCACGCCGCAACGGCCGGGGATGTTGTAGAGAATGTGCGGGAAGTCCACGGCCTGGGCGATGGTCGCAAAGTGTTGATAGAGGCCCTCCTGCGTCGGGCGGTTGTAGTAGGGGGCGACTTGCAGGGAGCCATCGGCGCCGTTGGCCTTGGCGTTGCGAGTCATCTCGATGGCCTCGGCCGTGCTGTTGGAGCCGGTGCCGCCGACCACCGGAATCCGCCCCTTGGCTCGTTTGACCACGGCCGCGATCACGGCGTCGTTTTCCTCATGAGTGAGCGTCGGGCTCTCACCCGTGGTACCGCAGGGCACCAGTACATCCGTGCCCGCCTCGACATGCAGGTCCACCAGCGCGTCCAGCGCCTTGTAGTCCACCTGGCCGTCCTTGAACGGCGTGATCAGTGCCACCATGCTTCCTTTGAACACGTTCCAACTCCATCGAGCGTTTTAGCGTGGAGTGCGGAGAAGGGAATGACCGTTGGCCCGCTCCCGCACCAGACTCCGTCGGGTCGACTGAGCGTACAGTCTAACCGCAGATCCGGCAGACCGCCACCGGCAGGCGCCGTGAGGGCAAGCCAGGTAGAGACGCAGGAAACAATCGTGGCCCGGGACCGGCCGCTCGCCTGATCGCTGGAAGGGAAGCCTACTCTCCCGGCCGACTGGATGGGCTGAACCTCGGCCGGGGGCCAAAGGGCGGGGCGGTCGGCAATCGCTCAGGGGGTAGTGCTTCCCGGAGCACCAGCCGAACGCTGAACGTGCGGGGCAGTCGCTGGATAATGCGTTCGTGCCCTTGAACCATGGACCACATCGCGGCGATGAGCTGGGCCTGTGCGGCGGCCAGCTCAGGTTCCTTGCGCGGCTCGAGCTCTTGTCGTCGCCAGGTGGAATAGGCGTAGAAATTCTTCCAGCCCACGTACGTGAGCAGCTCCTGCGCTTCCCGCGCCGTGCGGAGCGCATCGCTGGCGGCGAGGCTGAAACCTTCCTGTATCTCGGCCCGTCTGAGCGTGATCTGCGGCGAAGGGCCGCCCTCCGGCGTATCCTGTTTCAACGTGATCCCGCGCGTGGGCGGGTTGGTCACGCGGAACAGGAGCTGGCAGAGGGAGGCGGCTTGCGGGTCCGCCTGAATCCAGGTGGCTCGCCCGCCGGGCATTGGCCATGCCAGCGGCAAGCCCTCCAGCACGAGGATTCGCTGGCCATCCTCCAGAACCTCGGCAACGACGCGCCGGGATGGCTCCGAAGGAGAGCTGATGGTGGCCAGACCCTCGTTCCAATCGAACTCGACGGCGACCTGTATGGGTTCAGCGCCGAGGGCGCGCAGCAGCGCGGCTGCGATGGCCGTGTGGCTCCGGGGTCCCGGTAGTCGGCCGTCGCGACCGAATGTGCCCGGGGCCGCGCCCACGTGCTCGCCGGACAAGGCGGTCCAGTCCACAAACCCACTGCCCGTTTCCGCGGCGACCTCGCGTGCCGCGGCTGAGTAGCGGGCCAGCGTTTCGTTGTACCGGATGGCTTCCAGGTCCGCTACGCCGATGGCACCGTCACGGTAGACGCGCACCGCCTTGCCGGATTCGCCACCCACCGTCGGCGGCGAGATCAGCCACACGCGAGCCCCTGCGCGGTTCAGACGTTCAGCAAGGGCCTTGAGGTCGCGTCGGTAGCGCACCAGGCGTTCATGGGAGTAGGGCAGGTAACCCGGGTCGTTCAGCCCCAGACAAACGACCACCAGGGTGGGCTGGCGCGAGAGAACGTCCCGGTCCAGCCTCAGCAAGGCTCGTCCCGCGGTGTCGCCGGTCCAGCCCGAGTGAAGATAGCGAGCCTTGAGGTCGGGATAGCGCGCCGTCAGAAAGAGTTCAACGAGGTACGGAAAGTTAGTGCTGATTCGGGAATCGGGTGCATCCACGAGCTCGTCGCCCAGGAAAAGCACGACCTCGTCCTCGCGGATCGCCAGGCGCGAGGTTTCCGCGGCCACGGCCTGACCGGCTGGCGTGCCGAGTACCGCCGTGAGCAGAAGAACCGCAGCCGTGCGGACGCCACCGGCTGACGCGGGCCGGCCCGTCCTCCGCCCCCGCATTCTCATCCTCCAACTCCCTGGACCAGCATTTTCATCTCGCGGACCGCTTCCCGGAGCCCGACGAAGACCGCCCGCGAAACGATGGAATGCCCGATGTTGAACTCTGCGAAGCCCATCTGTGCCAGTGGGGCCACATTCTGATAGGTCAGTCCATGACCGGCATGAACGATGAGGCCCGCTTGGCGCCCGACCTCGATGGCGTCAGTCAGACGGCGCGTCTGGACGCCCAGGGCGCGTTCACCTTTCGCATGGGCGTAGCCGCCGGTCCACAGCTCGACGGCGTGGAAACCGATGTCCGCTGAGGCCTGCACTTGTTCGGCGATCGGTTCGATGAAGGCGCTCAGCTCGATGCCCAGCTTGCGCAGCCGCTGGACGACCGGTGCGATCCGCCTGCGGAGTCGGACCACATCCAAACCGCCTTCGGTGGTCAACTCCTCGCGTCGCTCGGGTACCAGTGTGCACTGGTCGGGGCCAAGCCGCGCGGCGATGTCCACGATGCCTCGGGCGATGGACATCTCCATATTGAGTTTCACCGTCACCGTCTGCTTGAGCAGCTCCGCGTCGCGATCGTTGATGTGTCGACGATCCTCGCGCAGGTGAAAGGTGATGCCGTCCGCGCCTCCCAGCGTGGCCTCGACGGCCGCCCACACCGGATCCGGCTCGAAGGTTCGCCGGGCCTGGCGGACCGTGGCGACATGATCGATATTGACGCCGAGCCGGGGCATATGTTTCCTGTCCTTCCGTCGAAAGGCAAACACCTGTAACCTGCCCAGTTACGACGGCCATTATAAAGACGGTTGTGCGGCTGTAAATCCCGATGCACGAGACCCGGTCCCGATCCACCTTTCAGGAGATGAATGCGATTTTGCCGCATTGACGTGGACAGGGCACGTGAAGGGGCGCGATGATGACGCATTCCATCGTCTGGGCAGCTAACCTG
Organism: Phycisphaerae bacterium; assembly: GCA_045863575.1. Taxonomy (GTDB): domain Bacteria; phylum Planctomycetota; class Phycisphaerae; order UBA1845; family PWPN01; genus JAAXZI01. The sequence continues at coordinate 11,389 of BTUC01000020.1, forward strand.
TGGCTAAAATCTTTGATGCTTGCAGCCAGCCATGATTCAAATGATCGGTTATACGAGAAGCCGGGATTACACCGAGCGGCCTCCGTTCTGTACGAGTGGCGTGATGAGCTGCGGAGCCGCGAAGTTCCGGTGAAGATCTACTATCCTCAGGCCCACAAGCCGAGCTCTTCGCCCGTTGGAGACGTGCCGGCGGTGTCGTCCGAGGGCTTCCCCGTCATCATCTTCTCGCACGGGCTGGGCGGCTCGCGCGACGGGTATGCGTACGTCGGACAGCACTGGGCGTCGCACGGGTATGTCAGCGTGCACGTTCAGCACCTGGGCAGCGACGCGGCCGTACTTCGAGATAGACGCCGTCCCATGGAGACGCTGCGTGCTGCGGCCGCGGATCCCCAGAACGTGATCAACCGCCCGTTGGACATTCAGTTTGTCCTTGACCGGCTGGAGAAGTTGCAGAAAGAGGAGGGGCCGCTCAAGGGGCGGCTGGACCTGACTCGTGTTGGTGTGGCCGGCCACTCGTTTGGAGCCTACACGACCATGGCGGTGGCCGGGCAGGTGTTCCTCACCCCGACCGGCCGGCGGGTCAACATGGACGACTGGCGGGTTAAGGCGGCCATTGCCATGAGCCCCAACCCTCCCAAGCGTCGCGATCATCTCGACGAAGCTTACGCCAACATCCGCATCCCCATCCTGCACCTGACGGGTACAAAGGACGACAGCCCGATCAACGACACCAAGGCAGCCGATCGGCGCATTGCCTTCGACCACATCAAGAGTCCGGATCAGTACTTCGTGAATTTCACCGATGCTGACCACATGGTATTCGCCGGACGCAAGCGATTGCGGGGCGGAGCCGGGCGGGATGCCCGGTTCCAGGAACTCATTCGCGCCGGCAGCACGGCCTTCTGGGACGCGTATTTGAAAGGCGATGCGACCGCGAAGGCCTGGCTGGCCGACGGTGCTTTCGCGAAAACGATGAATGGCGACGGCCAACTCGAGGTCCGGCTCAAGCGGTGAGCTGGTGTATTTTGCACTTGAGGACTGCCCCGTTTACGGGGCGAAGCGCCGAAGGCGGCTTTACCGGGCATATCTTACCGGCTTCGGCCGAAGGCCAGGCCGGCCCCGATAGACGCCGAAGTCGCCAACCGGAAGGGGCCCCGCACGATCAGCTACTCATGGCAGTTCGCGTGGGCGATGACGTTGGCCCCGCCCATGCATTGCAGGAAACGCACGAAGTCCGCCTGGTCCACGTCTTTATCGCCGTCCAGTCGAGCATCCACGCACTCGGAGCTGTTCTGTGGGTGGCCGGATCCGCTGTAGCAGGTTTGAAACGCACCGAAGTCCGCCTGGTCCACATCTCCATCGCGGTCGAAATCCGCCGGCGGAACCGGCGTCACCGTCGCGATCAGCAATGTCACTTCGGCATCTTCCATCCTGAATCGGAAGCCCCGGTCGTTAAAATCGGCAGTGATGTCCTGCTGCTCCCAGGCCATCCCCGAAGAGTGCATCAGGCTGGTGTCCCCGCCGGACGCGTCATCGCCGGGTCGGCCGTAGCGTCGCAGGATCGCTGACTGGACCATGCACGGCGACAATGCCAGATCGACCTCGACGACGTCGTCTTCGTTGAAGTTCAGACCCCACACGAAGACCGTATCGGGGGCCGCGGCATGGCGCGAGGCATAGATCCGCCAGTTGAGATGTCCGGAGACGAGCCCCATGCTTTCCGGCGTCAGCAGCAGCTCGTCGCCCATATGATCGGCGAGCTTCAGAAACATGTGCGTGACGGCAGGCTTGCTCTGCGGGTGCTCCCAGAAATGTCCCGCGAACACGTCGTCGTCCGCAAAGGTGAACACGGTCTCCACTACGCCCAGCGCATTGGCGACCGAGCGTTGGGTCTGGCCGCCGGCGTCCCAGTTCACCGGGTTCCATTCGGTGGCCATGAGCTCGTATCCTGCCCGACCGTGCTGAGCCATGAGCGCGCGAATGCCGGCGGATCGTGCGTTGAGATAGGCCTTCATCCTGCGCAGCGCGGAGGTGATGCCCGGAGGATTGCCCCACGCGTTCTTGATTTCTGAGTAATAGGGATGATAACCCACGAAATCGACGGGTGTCGCGGGATCCGCCGCGAGTGCCGCCAGCCACTGGCCGCTGCCCGTCGGATCAGACGGATTGATCAGGCAGGGACCGATCTTCAGTGTCGGGTCGACGGCCAGCATCGCCTGACTGATGCTGCGGTACCGGTCCCGGTAGTCCGTGGGGCTAAGGTAGTGGTTGCTCAGAAACGTGTTGATGGCGCCCAGCTCGGGTTCATTGCCGATCTCCCACCAGATGACCGGCGGCGTGGCCGGCTCGCCCGGCGAGAGCAGCTTGGGTCGGCCCAGCCAGTTGTTGATGGAGTTAAAAACCCGCAGGTCGTCTCCGGTGAGGCTGGCCTCGTCGCCGATGCGGTAGTTCTGCAGGATGATGTTGGTATAACGCACCCAATCGGCCGCCAGCCCCTCCGGATTAACGGTCTGGCAGACGAATGTGCCGGTGTCGTCCTTCGCACCGCCGCCGAAAGCGTTGGCCGTCAGCAACGGTGAGGCGCCGTTATCCCGCGCGAATTGCAGGAACTGAAGCGTGCTGAAGTGGCCACCCACCAGGCCCCAGTTGGCGCCTGAGTTCAGGTCGCGCCAGTCGTAAGTGTCCGCATCGAGGCCGCCGGCCAGGCCGCGCCCGCTGGCGTTCCGGCCGCAGTCCCACACCGTTTGGATGCCAGGATCGGGGATGCTGCGGTAGGGGCATTGCCCGCGCACGGCCGGGCTGAGCGGCCTGCCGGCCGCACGGGGTACGCGGGGCACGAGATTCAGCGTGGTTCCAGCGGCTGCGGCGCCGTACCCGGAAGGGCAGAAGCCGGCCGTGAAGCGCGTTGCCCGCGCGGAGAATGAATAGGTGGCATCCCACAGCAGGCCTGTGACGCTGGTCGTGGCCCATTGAGCTTTCGTCTGCCAGACGGCGGTCTGGCCCAGGCTGCCGTCCGCCTGCACGTAGGGCCGGCCGTTCATCTCCGGTGCGATTCGGATCGCGAACACATCGATGGCCGAATCCGCTGGATCGATGGCCACGTTCAACGTCGTGCCGGTCGGGCCGGTGACCACCGGCGCCCGTGGCGTTGCGGCGGACATGGTGCAGCCCGCAGGGAGCACGTCGAACTCCGCGCTGTTCTCCATCCAGCCCACGCTACTGGCGTAGTCGGCGGTGAAGGCATCGGCGTCGTTGATGACCGGATTGGAAGCCCAGGCGGGCTTCACTCGAAAGGTCCACATGACCGTGCGCCCGCCCGGGGCGCCGGAGGGGGAACCAAAGGTAGCCATCGCGCACCCGAGCGGAGTCATGTACGTGGTGCCGCCCCAGGCGTCCGACCGGTAAGCCCATCGTCCGCCGCCGGTGGCGTCCGCGGTAACCCAGGTTCCACCATAGCGGGTGATATCACCGTCTGCCTGGGCCCAGGCGAGGTAACCACGTCCTTTGGTCTGAACGGCCGATTCGTCGTAGTTGAACAGCACCCGCAGTTCGCGGAGGTCGTTATAGCCGTCAGGATCACTGGCTGACATCGTCACCGTATACTCGGTCGCATTGTCGGCCACCAGGGCGGGTGCGCTGACCGCCGGCATCCCGGTGATCGTCGGCGGTGTGGCCGTCACCATCGTACCCAGGGTGGCCACGAAGCAAGCCGCGGTGGCGACGTGCCGCCTGTACTTTGATCGCTTCTCCGGGCATACCATTCGCCTGCCCTCCTGAACTGAGGCACTGAACTGCCCGCAGTTCGACGGGTTCGACGTACGATTATAAAACCTGCAGGGCCGGGGCGAAATGGGGCAGGTGTCGCGCTGCAGATCCTGGACTATGGGCTGATGCAGCTTTTGTGTACAGTGTTTCCATGCTGAGACGGCGACGAGTGCGGCTACGGTGACCGGCATGTGGAGCCAAGCGGATTGTGGATGGCGTGTCCGAGTGGCTCGTCCGTCTGGCCCCTGGAATGCACGTTGCGGCCCGTCGATGTTGCTCGAATCCACGCCCGCCGATGATGAGAGTGAGGATTAAGTCATGATTCGACTCATAGAGGCGCTGAATTATCGCTGCCTCCGCTACGTGCGCCAGCCTCTCAGCCGATTTCACGTCTTGGTCGGTCCAAATGCCAGTGGCAAGACGACTTTCCTTGATGTAGTGAGCTTTCTGGGGCATCTGGTGTCCGATGGACTGGAGGCTGCGGTTAGCAACCGGACGGAGAACCTGGAAGACCTGCTCTTTGGTCGTAAAGGAAGCGTTTTTGAGTTGGCTATCGAGGTCGAAATACCAAATGGCCGAAGAGGTAAGCTTAAGAAACAGTTTGATCTGATTCGCTACGAGATCCGCATCGGCCTGGATAGCAAGACAAGAGAGGTCGGGATTCAGCTCGAAAAGGCGTGGCTTAAACCAGGGACCCAGGTCGAACCCGCTGAACGAACGCTGTTCCCTGTGGAACCGGAGGTACCGAAGACTATTGTAACCGGAAAAGAGAACTTTTTGAGGCCATTCATCAGGACACACCGGCATTCGCTCGTCGTCTTCGACCGCCACGGCAGCGGGGCGGAGCGCATGGCTGCGCCGGAGATTGAGGATGAAGTCGAGGCAAGACTCTGCCGTGTGGGTTGGCAGGATCGCTGCGGCGTCGTTGTTCCGGACCCGGAACTTGAGATCTGGGTCTGGAGCGAGTCGTCCAACGTCGATCAGGTACTCGGGTGGGCTGATAGGATTCCCAGGCTGCGCGACTGGTTGGTGGAACGCAAGTGGATTCCTGACGTCAGATCCAAGCCCACCGAGCCCAAGGAAGCGATGCACGCAGCGTTGAGCGAGCAGCGAATCCCTGTCTCGGCGAGGCTCTTCCGAAGTCTTGCCGAGCGCGTCAGTCTCGAGAGATGCAATGACCGTGCGTTCTTGAAACTTAAAGGATTGCTCCAAGACTGGTTTGGTTTGTGAATGCCGTTCGGAAACGTCGCCTCGCTGAAATGTCAGGCTGGCGGCTTCGCAGGATGACCGGACCCACCCAGGCCCCAACGTTGCGCGGAGTATCCCGCCGGGCGCGGCCAGCAGGCGGTCCGGTGGGGGAGCTACAAGGCCGTCCGCCGCGATATCCTTCGCGGCAGCAAGAGCATCGAACTCAACAACCCCGCGGGCAAACTGCGCGACTTGGCCGCGGAGCGTCCGGATCTCGTTGGCCGGGCCCGTCGGATCATGCGCGAGGCGCGCGAGCCCAATCCGGCGTTTCCGATGCAGCCGCTCGATGAAGGCCAGGCCCGATAACCTGCGGACCGAAAAAAACGATCAAAAATTCTGCGGAATTCCTCAAGTCTTCTGCTATCATGGCGCCACCATAGGTGGATGAGCGTCGCGGCGCGTGCGTAGAATCCGTATAGTGCGGAGGAGGCGGAAGGGAATGTCTCAGGACCGACAGACGCGCGTCGCGACGATATCCACTTCCCCTGCACCCCCGCAGCGGTCATCCACGGGCTTCACGCTCGAAGAAAAGCGAAGGATCTTCAAAGGGATGGTGGTGGCCGAGCTGGAGGGCGGCTTCCTGCGGTATTCCAAGCGCGAGGCGCTGCTGCGTTATGCCAGTCGGCTGGGGTTGTCGGAGTTCGAGGCCATGCTGCTCATGGCCGAGGCCCAGTTTTATTCGGACCAGATCGCTCCCGTCCGTTTTGAGTCGGCCGCCACGCTGGATTCACTCAGCCGCCCCGACGCCTGGTCCGTGCCCCTACGGCTGGGCTTCGCGCTGACGGCCGCCATCTGCATCGACCTGCTGCTGATCTACTGGCTCGGCTGACCTACCAGGTAGCTCCACAAGAGCGACTTTCCGTTGAAAAGCATGTGCACCAGGACGGGGACGACCAGGGACCCGGTGCGCTCGTAAAGAAAGCCCAGCAGGATGCCCAACACGATCAGCGCTGGTACGTGGTGTGGCGTCGAACTGTGCACCAGGCCAAAAAGAGCACCGGCGGCCGCAACCGCCGCCCACCGGTGGGCAAGTGATCCCGTCCGGGGCGGCAGGACCTTGCGCAGGGACGTTTGCAGGACCCCGCGGAACAGCATCTCCTCGCCGATGGGAGCCAGCAGGAAGGCGCCGGCAATGGCTACAGCGCGCATCCAGGTTCTGACTGCCGGGTTCTCGAGTGTCTGGAAGACGCCGTGCTCGGGAGCCTGGAAATCAGGAGACCACCAGTGGATGACCACCTGGGTGGCAAAGACAACGAGTCGTGTCGCAGCGATCGCGACCAGCCAGCCGCCCAATGCCCACACCAGGTCTCGCGAGGGCGGATTGCGGCCGATGCCAAAGCCGCGGATACCGGCCGCGAACGACCGCCGCGCCATGGCCAGGCAGGCCGCCACGATCAGGATCTGTGCGACACTGGTGCCGAACACGCCTTGCCAGACGACGAGCCCCTCGCCTGCGAGCTCAGCCGGCGCCAATCCTTTGGCCATCTGCGAGCCGAGTGAGATCCCCAACACGTAGATGCCGATGATCAACCAGACGTCGAGCAGCCAGAGGCTGTTGGACCGCAACGGCGATCCACGGAGAGGGTCGCGCCGCCCCAATCGCCACCATCGCCACAGGCAAGCCGCGAAGACGAGGCCGCCCGCCACCGCCAGCAGCAGGTCCAGAAGCTCGACTGCTCTGTTCATCGCTACTCCGTTACGGGACCTGCGCTCTGGGGGCCATCCTGCTCTTGATCGCGGGTGGTTCCGCGGTCGGCTACAATGCGGCGGCTGATAGCAGGAGGTTGCCGGGCGTGGCCAATATATTGGATCAGATTGTAGAGACCAAACGTGGCGAGTTGCGTGCGGCCATGGCACGGCGTCCACTGGCCGATTTGAAGGCGGCCGTCCGCGATCTGCCGCCGCCGCGGGGTTTCTATGCGGCCATCGCCGCTCCTCCCCAACGTGGCATTCATCTGATTGCCGAAATCAAGCGGCGTTCGCCCTCGGCCGGCCTGATCCGGCCCGACTTCGACCCGGTGCGGATCGCTTCTATCTACCATGGGGCCGGCGCCTCGTGCCTCAGCGTGTTGACCGACGAAACCTATTTTGATGGCCGGCTCGAATACGTCGACCAGGTACGTTCGGCCGTTCCGCTGCCGGTGCTGCGCAAGGACTTCATCATTGACGCTTACCAGGTATACGAAGCGCGGGCGGCCGGGGCGGATGCGGTCCTGCTCATCGGGGAGGTGCTGCCGGCCTCGCGCCTGAAGGAGTTGCTCGATCTCGCTTTTGAACTGGGTTTGACCAGCTTGATTGAAGTGCACGAGCCAGAAACGCTCGACGAGTTGCGGGCCGTGGTTCGATTTCCGAACGACAAGCGAAGCCTGCTGGGGGTCAATAACCGCAATCTCAAGATCCAGCGGACCGACCTGGCCACTTTCGAGAAGCTCTCAGCTCGGGTCGCCGGCACGCTGCTGGTGGCCGAGAGCGGTATCAGGACACCGGCAGACGTTCAACGGATGATCGCCGCCGGCGCGCGTGCTTTGCTGGTTGGGGAAAGCCTGATGCGCTCGCCCGATATCGCGGCCGCGATCGAGGTGCTACTCGGACCTTCGCCGGGCTTGTAAGCGGTGACTCGACGCGGGAGTCTTTACCCCTTTCTGCAAGGGGGAATGGTGCCGGTACCGTTGTCCAATCTCCACCCGCGGCCGTTCGGTTGCCAGTACTCCACACAGTGAAGATAATTCCATTGTTCAAATGAGGTGAAAAATTCATGTGCGAGTAATTTGTATTAGTATGTGCTTCTTTTAGAATCCGTTCTAGTTGAGTGAATTCTTCTAGTGTTGCGAAGACGGCGTCACTTCCTGCTCCGCGTACGCGGATTCCGCGCGCGTGAACTCGAGCGGTTTGAGCTCGTTCGGCTCTGCACCCTCTGCACCGTTCTCAGGAACATGGCCCTGGGTGGTCTTGAGGACCTCGATAAACTTCTTCAGCACGGGCGCCAGACTGATGCGCTGGCGGTGGAGGATTCCGATAGGGCGGTGTAAGTCGTCATCGCTGATGGGGATGCCGGAGAGCACGCCGGATGCGATCTCTTTGCGCACGGTGGGCTTGGGCAGAATGCTCACGCCCGCGCCGATTTCGATGGCCTGCTTGATGGTTTCGATGTTGTCGAACTCCATCACCTTTCGAACGCTGACATGGTGCTCGCGCAGGTGGCGGTCAAGATCCCTGCAGATAGCCAGGTCGCGTTCGAAGGCCACAAAATTCTCACCATGCAACTGGCGGAGACTGACGCTGGACTGTGTCGTCAGGTGATGCTGGGGATGGCAAACCAGCAGCATTTCCTCGGAACGCAGCGGGATGACGGCCAGTTCACGCGTGGCCAGAGGATAGGAGACAATGCCCAGGTCGACCTCGCCGTTCTCGACCGCCTCGTAGACCCGGGTCGGCAGCAGGTACTGCAATCGAACGCGTGCCTTGGGGAATCGGCTCATGAAACTCTGCATGCAGGCTCGCATTTCGTGCAGGCCCACCGAATAGATGGCCGCCACACGCACCAGGCCAGACATTTCCTGCCGAAGCGCACGGACGTCCGCCTCCATGCCCTCAAAGCGGGCGATCATGTCGGAGAATCCGGCGTGATAGATCTCCCCTTCCTGGGTGAGGACGAAAGGCCGCCGCGTGCGATCAATGAGCTTCACGCCAACTTCCCGCTCGAGTTGGCTGACTGCCTGGCTGGCGGCGGATTGGGATATCCCGTTGAGAGAGGCTGCTTGAGAGAAACTGCGGCAGCGCACCACATCACAGAAGAGTTTCATGGTGGCAATATTCATGGTGATGGACCTCGGCATTAATCATAGCTTATGGCCAGCTTTAGTAAAGCCTTATTCTGGAAAAAATCGCAACTTCTTTATGCTTAAGGTCTTGCGTCGATTTTTAGGGGGCATTATATCATAAGTGGCGTCTGATGATGCTGACCGTGTCCAGCCATGCGACGCCTGACCCAGCAAGAGGAAGAACGCGTCATGTCCTACAGCTCAGAGGTGCTCAACGATGTCGTCCGACGGAATCCCGGCGAGCAGGAGTTCCATCAGGCGGTGGAGGAAGTGCTCGAGAGCCTCGAGCCCGTGCTCCAGCGAAACAGCAAATACGAGAAGGGCCGGGTCCTGGAACGCTTCGTCGAGCCTGAGCGGGTTATTCTCTTTCGCGTTCCCTGGCAGGATGATCGCGGGCAAGTCCAGGTCAACCGGGGCTATCGGGTTGAATTCAGCAGCGCCATCGGACCGTACAAAGGCGGGCTGCGCTTTCACCCCACGGTGAACCTGAGCATTCTGAAATTCCTGGGCTTCGAACAGATTCTCAAGAATTCTCTGACCACACTGCCCATGGGCGGGGGCAAGGGTGGGTCCGATTTTGACCCCAAGGGCAAGTCGGACAACGAGGTCATGCGCTTCTGCCAGTCGTTCATGACCGAGCTTTGCCGTCACATCGGACCGAATACGGACGTTCCGGCCGGCGATATCGGCGTCGGGGGCCGTGAAATCGGCTACCTGTTCGGTCAGTACAAGCGTATCCGCAATGAGTTCACCGGCGTTTTGACGGGAAAATCGCTGAACTGGGGTGGCTCGCTGATTCGTCCTGAGGCGACGGGTTACGGCGCGGTTTACTTCGCCCAGGAAATGCTCAGGACCCGCGATGACACGCTGGAGGGGAAGACCTGCGTCGTTTCGGGGTCCGGCAACGTGGCCCAGTACACGATTGAGAAGTTGAACCAGCTCGGCGCCCGTTGCGTGACGCTGTCGGATTCCAATGGCACGATTCACGATCCGGCCGGAATCTCGGCAGAAAAGCTCGCCTGGGTTATGGAGCTCAAGAACATCCGCCGCGGCCGAATTCGCGAATACGAGGACAAGTTCCGCGGCTCGTCTTATCTGGATGGCGTGCGGCCCTGGAGCATCCCCTGCCAGTGTGCTTTCCCGTCCGCCACGCAGAACGAGATCTCCGGCGAGGATGCCAAGGGGCTGGTGAAGAATGGATGCATGCTGGTTGCCGAGGGAGCCAACATGCCCACTGAGCCGGCCGGCGTCGAGGTGTTCCTGGGCAAGAAGATCTTCTATGGGCCGGGCAAAGCAGCCAACGCCGGCGGCGTGGCGACGTCGGGCCTGGAAATGTCGCAGAACGCCCAGCACACCCGCTGGACGCGGGAGGAAGTGGATTCGCGCCTGCGCGGCATCATGAAAGCCATCCACACGTCGGTGTTCGAGACGGCGGAGGAGTACGGCCAGCCGCATAACTACGTGCTGGGCGCCAACATCGCCGGCTTCGTCAAGGTGGCCGACGCGATGCTCGACCAGGGACTGGTCTGATTCCCAAAGCCGCACCGGCGTAGATTCGCCGGCAGCGGCACAGTGGCGATGCGAATCATCGGCTCCGCCGCGGCTGCGCAAAGCTCCGGCGGAGCTTTTCACTTTCCTACGCATACTCGTAGCGGCCGGCCTCTGTGCCGGCCGTTGGGCGTGGAAGGGCCGGCTGGGTGGCCGGCCGCTACAGGCTGGCGGATAGGGCTCACTGGAGCGGCAAAATCCCTTCACATGCGGGACGGGCTTCCAGCCCGTCGTTGACCAGTAAGATGCCGGTCTCACACAATGCTGGTTTCCGGGTCCCCTCTTAATTGCTCTCGTCGGACAAGAAGCAGAGCACGCGCTGGTTGGCGTTGTCGGCGTGAACCCGGATTCGCCGGCCGTTCGGGATAGCATCCCTGTCAATCACCCGAAGAATATGGGCGTATGGGCCCGCTTGCGGCAGCAGCCGTTCCAGGCTGCTGGGAGTCTCGCGGAAGAACGATTCATTGAGTTCATTGCCTTCGCGGTGGGGAAAGAGGGCGAAATACAGGATATTCGCCTCGACCAGCTCGTTGAAGAAGTGGGTCCCCAGTGAGACGTCGGGAACCAGTCCCTCCCGCATGGCCACGATCTCGCAGATGGCTGCCGCCCGGCTGATCTCGGCGTAGGAGACAGGCACGCCCAGAGCGGGCGTGGTGGTACCCCATCGGCCCGGCCCCAGCAGAGCGACTTGCAGGCCCTCCTCGGGTTTGACCATGTGCATCAGCCGGCCGATCAGGCGGGCCACGGTGTAGCGGTCGTTGATCGGCAGAGCACCGTAGGCCTCCGGCTCGACATAGATCAGCCGGTCAAGCGGCGACAGGCGGCTCTGGCCCACGACCACGCCGCCGGCCCGCAGAATCACGTCTTCCGCGGGGACGTCGGATATCGGTGCGGCCGTGGCCGTCTGCACCTGGACCTGAAGCGGCCGGCACTGGAGCAGATTGATCTTGTATCCTTCGGTCTTGAAGAAGTTAACCGTGAACTCGGTGTCCACCGCGCACCCGTAGGCGTCCTCCAGGGTGTTCAGCATGTCGCGCAGATCCTGCACGAGGCGTGTTTCGCCCAGCAGCCGGTCGAAGGTCAGAATCCAAGAGAATACCTTTCCTCGTCCGGTATCCCGGGCCAGCCGTTCCAACTCCTCGTCCCGGGTGGCGAACATCTCGAGGTTCTGCAGCGCGTTCTCGGCGACCACGTCGATGAAGTCCCGGGAAACCAGCCGATTGGAGGTGAGGTCCAGGGTGTCCACCTTACGCTGGGCATAGCGGCGGATCTCCTCCTCGCCGGCCTCCGGCCGCAGCTCGGGGGCATTCAGGGCCACCACTCGCGTGTAGTCGTCGTCGGAGCGGTCCACCGCCCGGGTGCCCAACCCGAAGACGATGCGCAACATGCCGGCCTGCGGATCGATGCGTTCGTTCCAGGCATAAGGGTTGTAGGAAAGGCCGACCCCGGCTACCTGCGGATAGAAGAGGCTGCCGTGCATCGAGCCGGACACCCGCTGCACGAGCAGCGACATCTGCTCATCGCGTTCCAGAATTCCCCGCCGGGCCCGGTAGCGCAGCGCCTCCTCGCTCATCGTGCTGGCATACACCGTGCGGACGGCGGACATGAAGTCGTCGAGCCGCTTCTCAGGTGAGCCCTGGTTGCCGCAGAAGACGCTGTGGTACTTGCCGGCAAACGAGTTGCCAAAGGCATCCTCCAGGAGGCTGCTGGAACGCACGATGATCGGGCTCTGGCCGAAATACTCGAGCATGGCCGCGAACTCGTTGCGCACTTCGGGCGTGAAGGTGCCCGTCAGGATCCGGCGGCGGCCTTCTTCGGCCCCGTCGAGGAAGGTGGCCGGATTCTTCTGTTTCTCACGGATCCACCAGCAGCCGTTCTGGACCAGGTAGGTGTAGAACACGTCCGAGCCGATGTAGAACGAGTCGTGCTGCTCCAGCAGTCGCTCCCAGCGCGGATCCGAGTGTCGGAGGATGGCCCGGGCCAGCAGCATGCCCACGGACTTGCCGCCGATCAGGCCGGTGCCGATCATCCGCCGCCAGATCTGCAGGATATCGCGCACCTCGAGGTACTTTGCGGCCAGCTTGAGGAACTTCTCGTCGCGGGAGAGCAGCATGCGGGTCAGGCGCTCCTTGAGCTCCTTCTGGTGCTGTCGTGAGCCGCGCGGGCGGATGCCCTCCGTCTCCTCCTCGGCCTGCAGAAACGCGCGAGTCCATACCCCCAGACGCTGCCGCAGCGCCGTGGCCCCCGAATAAGGGATGGACGCCAGCACCCGGGCGATGGTGGCGCTTTCGGTCACCGGGCGGAACGCGTCCTCCTCCCACTCGTGCAGCATATACATGGTCGGGGAATGCCGCTGCTGCACCTTGATCGGGTGCACGTAGGTCTGGCCCTCGTGGTGGTAGAGGTCCAGGAGGATCTGGGTAGTATCCGCAATCATGGAGACCGCGCTGGGCGAGTGCCAGCCCTTGAGCAGCGCGAAATAGGCCAGTCCTTCCACCTCGTAGACGTAGGGACAGGTCAGGCGAAAGAAGTTCCCCAGCATGCGGTCGCTGTGCCAGTCCACCGCCAGGTCGGAGAGGCAATCGAACACGTACGCGCCATAGTCGCGCGTGGAGCTGAGCACGCCGTGGATCTGGCTCAGGAACTTCTCGAACCCCTCGTCAGGATGCAGCTCGCAGATCTGGGCGCCGCAATCCTCGGTCAGCAACGGCTCATGCTTGGCAAAGCGGAAGTACACGACCGTCTTGCCCGACTTCTGCGCGGCCGTGCAGTAGGGGGCCAGGAACGAGCGGTAATGCTCCACCGAATCCACCTGCCAGACGACATTATCCCCGGGCAGCAGCCCCTTGAGCACGTGGTCCAGGCCCGGCAGGCCGGTGGTGTAAGGATTGGCAGCCATGTCCTGATGTTACTCCGTCTGGGGTCCATCCTTCACGTGCAGAACAGGCGAGGCAGGCTGCGGCGGCAGTCCGGCCGTCTGCGTGAGCAGCCTACAGGCTACGAGTAGAAGTGGTGCCGACGCAAGCGCAGCACTCTTGTGAGCCGGCAGCCATTCATCGATAATCGTGTCAACTGGCCTGGTACGGTCCGGTTGGAAGCGAGGATCAGGCACCTCACTGGCTCATTCAGCAAGGATCGAATCGTGAAACAGAACAGAGTGCACCGTGCGTCGCGTCGTGAGTTTCTGGGCACCACCGGGCGGATCGCCGCTGCTTCGGCGTTGGCGTCGGTGGCCGTTCCGGCGGTCCACGCGGCGGAGAACAATACCATCAAGGTGGCCCTGGTCGGCTGCGGCGGGCGCGGCACGGGGGCGGCCATCAACGCACTGTCCACCAAGAGCGGCCCGACCGAACTGGTGGCCATGGCCGATGTCTTCCCCGACCGTCTGGAATCCAGCCTCAAGAATCTGTCCTCCAAGCTCGGCAAGCAGGTTAACGTGCCTAAGCAGCGGCAGTTCCTCGGCTTCGACGCCTACAAGCAGGCCATTGACACTCTGGACGGCTCAGGCGTCGTGCTGCTGGCGACGCCGCCGGGTTTCCGGCCGCCGCACCTGGAATACGCGGTGTCCAAGGGCTGCCACGTGTTCATGGAGAAGGCCTTCGCCGTCGACGGTCCGGGCGTTCGCCGCGTGCTCAAAGCCGGCGAGGAGGCCGACAAGAAAAACCTGAAGATCGCCGGCGGCCTGATGAGCCGGCACTACAACGCCCTGGAAGAGGCCGTGGACCGGATCCACGACGGGATCATCGGCGACGTCATCACCTGCTGGGCCTATCGCCAGCACTGGCCGGTCGGCCTCCAGCCCAAGCCGGCGGACATGAGCGAGATGGCCTATCAGATCCGCCACTTCCACAACTTCAACTGGTTGGGCGGCAGCTTCATTCTCGACTGGCTCATTCACAACCTGGACATCTGCTGCTGGGTAAAGGAAGCGTGGCCGGTGTCCGCGCAGGGGCAGGGCGGACGGGCGGTCCGCACCGAGAACGACCAGATGTACGACCACTACGCCGTCGAATACTCGTTCCCCGATGGGACGCGGATGTTCGCCCAGGCCCGGCACATGGCCAACTGCTGGGAGTTCTGGGGCGATGTGATCCACGGGGCCAAGGGCTCGGCCGTCTTGGGCGAAGGCATCAAGGATCCGCTGATCTACAAAGGTCACAAGCAAGCCGAAGAGAATATCATCTGGCGTTTCAAGGACGAGAAGCGCGACCAGTACCAGGTGGAGCACGATCTGCTGTTTGAGGCCATCCGGCAGGATAAGCCGTACAACGAGACCAAGCGGTCGGCCTATGCCTCGTTGACCGGGATCCTGGGCCGGATGGCCGCCCAGTCGGGCAAAGAGATCACCTGGGAGCAGGCACTCTCGTCGGAGCTGGAGCTGGCTCCCGGAATTGAAAAGTACACGATGGACTCGACCCCGCCGATCGTTCCCGGCGAGGATGGCCGATATCCTGTCCCGTTGCCGGGCAAATCCAACGTCGTGTGAGCCCTGTGCCAATAGTGGCTGGATTGCTGCTCCCGCAGAGCGGAGCTGCCCCGTCAATCACCCACAGTGCGATCCGAGCCGTGGCCACGGCCACGGCTTTTTCATTGAGACACGGCGTTTGTTCACGCCCTGACGCAAATAGCCTGAGTTTATTTACGATTCTGCGTCCTCATTTGGCTGAATTCGATTCCGTGTTAAGATGGTAGGTTCATTGCCGAAAGGGGCAGCAGGTGCATCTCCCCTGGCCAGCCCCTGGGATACGCAGCTCCCGCATACCTTTGACCGCCTGGTGAGAGCATGCGCCGCAGGCCTACCCAACCCGCAACAAGAGAATGTCGGCCGGGACACATGTCCAATCTCACCGCAGCATAAAGGGCAGGAGGTGACTCGTGCCTGCAACATCATCGCGTTTCATGAGATCCAGGACAAAGAGCCGGCGCCGCGGAGCGTGCGGGGTTCTTTACGAGCTGCGGCTGTATGTCATTGACAAGACCCCGCGTTGTGCCGTGGCCCTGGCGAACCTCAAGCGGATCTGCGAGCAGTACATCGCGGGGCAATATCGAATTGAGGTCGTTGACCTGCTGAAGCACCCGGAATTAGCCCGGGCCGACCAGATCCTCGCCATCCCCACGCTGGTCCGCACGGGGCCGCCGCCGGTCCGCGCGGTGATCGGAAGCCTGTCCAGTGGCGAGCGGGTGCTGGCTGGCCTGGGTTTGCTGACGGAAGATGGCCACGGGTTGAGCCGTCGCCGAAATAAACTGATGAGTGGCAGGAGTTTACGAGTTCCCGGGGCGAAGCAACGAAAACGGAGTCCATCATGACCAAGCGCAGCAAGTCTCCTGCCCCGCGACGGGCGCCCGTGTCCATCACGGCCGAAGCATACGAGCGGGCCATCGCCGAAACCGCCGCGCAGCGCTACGTGCTGCGCCTGTACATCAGCGGCATGACCCCCGCGGCGCTGCGGGCCATTGGCAATCTCAAGAAGATCTGCGAGGAGCACCTCAGCGGGCGCTATGACCTGGAGGTGATCGACGTCTATCGGCAGCCGGTTCTGGCCAGGGACCAGCAGATCCTCGCCGCCCCCACGCTCATCAAGCTGCTTCCCGAGCCGCTGCGGCGGATCATCGGGGACATGTCCAACAAGAAGCGCGTGCTGCTGGGGCTGGACCTGCGGGCCACGGATGCGGGGCCGTCGCCTTCACCGGACGAATGAGGGCTTGCCGTCGCCGGCCCCTCGTATTGAGACAGGGACGGCGAGACGGAGCGATGGAGACAGGCAGATCGCTGGCAGCCCCTGGGTGCGGCGTGCACTTTCCGCTCGCGAAACTCGCCCGCCGCTCAACCCCCAACCCCAATTCGTAAGGGGGGGAGTTGGACGCGTCCCGCGCCACGTCAGGCTTCCCGCGCCGTTTCAGTCGCATGGGTCTTTTCTGCCGTCAAGGATACCCGGGATTCTTCCTTCCGCTTGCGGCTCAGAGCTTTGACTTGCGTGGGGGGCTTGCGGGGAGTAGAAAATCGGCCGGCGCGGGCGATCGTGCGGAAGATCGATCGGCGCGCGGGACGAGTCGCTCACACGAGGATGCACAACTCATGGCCAACTACCGGATGCCTAACACGGTTGAACCCAAGCCCATCAAGGACAAGCAGGTGCTCATGGTCGCCAGCGGTGACTTGCGGTTGTCGGCCAACCAGACGTGCTGGCCGGAGCAGAACAAGATGGAGCAGGCCCTCGGCAAGGCCGTCAAGGCCGAAGGCTATCAGCTCGTCCGCGCTCACCCGGTCAAGAAGGACGTCGGCCACGGCTTTCTCGCCTCCCAGGCGGAGGGCGTCGACATCTTCCGCAAGATCGATCCGGTCGCGCCGCTGATCGTGGCCGAGGCCGTCTGGCAGTACTCGCATCACGTGCTGCAAGGCCTGGTCAGCCACCGCGGGCCCATCCTGACGGTGGCGAACTGGTCAGGCACCTGGCCGGGGCTGGTGGGGATGCTGAACCTCAACGGCTCGCTGACCAAGGCGGGCGTGAAGTATTCGACGCTCTGGAGCAAGGATTTCACGGATGATTTCTTCCGCAAGGGCCTGCGGAGCTGGTTGCAGACCGGCGCTGTGACGCACCCCACGGACCATGTGCATCCGTTCGCACCGCAGCGCAACGGAATCGCGGTGGGCACCGACGAACGCCGGCTCGGTGAAGCTCTGGCCGTTCAGCTCCAGCGTGAAAAGGCCATCATGGGCGTGTTCGATGAGGGCTGCATGGGGATGTACAACGCCATCATCCCCGACGATCTGCTGCACGCCACCGGCGTCTACAAGGAGCGCCTGAGCCAGTCCGCCCTGTACTACGAGACGACGCAAGTCTCGGACAAGGACGCCAAAGCGGTCCGCAAATGGATGGAGAGCCGTGGCCTGACGTTCAACACGGGCAAGAATGAAAAGAAGAATCTGACCGACAAGCAGATTCTCCTGCAGTGCAAGATGTACATCGCGGCCATGCGCATTGCTGACGACTTCGGTTGCGACTGCATCGGCATCCAGTACCAGCAGGGGCTCAAGGACCTGCTGCCGGCCAGCGATCTGGTGGAGGGGACGCTGAACAACGTCGACCGGCCGCCGGTGACCAGCCGCGACGGCAAGCGGGTGCTGTACAAGGGCGAGGCCCTGCCGCATTTCAACGAGGTGGATCAATGTGCCGGCCTTGATGGCCTGATGACCTACCGCATCCACCGGGCCATGGGTCAGCCGCCGGAAAACACGCTGCACGACGTCCGTTGGGGTGACGAGGATCAGTCGGGCACGACCGACGAATACGTGTGGGTCTTCCTGATCAGCGGGGCGGCGCCGCCGGCGCATTTCATCGGCGGCTGGAAAGGCGCTGCCAGCGATCGGCAGCCGGCCATGTACTTTCCGCTGGGCGGCGGGACGCTGAAAGGCGTCAGCAAGCCCGGCGAGATCGTCTGGTCGCGCATCTTCGTTGCTGACGGAAGGTTAAATATGGATATCGGCCGGGCGGGCGTGGTCAAGCTGCCCGAGCAGGAAACGCAGCGCCGGTGGCAGGCCACCACGCCGCAATGGCCGATCATGCACGCAGTGACCTACGGCGTGACACGGGATCAATTGATGGCCCGGCACAAGGCCAACCATATTCATGTGGCATACGCCAAGGATGCGGAGGCGGCTGATCGGGCCGCGCTGGTGAAGGCGACCATGGCTGCCGCCCTGGGCATGAACGTTTCTCTTTGCGGGACGCGCAAAGACGGCCAGGGCTGGTGAGTCGGTTGGGATCGATGCAGCGTCCGGCCTCCCTGGCGAACGTTCACTGGCTAAACGTCCCGCACGGAGGCCGGACGCGAATCCTACCGAGCCATCGAACATCGAACACTCCAGCCCGGACGCTACGAGCTGGTTTATCGGACCTGGCAGGCGGAGGGGGCTTTCTGGTCACCTGGATGGTCCGGATTGACGATGGTTAGGGAATCGGCGGATCCGGCTTGACGGATGGTGAGCCGTTCGTCAGACTGGGTCGGTTGGGCTGGTTCGCATTCGGCGCCAGGGCCGGGGTACCTCCGGTGAGGCCGCCGGGTTGATACGGGAGACGGGACGCATGATTTCCACGCGCACGAAATGGATGTTGGGTGCGGTCGTACTGGCCGTCCTGCCGGCAGCGCCGGCGCGTGCTGAACTGTACAAAGACGTCGCCCGCGGGCTTGCCTTGTTCGATTTCCGGTTCTCCGGGGAGCGGAACTTGCTCGGCGACGGTATCACCGTGAACGCTTTCGCATCCTACAACAACCGGAGGTTCAACTTCGGCGTGGCCGATCTGACGCTCACGGGCGTCATCGGTATGTCTGGCGGATTCACGCGGCGAGGCATTCCCGGTGCGGAGTTCTCGCTCAACACCGGCAATCAGCCACTCAGCTACACCTTCGATCTCAACAACGGCATCCAGGACCTGACCGCCACCGGCAGAGTACTGATCGACATCAACACCGACATCAACGCACTGGGCTTCTACGATCAGACCCTGCAGATTTCGAACCGGGGCACTTTCACCACGGACGGCTTCGGTATCGAGGAGACGGGCACGCTCGATCTGGATATCGGCCCGATTGATGTTTCGGGCAATATCTTCGCGGATGCCCTGGCGGTCCTGACCGATCCGTTCTTCCAGGCCACGGGCACGGAGAATGTTTTCGCCAAGTTCAGTAACCGGGCCACCAAGCTGGCCTCCGCGTCGAAGACCGTGAACACCCTCAAGGCAAAGCTGGCCGTCGGCGAGGTGCTCACCGACGACGAAGTCGCCGCGCTGGTGAATAACACCGTCATCGCGGCCGTCCTGGGGGGTGAGCCGGGCGACGGGCTGTTCGACGGCCTGCTGCTGCCGGTCGATTTGCTGGAGGGCGAGGACGGAATGGAATCTGCATTCGTCATGACCTCCGTTCCTGAGCCTGCGGTTCTGATCATGATGACCCTGGGCGCCGTGGGCGTCCTGCCTCGGCGTCGCAGGCGTGCGGTCTGATCCCATTGCTCTCTGATCGATATACACGCGCCCAGACTTCTCCAGGCTCCACTCTGCGATGGCGCCACCCCCGCCTGCTGTTGTGCCTGCTGGCGATTTCACCACTGGTCCTGCTGGGTTCCTCGACCACTAGCGGCGCCGACGATCCCTTCTCCGTGCTGGGCCGCTTCAAACTCGACTGCCCTTTATGCGGTCAGGCGTTCACCACGGTCACCTGCGCACAAACCAACACGCGCGAGGGAGTGGATCGCGACCTGTTCGCGCGGGCCCTGGGACCGCAGCCGGAGTTCTATCGCATCGCGACCTGCCCGCGCTGCGGGTACAGCGGCTATGAGACGGACTTCGACGAGGGCGTGGTGTTGCCCCCGGATTTCCGCGACCGCGTGCTCAAATCGCCGCGATTGAAACTGCCTGCCGGATTCGGTCTGGACAGCGATCCGCGCGAGCTGGATGCGGCCGATCGGTATGCGCTGGCGATCACGTGCTACCAATGGCGGGGTCGTTCAGACGAAGCACTGGGCTGGCTCCATCTGCGGGCCTCCTGGATCGCCCGGGAAGAGGGATCGGTCCTGCCGCCCGAGCCGCGGCTGGCCCGGGTAATGAAGTACATCGAGCGCTGGCGGCCGGCGCTGGAGCCGGGTGGGAACCAGGCGGACCTCGAGATGCGGACGGCCACACGCATCGGCGAGGCGCTGGTGGAAGGGCGGTTCAACCGGTATCAGCAGCCGTTCGTGGAACTCGCGCTGGCGATGATTCTACGACGGCACGGTGAGAATCATGCGGCCCAGCGGATTCTGGATCGCCTGGTCCGCCTGGACGTATTCCCGACCATGCTGCGCGAAGGCATCGAGCGGATGCGCCGGTCGATCAGCATCGAGAGGCGGTATCAGTCCGAGGCGGCCGAGCTGTTCGAACAGGCCCTGCTGGCTGGTGGGATGAGTCCGATGAACCGAGGGCCGGCCTGCTATCTGGTGGGCGAACTCTACCGCCGCCTGGGCCGCGAGCGCGAGGCCGTGCGCTGGTTCGATGAGGCCATCCGCGATAGTGAGTTGCCCGACGAGTTGCGGAGTTGGGCGCGTCAGCAGCGCGAATGGTGCCAATCCGGATGACGAAATCAGAATGACGAAAGAAGGACGAAATCCGAAAAACAACCACGAATCCGGCGCCCCGTTCGTCATTCGTCATTCGGGTTTCGACATTCGTCATTCGGCGCCGTGGTGACCTATTGGGGTTGATTACGTCTGTAGCGGCCGGCCTCTGTGCCGGCCGTTGGCCATTGAGAGTTCGACCGCCGGCAGGGACGCCGGCCGCTCCAGGACGTCAGTCGCGCTCCTCATCTTCCATGCGGATGACGTTCCCCAGGTGCATGCGGTAGATCACGTGCGGCGGCAGATCCGTACGCTGGTAGATGCCCAGCGGCAGATCACCGCCCAGGACGTAGATCTCCTCTTCGCCGATGCGCAGCCGGCAGACCACGTGCACGGTGTCTTCCACCTCGAATACCGCCACCGGCCGGAAGTCCTCCACCGGCTCTTCGGGTGCTATC
>BTUC01000021.1:0-32033 GCA_045863575.1 Phycisphaerae bacterium
ATTCCAGTTGACGACTCATTACGAAGGCAGTCAATCCCGCTCGAGGCTCGATCGCCACTTCTCCCACGCTGCCATCAGCCGCGTGACAATCTCCGGGTGCTGGTCGCGGAGGTTTTTCCTTTCGCCGGGATCCGACTCCACATTGGCCAGGAAGATGTCGTCTGGGGGAGCGGCTCGCTTCGTGCGAGACACGTCCAGGTCCACCAGCCCATTGCGGACGAGCTTCCACTTGCCCTGGCGGATGGCGGCCTGGCCGTCCCACTCCAGGAAGAGCATCTCGTGGATGGTGGCTTTCGGGTCCTCGAAGAGTGGCACCCAGCTTCGGCCGTCCAGCGTTCGGCCGGCCGGAGGCTTGGCCCCCGTGACGTCGGCGACGGTGGGAAACACGTCCATCTCGATCGCGAGTTGATCGCGCGTCTGCTTCTCGGGAACATGTCCCGGCCAGCGGACTATGGCCGGGACGTGGCTGCCGCCGTCAAACAGGCTGCGTTTATGCTCGCGGAAGGGCGTGTTGCGCCCGCCCCCTTCGCCCCGCGGGGAAGCGGCCGCCGCTCCGTTGTCGCTGGTGAACAACACAAAGGTGTTGTCGGCCAGGTTTAGCTCGTCGAGCTTCCTGAGAATCCTGGCGATGGCCTCGTCCATGCCGGCCACCAGGGCCACGTGCCCGCGTCTCGGCTCGGGCAGGTCGCGGTAGGCATCCACCCACTTCTGCTGCGGCTGGACGGGGTAGTGCGGTGCATTGAAGGAGACGAACAGCAGGAACGGCTCCCGGCGGTGCGCTTCGATGAACGCGAGGGATTCCTCCGCGATCAGGTCGGTCATGTGCTCGCCGTCGCGGTGGATTTGTTCGCCATTGCGGTAAAGATCGTGGTACTCGCGGTTGTTCAAGGTGAACGTGTGCATGAAGTAGTCGGTTAACGAAGCGTGGAAGCCGAAGAAGTAGTCGAAGCCTTGAGCATTGGGCAAGGTCTCGGGAGATGAACCCAGGTGCCATTTGCCGATCAGGGCGGTGGCATAACCGGCCGGCTTGACCAGCTCGGCCAGTGTGATTTGCTCGCCGGGCATGCCGGGCGAGCCTGGTTCAGGCGGAATGTTCTTGTCGAGCGCCATGCCCGCCCGGGCCGGCGTACGGCCGGTCAGCATGGCTGCCCGGGAAGGGGCACACAGCGGCGCGGCGCAGTAGTAGTTCGTGAACCGGATCCCCGAGCGGGCCAGCGAGTCGATGGCCGGTGTCCGGATGTCCTTGGCGCCGTAGCAGCTCAAGTCACCGTGGCCCAGGTCGTCGGCGTAAAGAATGAGGATGTTGGGTGTCTTGGCGGGTTGCGCGGCGTAGGTGGGCGCCGCTTGTGCGAGGAGAGCCAGAAAAATCAAGACAAGGAGACAAGGGGACAAGGGGACAAGGTGACAAAGAGAACAGCGAGGACGCGGGGAGACGAAGCGATGGAGAGACGGAGAGATGGAGGGACGGAGCGACGGAGAGGCGGTGCGGTGGTGCGACAGGGGGGGAACTGGGGTGGCTTGCCTGTTGAGAATCGCGGGATACGGAGATCCGGATGTTCTTTTGCCTGCCAAGCCCCCACCCCGGCCCTCCCCCGGAGTACCGGGGGAGGGAGAATGATTGGGCGACGTACCAGGGGAGGGAGAATGCAACAGGACACGGAGGCAAGGGGACAAGGGGACACGGAGACGCAGAATCGCCTCCCCTTGTCCCGTTGTCCCCGTGTCCCCTTGTCCCGTGTCTCCTTGTTCCGTGTCTCCTTGTCCCCTTGTCCCCGTGTCCCCTTGTCCCATGTCTCCTTGTCTCCACGGGACCGGCTTCAACCCGTTGCCGCACGTCCACTGCCTCAGGCTGTTGCTCCGGGTCGCGCACGCGGTAGCCAGCGCCCTCACTTTATCACTTTCGCACCTTGTCACTTTCGCACGTCCTTTCAGCCCGACTGCTTAGACGGACAGTCCCTTCTCGAACGCCTCCACCTCTGCGAACCGCGTTTTGCCGCGAACCAGTCTGCCCAGGCGGGGCTTGCGGTGGTTGTAGACCTCGACCGCGTCGGCATCGGCGTAACGAAGAAAAAGGATCCGTCGGTCGCGGGTCGAACTCATGTTCCCGTCTGACTTATGCAGCGTCCAGGGGCCGAAGATGAGGCATTCGCCGGCTTTCATGGGGATGGGGGTGGCCTGGCTCTCGTCCACATCCACGCGGATCTCCTTCATGGCCGCTTTGGCCGCGGCCGATCCGGCCTCGCCGACGCTGATCTGGCCGGTCCGGTGGCTTCCGGGCAGGATCCACAGGCAGCCGTTCTCGGTATCGGTATCATCGAGTGCCGTGAGACAACTGATCGCGTTGTAGGGCTCCAACTCGCCATAGCCGTTGTCCTGATGCCAGGCGAACGGCTTGACGTTGCCGCGCATCTTGAAGGTGAGCTGGCTGGTGGCGCCCTTGATGTTGGGTCCGATGAGCTGTTCGGCCACGTCAACCAGCGGGCCGGCGAAATAATATCGGCGGACCACATCCGACTGATGGTGGATGTTGGGCAGCAGGGCGTTCTCCAGCCAGGTCTTGCTGGCATCGAACTCGCCCTTGGCCGCGGTCCACGCCTGCATGCACTCGTCACGCATCTGCTGAAGACCGGCGTCCGTCAGGATCCGGCCATAGAATACGAAGCCATTCTCCCGGTAGTCGTCGAGTTCTCCGGGTTCAAGTCGGCGATAGATGAACGGATCCGAGTTAATGGCATTCATCGGGTGATGGTTCTCCCTGGCACTTTCCCACTTTCACACAGCTCTCGCCTGAGTGCGGTTACGCCACCGCAATCACTTCCCGGCCGTCTGGGCTCTCGGCGGAAACGGCAGCTTCGCATCCGGCGGGAGGGCGTCAAGCGCGGCCTGCAGTCGCTTTCGGGCGGCCTGGGCCTGTGGGTCGTCGCTGCCGGTCAGATCGTGCTGCTCTGCCGGGTCGGCCTGGACATCAAAGAGCTTCCCGTCCGACCAAAGCTTGAAACGCTCATCGCGAATGACGCGCTTGGGCCCAAGCTGCGAGAAGATCCACTCACGCCGGCGCTCGGACTCGTCTCGCCCTCGAAGAGTGGCCGCGAACGACTTGCCATCGATCACGACACCTTCGGGCGGACGTGCCCCGGTTAGTTCCAGCAGCGTGGGGAAGAAGTCGCTGAAGTCGACGAGCTCGGTGCTGGTCGTGCCTTTCGGCGCACGACCGGGCCAGCTCACCATTAAGGGTACGCCGATGCCGGCCTCCGTCAGTGTGCCCTTGCCGCCGTTCACCAGCCGTCCTTTCATCCGGCCCTTGACTCCGCGCACGGTTCCGTTGTCGCTGGTGAGGATCACGAGCGTATTCTCGCGAAGGCGAAGCTCGTCCAGCGCGTCCATCAGTCGCCCGACAAGATGGTCCACGTAGTCCACCATGCCGGGATGCAGGGGAATCCCCGTGTCGGGCAGGCTGGTGTCGTTGCGGTTGTGCGGTGTGCGCGTGAACGGCGTGTGCGTGAGGACCATCGGGTAATAAACCAGAAAGGGGCGGTCCCGGTGGCGTTTCATGAAATCGATGATGAACTGGCAGAACAAGTCGGGGCCGAACTTCCCGGTCTCATCTGGTCGCTGGCCGTTGATCTGAACGAACGGATCGAAATAGCGCTCCATGTCGCGCGTCTGCCCCGTCTCGAAACCGGGCCAGACACAGTGTTCGTCGAAGCCGTGCTCCTGGAGGGCATTGCGCTGCTCGCGGAGATCATTGATCTGCCATTTGCCTGCGATGGCCGTGGCGTAGCCGGCGTCACGCAGGGCCCGCGCAAAGGCATATTCGCGTTTCGGGTCGAAGTGCTGGCCACCCCAGCGGGGGCTGTCGTGATGCGTGGTCCAGCCCGTACGGAAAGGGTAACGCCCGGTGAGCAACTCGTGGCGCGTCGGCGTGCACAGCGGCGTGGCCCAGACGTTGCGGAAGCGAATGCCAGTCTCGGCCAGGCGGTCGATCCGTGGAGTCTTGTGCTCGCTGCCGTAGCAGCCGAGCCACTCCGGTCCCAGATCGTCGACCATGATGAACAGGATGTTGGGCCGCCGCTGGCTTTCGGCGGATGGCTGGTCGGCCAGCAGGGGACCGACACACGACATGGCCAAGGCCAGTGCCAGACTAGGCAGGATCCAATTCATGGGTTGGGCGAGCGAGCCCAGAGTACGATTGACACATTGCATGCGACGCCTCACCATGCTGAAAGCTGCAGAACTACCGGGAGCCACTTGTTGACGAAAACCGGCCTCTTCTGTAAACAATTCGATGTTGCAGGATAACCGGTGCAGCAGCAAAGTCAATCGGCGTGCGGACATGCGATCAACCGAAAGGAGCCCATCCATGCCAACGAATGAACTCACCCGCCGCGGACTGCTCAAGTCCGCCGCCCTGGCCGGCACGGCCGCGATGACCGCCAGAAGCTATGCGGCAACGCCGGGGGCGAACGAGCGGCTGAACATGGCCCTGGTGGGCTGCGGCTCGATTGCTGGCTCGCAGCATCTGCCGGCCCTGCTGGCCATGCGCGAGGAGGAGCGGCTGGGCATCCTGGCGGTCTGCGACGTCTATGAGACACGGGCGAAGGAATTCCAGGACAAGATCCGCTCGGCCGGTGGTGATGCCAAGATCGTGCGCGACTACCGGGACGTGCTGGCCATGAAGGACGTGGATTACGTCACCTTTGCCACGCCGGAGCACTGGCACGCCCGGCAGTGCCTCGATGCGCTCGAGGCCGGCAAGCATGTATACGTCGAGAAGCCCCTGGCCCACACCATCGAGGAGGCTCAGGCGGTCGTCGCCAAGGTGAAGCAGACTCAACTGAAGCTTCAGG
Source organism: Phycisphaerae bacterium (assembly GCA_045863575.1). Classification (GTDB taxonomy): domain Bacteria; phylum Planctomycetota; class Phycisphaerae; order UBA1845; family PWPN01; genus JAAXZI01. The sequence continues at coordinate 4,848 of BTUC01000021.1, forward strand.
TCGGCGTTCAAGGCATGAGCAGCGACAGCTATGCGGCCGCCAACGAGGCCATCCGGGCGGGTAAGCTCGGGCCGGTCATTCAGGCCCAGATCGAGTATTGCCGCAACTATGGCCGTGATGAGGCGCCGTGGCGCAAGGGGATCGACGCCAACATGCCCAAGCCGGAGGACCTCGATTGGGAGTCCTGGCTCGGTTCGGCGCCCAAGCGTCCCTGGAGCCCGCCACGCTACTTCGAGTGGCGCAACTACCGGGACTACTCGGGCGGTGTGGCCACCGATCTGTTCGTGCACCGCATCACGCGCATCATTCGAGCGTGCGGTCTGAAGGACCCGGTGCGCGTGGCGGGTATGGGCGGGATCTACCTGTGGCCGGACGGGCGGGATCTGCCCGACAACTTCGAGATGCTGGTTGAGTATCCGGCCATGGAGGGAGTGACGCCGGGCATGACCGTTCACGTGCTGGGGACCATGGCCAACCGCCGCACCATCGAGCACTGCATCCGCGGATGGGACGCGACGCTGATCTTCAACGGCAACGGCTGGCAGATTGCGACCGAAGGCAAGGGCGGCAAGGTCATCGAGACGTACACGAAAAAGGGCGGCGAGGACATCGGGCTGCACCACAAAAACCACCACGCGGCCATCCGCGACAACGCGCCGCTGAACTGCCCGGTGGAACTGGGGTTGTACGGCGTCATCCCGGTGGCACTGGCGAATCAATCGTGGTTCGAGCACAAGATGATGACGTGGGATGCACAGCGGAAGGCGGTCGTGCAGGCGTGAGAAGGTGGTGACCGTGCAAGCCTGAGAAGCTGGCGACGTTTCGGTCATCGTGATCCAAGGTCCCTAACGTGGAGATCAGAAGCCCCGGAGTCGAGCTGCGAGGCCTCGAGAGTTGAGCCAAAGCCCCAAAGCTCGATCCAGAGCCTCGAAGCTCGAGCTAAAGCCCTGAAGGGGCTAGAGTTAATAGCCGGGGGTGTAAACCCCCGGTAGGCATCAGTGCGGGCGGAACCATAAGCCCCGAAGGGGCGGCAGATGGTTGTGCCGAGATGTTTCAGGCATGGGCGCACCAGCCACGACGCAAAGCAGCGGGGTGCCCTCCCCGGGGGCCAGTGCCTTCGTGCGCAAGTTAACCGCCAAGCCTCCACCCTGGCCCTCCCCCGGAGTACCGGGGGAGGGAACGTTGGCGACGGCTCATTGGGTGGTTTCCGGGAATCTGCTGGGGCCGATGCGCTGGGGCCAATCCGATGGGCCAATCGGGGCGACCCATCTGATGACGTCTATGCGATGCGGACGGTTTCACCTGAGAGGATGCTCTGCTTTTCGGCCAGGGCGACGGCCACTGCGTCGCGGCTTTCGCGGGGGGTGCTGATGCTCGGTGCCTCGTTGCGGGCGACGCAGTCGAGGAAGTAGCGGATCTCCTGGAAGTAGCCGTCTTCACCCTCGACCTTAGGTGTCTGGGCTTCGCCTTCCGCCGGGTAGACGGTCAGCGGCTTGCCGCTGCTGAAGTCGAAGATGGCGGTGGCCTGCTCGAAGACGGCCGTATAGCCCATGTTGAATCCGAAGCCCGGCGGGAGATCCCAGGCGCCTTCAATCTGCACGACCTGATTCGGACCGCACTTCCACAAGGAGACGATGCGGTCTACGCTCCCGTTGGCCGTCTGCCATCCCTGGGCCGTGACCGCCGTGGGCACGCCCACAAGCTGCAAAGCCCAGTCCACATCGTGCACGTGGAGGTCGATGATGGCGCCGCCGGAGAGCGTCGGGTCCAGCAGCCAGTTGTTCAATGAATAGCCCGGCGTGCTGGCCTGGCGCCGCAGTTGCAGCGAGCGCAGCTCGCCGTACCGGCAATTTTCGATCGCCTTGCTGAGCCAGACGCACTCGGGCCAGAAGCGAATAACCTGAGCGATCATGAACTGGCCGCGGGCACTCTGGGCGGCGTGGAGCATTTCGTCGCATTCTTCGACGCTCAGGGCCATGGCTTTCTCGCAGAGGACATGCTTGCCGGCCTGAAGCGCGGCGATGGTCATCTCCTTGTGCAGGTAGGTGGGCGTGCAGATGTCCACCATATCCACTGCCGGGTCGGCGATCAGTTCGCGGTAGTCGGCGTACTGGCGAATATCGCCCAGATCGCGCTGCGTGCCCTGCGTGTCGCCGACGTTGCCACCGACGTTGGACCAGTTCCCGGCGCGGCGGTCGGGCTCCTGGTCGCACAGGGCGACCACCTTGGCTCGGTCGGTGAGCTTCTCGTACTGATTAAAGTGGTTGCGCCCCATGAACCCGGCACCAACGAGTCCGACGCGAATCATGGCTTGCCTCCCTGGTCGTATTGTCGAATCCACTCGAGAAACCGTCGCGACTGAACCAACGCATCGACCTGGTTAAAGCCTTCGATGTACTCGGCTGCGTAGAAGCCCTGGTAGCCGGCCTTTTCCAGGTCGCGGATGATCTTCGCGAAATCGACCTTGCCTTCGCCCCAGGGCAGATGGATCTGTTCCCAACTCATGCCGCCAGCGCGCAACCCGGTGCCCTGCACGTACGGATAGAGCTGGTCGAAGGACTTGCCCTGGTGCACGCCGGCGTAATAGTGGCTGGGGTCCAGCGTGAGCCCCAGGCCGGGCACGTCGCGGCAGAGCCGCAGAGCTTCCTCCGGTTTCTCGGTGATCTGGCCGACATGCGTTTCCACAGTCAGCAGAACATCGTGCTTCTTCGCAATGGCCACGAGCTTGCGGAGTTTGGCGACCTGGTCGTCGCGATCCGCCTTGGGTGACGGCGCCATGAGGTTGATGAGCCTGGCCTTCGTGCGGGCGGCGAACTTGGCCAAGGCGGTGAACTCGCGCTCGTACTGTTCATACGGCCGGCTTTCGACCGCGTCGAACGTGAAATTCGAGATTTTCAGGCCGGTTTCCTTGAGGATGGCCTCCAGGCGGCCGGCCTCCCGGTCGAAATCCTCCAGCAGTGCCTTGACGGAGACGTGCGGCGACCAGGAGAGCGCCGAAAGGTCCACCCATTTGAAGCCCAGTTCGGCGATGGCTTTGAGTGCTTTGTCGGCCGGCTGCTTGCACTGGGCCAGCGACGAACAGGAGGCCCGCTCGGCGACCGTTTTCGTCGAGGTGGTGCCGGCCCCCTTCGACGCCGTTGCGGCGGGGGCGCCGAGAGCGGGCAACGCCATGGCGGTCAACCAGGCGGTGAGCAGCAGCGTGGTCGGTTTCCAGTGGTGCATCGAAGAGGACCCTTCCGCAGACGGTGATCACACGATTCGCCTGGCCCCGAGAGAAACCACGGGCCACCCACGTCATAACCTACGGTGACCCGTTCGTCAAAACCGTCCAGCGGACCGAATCGTTCGGGGTCGACTTGACGCATGTCCGAGCAGAGCGTGTGCCACTGCTCTGTGAGCAGTGCCGAAGCACAAAGGACGTGCCGTGGTGTTCAGGCACTGCCGACACGGCAGTGGCACACGCTGGCAAGTACTGCTGACCCGCCTCCGCGAACAGGCTCCGTCGTGGCAAGCACAGCAGTGGCACGCTTGGCCAACCACTGCCGACACCTACCCAGCGGTGAAGCCACTGAGAGGCGGATCGGACCCGGTCGTGCCCGGACTGACAGGTTTTCCTCAGGCGCTGGGTAGATCCGTCTTTGAACCGAGGTCTTTCCAGTGGATGACGCGAGGCTCGTAGGCGTTCTTCTTCGCGTTGACCATGGCCATGCGGCCCATGACGCACATCAGCGAGCAAATACGGCCGGTCTCGATGTTCGCGTTGGGCAGCCGCTTGCCACCGGTGCGGATGTTCTCGACGAAATCGACCAGTTCCTCAGGCGAGCCCCGGTCCCAGGCTTTGCCGCTGGCCTCGCCGAGGTCCTTGGTCTTCTCGTCCCGTCCGTAGTACTTGCCCTGGTTGAGATCCACGGCGCCCTTCTCGCCGAAGACGGTGAGGATTTCCTCGTCATATCTGCCGGGCAGACACCACAGGTGCGTGTAGGAGAACATGGTGCCGTCGGCCCACTGGAAGGTTGTCGACGAGTGCGTCTCGGAGAACTCGGGGCTGCGGCCTTCCAGGTTGGAGGCCATGGCCACGCAGGTCTCCGGGGCCGTGTTCTTCATCGCCCAGGACATCACGTCGGTGTGGTGACTGGCCTGCTCGATCAGCCGGCCGCCGTCGCAGTCGGTCGGGATCTGGGCGGGATTGCTGGACCAGTGCCAGCCGCCCTGCATGAAGGTGATTTTGCCAAGGATGCCCTCGTGGATGGCCTTCATGCAGGCCTGGTAGGTGGGGTGATAGCGCCGCTGCGTGCCAATCTGGAAGAACGTGCCCTTCTCCTTCCACGCCTTGCGGGCGGCGATGGTCAGCGCGTCGATGGATTCGACGTCCTTGTCGATGGGTTTCTCACCGAACGTGTGATAGCCGGCCTCGAGCACGGGGACGATCACTTCGGCGTGCTTGCAGACCTGGACGACGGCCATGACGCCGTCCAGCTTCTCCTTCTCGAACATTTCGTGGAAGTTGAGATAGCCGTTGGGCTTGTGGCTGGACCAGAAGCGCTTCGCCTTCTCCATCCGTTCGGGGATGAGGTCACAGACGCCGGCGACGCGAAAATTCTTGGCGTTATCCATCATGTGCTGCATGAGACCGCTGGAACGGCCGCCGCAGCCGATCCAGCCGAGTTGCACCTGGTCGTTGACGGCGAACGCGCGGGCGCTGCTGGCGCCGGACAGGGCGACCGCCGAAACCCCGATGGCCGACTGACGCAGAACGTCTCGGCGCGAGACACGATTCCCCATTTTCAAGGCCTCCGAATAGATCCTGGCTTTATTGTTTGCCGTTTGCCGGCGGGATCCACAAGCCGAGCCCGTCCGCCCGGACAGCGAGGGGGCCTGGACGGATGTCGACCGGCTGGTGCTGCTTACCTGGCAGCGACGGATGCGACAAGGCCGGCAAACGCGACGCCGTAAGCTAAGCGCGATGGGCGGCACGTGCAAGTGTGGTGCCCCGCATAGCCCGTACAGGCGTGATCGGGGCGGGTGGCCTCCTGTTCAGAGCCCGGAGCGCAAGCGATGGGGTCGTACCGTCATGGGCCCGCTACGACCGAAACCCCCCTCGCTTGCGCTCAGGGCTCCGAACCCCCTCGCTTGCGCTCGGGGCTCCGACGGTTCGCCGGCCCCGGGGTCAGCAGGGCGATTTCCCCGAACGTTTCGGCCAGACGGTACTTTTCGCGGACGAAACGAGCGGCAGGTCCGAATTGGGACTGAATAGCGTCGAACACGGCCGTCTCGACAGCGATGGGGTCAGTGCTCTTGCTGAAGGCTTGCGGTATCCGAGCGGCGATCACCGCCGGGCGGCGCTGCTGGATGGCGGACATGTACCCGGGAAACAGCGTGGCGTACACGTGTTGGGTGCGCAGCAGTCGGAAGACGGGCCGTCGCTGGGAGAGGTAGTAAAGTCGGGGCTCGTCGATGAGGCAGGCGATTGCCTCGGATGGGCTGGTTGTCGCGCGGATGTGGCCCGCGGCGGCGGCAGTCGTGGCCCAGGCTGGGAAGCTCGTCTTCGAGCGCGTGATTCGCGTGTAGTGGGCATTGAGCGTCGTGCCCGCGAACAACAGGGGCGATCGGCCCGCGAGGGAGAGGGTTCGATCCCAGTGGTAGATGCCGAATTGAAGACAACCCGCCAGGCAGACGACTGTCCAAAAGCTCCAGGCACATCGGTTCGGGCCGCAAGCGAAACGTTCGGCGAGCTCGGCGGCGACCACGATGGCCGAAAAAGCCAGCAACGGGAAGCAATGGTACAGATAGAAATGTCCCTGGAGGACAACGGCCGTCCCGCCGGCGACGGTCATCCAGGTGACGGTGCGCCAGGCAGGTGAACGGGACGACCAGTCCGCCAGCAGCATGGCCGCCAACGCCGGCAGTAGCAGTCCGCCAATCCGTGGGGCGACGGCATACCATGCCGGCCATTGCCACAGCGAGAGCACGATGGCCAGGAGGATGCTGGCCGCGAGAAAGCAGCGGATGACGGTCAGGCGCGGAAGGGCCCCGCGGGCCAGCAACCAGAGGGTCGGCAGAGCGAGCAGGAGGATCCCGGCATTCAGGCCGGGGACGAGTTGCCTCAGCAAGGCGGGCCCCTGGATGTAGCCGGGCACATCGCTGCGTAGAAACGTAGGCCAGAAGGCTTCCCAGGAACCGATGCGGATGAGCATCATCGCGCCGGCAACGGCCGTGGTGATAAAGCCAACGCCGAGCGCGAAGGTGGGGAGCAAGCTTATCCTTCGCGGAAGCGGGGTCCATGCCCGGGCTGCGGATTGGAGCCACAGGACCGCGAAGCAAAGGCCCAGGGGCGGTTTGATGGCGAAGGCGGTAAAGGCGCAGGCGCCGGCGGCGAGAGGGAACGATATGGTGGCTGAGAACCCTCCCTTGGCCCCTCCCTTGTAAGCAGGCGAGAGCGGTTTGGCGTTACCTCCTGTTTGAGGTTCAGAGAGACTCGGGCTTCGGCTACGGTAATGGGGGAAGCGCTTCTCACGCCCGGCATTGAGCAGCCATGTGGCCAGGAGCAGCGGCAGGACGGCGAAGCCTTCGCGTTGGGCCGTGTGGATGTAGCCGCAGCCGTAGTAAGCCAGGACGTACAGCAGAACGGCCAGCCACGCCGCGGACGGGCGGCGCGTCACCTGCCTGGTCACGGCGAAGAGAGCCAGCAGCGTGGCCATTTGCCAGATGGCATCGAAGGTGCGCAGCGCGAGCGGCGATCGACCCACCAGCCACGTGCTCAAGTAGTGGATGCCCACGATGCCAGGCGTGTTCTGGTCCCAGATCTCCACATACAAACGGTCACCGGCCATCACCCGCTCGGCCATGTACTGATACATGGCTTGATCGAACCCGATGGGGTCGCAGAGACTGCGGCTCAGCGACCAGCCCCAGACCATCAGAAACAGGATGGGGAGGGCCGCACCCGCCAGGCGGGCCTGTAATCGGCTTCCGGTGGTCGTCGAGGGGGACAGCGCGATGACGGGATCGATGGAGGTCATGAGATAAGGGCTCTCCGAAGTCGTCCCATAATATCGACCGCCATTCCAGCCGACTTCAGGAGCTTTTCTCGCCGGCCTGGCAGAATGCCTGTTCAACGGCGGAAGCAGGTTCAGGCCGGGTCGGCCACTACCGATAACCCACCTGGCGAACTCCTTGGACCTGGTCCTCCTTGATGAGGATGCTATGCCTGCGTTGCACCGGACCCGTTATCGCTCGCTTGACCTGTGGCGCGGTGTCGCGTGCCTGACGGTGGTGGCCTACCACGCCAGTGGCGTCGTGCAGCGGGGAGCAAGTCCGGACTGGTCCGAACCGGTTTACTCGGCGCTCGGTCTGGGCTACCTGGGCGTGCCCTTGTTCTTTGTGATCAGCGGCTATTGCATCGCGGCCAGCTCAGACGCCCACCGGCAGTCGGGCGCCGGCGGAGGTAGTTTCCTCTGGCGGCGGCTGCGGCGGATCTACCCGCCGTACTGGATCTCGGTGGGTTGTACGGTGATGCTGTTCTGGACCTTCGACGCTCTGGGCTGGGGCCTGTTTCACAAAGGGCCAGCCGCTCAGCCTACCGTGGCGTCTCTGTCATGGGTCCAATGGCTGGGCAATCTGACCCTGTCGGAAACCTGGCTGCATCAGCTGATCGGCGGCGAGGAACGAAGGTTCAACGGAGCGATCTGGTCATTATGCTTTGAGGAGCAGTTTTACCTGCTTTGTTTTCTCGCACTGACGACCATGCCGCGCCGGTTCGTTCAGGTCATTCTGCTGCTCACCTGCGCCGTGACGCTGGTGTGGGCGTCGGCCGAACTGCTCGGGGCGCGGGAACGGTTCAAGGGCACTTTCTTCGACTTTGGCTGGTGGCAGTTTGCCTGCGGGATGGGGGTGTACTATCGCCTGCACTACGTCGGAGACCCCCGTCTCGGGCGGATCATTGATCGAGTGACGCTGGTCATCGGTGTGCCGGCGGTGATGATACTGCTGCTCCTGGGCGGCTCTTGCTACGATCCGCGGTCGTACTTCTGTAATCCGGTGCTGGGCCTCGGCGTGGCCACCGGCTTTGCCATTCTCCTGGTCCGGCTTCACCCGCTGGACGTGAGCTGGAGTCAATCGCGTCTGCTGAAGCCGCTCATGTTCACCGGCACGATCTCCTATAGCCTCTACCTGATTCACATGCCGGTATGCAAGCTGGGTTATTACCTGCTCCACCACGTCGGCTTCTGGTCTCGCGGGCGCGCTTTGCTGGTCAGCATCCCACTTTGCATGGCAGCCTCCGTCGCAGTGGCCTGGATCTTCTACCGCCTGGTGGAACAACGTTTCATGAACAAGCCCCGGGCCAGGTCTGTCCTGCGTGATCGGATCTCCGGGCATGAATGGGCGTCCGGTGCACCGGCGGCCATTCCGGAAAGGGCCGGCCAGTTGAGTGGAGGATTCGCTTCGGGCTAGCAGCATGGCGTTCGCAGCCGCGGGTGCAGTGAAGGCCCGCTCAGAGAAGTCGAAGAGGAGTATCCCCGTGTCCGCCGAATGTTCCATCGTCGTCCCGCTGTGCAACGAGGAGGAGAGCCTCCCCGCGCTGCACCAGCGGCTCTCGGCCGTGCTGCGTCGGCTGGCCGTGCCTTATGAAATTATCTACGTGGACGACGGCAGCACGGATCGGACCGGCGACATGATCCTCGACCTCCACCGGCAGGATGAGGCCGTCCGTGGCATTTTCCTGTCGCGGAACTTCGGGCACCAGGCGGCCCTGTGCGCCGGGCTGGACGCCGCCACCGGGCGGGCCGTCGTCACCATCGACGGCGATCTCCAGGACCCGCCGGAGCTGATCCCGGATCTGATCGACCGCTGGCGCGAGGGCTTTCAGGTGGTTTACGCCCGGCGGCGACGGCGCAAGGAAAACCCGCTCAAACGCCTGGCGTATTATTGCTTCTACCGAATTCTGCGACGGCTCAGCGACGTACCCATCCCCCTGGACACGGGCGATTTCGCGCTCATGGACCGCGCCGCACTCAGCGAGCTGAACGGGTTGCCTGAGCGGACGCGCTTCATCCGCGGTTTACGCAGTTGGGTCGGCTTCCGGCAGACGGAGGTCGAATACGACCGGGAGGCCCGGCGCGAGGGGCGGTCGAAGTATTCGCTCGCGCGGCTGGTGCGGCTGGCGTGCGATGGCTTGTTCGCGTTCTCCGATGCCCCTCTGAAGGCGATTCTGGCCGCCGGGCTGATGGTGATCGTTCTCGGGCTCGGGGCCGCCGGCTTCGGCTTATGGCAGGCGGCCAACGACGGCTCAAGCGCGATCCTGATCGGATCCGCCCTGGTGTTTCTCGGGGGTGTGCAGCTTGTAGGCATGGGCGTGATGGGCGAATACCTCGCCCGCATCCACCACGAAGTGCGCGGACGGCCGCTGTACGTGACGCGCGAACGCATCGGCTTCAAAAGACATCCCCGGGCCGTACCGAACATCCTGGATTACCTCTCACCGAACGAAGCGGCGCCGCGCGAACCGGTCGTCCGGATACCTCCTGCCAGGAAGTGAGCGAGCCCTGTACTCCTGAATCTCATGCCGGCGAATGCTGCCTTTCGGCGCCTGCTCCGAACGCCATGCGGCGCGCTGATCCGGCTTGCTGCGCCGGAGCTTCCGGTTGGCAAGCGTGTAACGAGCCGGGCCGGAACCCGTTGATAACCGGTGTCACCGGGGCGCGAGTGGCCTACAATTCTCCACGATGATCCGTTCGGGCCGAGTTCAAAGGAGATGGCACGATGGCCGACGCGCAACAGGGGCTGGATGTACCCCAGACGCTGGAAGGTTACTGGCTGCTGCACGATGTATATGCGGTGGACTGGCCGCGGTGGCGCGGGCTGGATGGGCCTGTGCGGCAGGAGATCGCGACGGCCGCATCACGCTGGCTGACCGAAGCAGCGGCCATTGAGCGGGGCGACACCGCCCTGTACAGCGTGCTGACGCAGAAGGGCGATCTCATGTTCGTGCATTACCGCGAGACACCCGAAGACCTCAACCGGGTGGAACTGTCTCTGCGGCAAACGAGGCTGTATGAGTTCCTGCGGCCGGCGTACTCCTATTTCTCGGTGATCGAGCTGAGCATGTACGAGCTGACCGCCATCGCCCGCAAAAAGCTGATGGACGGGGGCATCCGCCCGGGCTCGCCGGCCTACGACGAGGCGTTCGAAACGGAGATGGAGAAGCAGAAGCAGCGCGTGCAGACCCGACTGTTCCGCAAGGTGCCCGAGGGGCGATTCATCTGCTTCTACCCGATGAACAAGAAGCGCGGCGAGCAGGTCAACTGGTATACCCTGAGCATCGAAGAGCGGCGGGACATGATGCGTAATCATGGGCGCATCGGGCACAAGTACCACGAGACGGTCACGCAGATCATTGGCGGGTCGGTGGGGCTTGACGATTGGGAATGGGGCGTCAGCCTGCACTCCGATCAGCCCCTGCAATTCAAGAAGCTCATTTACGAGATGCGGTTTGACCCGGCCAGCGCGTTGTTCGCGGAGTTCGGACCGTTCTACATCGGCGTTCGCGTGCAACCGGAGGGGGTGCCGGACCTGCTGTCGGGCAGACTGGGGTGAGGTCCTGTCCTTTCCGCAGGCCAAACATGACCGCATGCACTCTTACCTCCAAGCCCCCACCCTGGCCCTCCCCGGGAGTACCGGAGGAGGGAAGGGATGGCGCACCCTCCCTCGGAATACCGGGGGAGGGAAAGAGCGGCACACCCTCTCTCGGAGTACCGGCGGGAAATCGGGCACGGGCGCGTGCGGAAAGGCCTGGTGTGCCCCGCAGCGTTCTTATTCCCGGTCGGAGCGCCGGTGCTGGAGGAACCAGGCGTAGAGCTCCGGGTTCTCGTAGGTGCGATGCCAGATGTTGTGGTCGGCGCCGGGATAGATCGTGAAGCGTACGTTCTCGTTACCCATACCTTTGAGGATCTCGGCCATCTCTTTGGACTGGGCGAGTGGCACCACGTCGTCCGCGTCGCCATGGAAGACCCAGGTGGGCGTGCGCCACAGGTTCCCGGACAGCAGCGGAATCACGCGCCCGCACAGCGGCGCGATGGCCGCGAAGCGGTCCGTGTAGTCCATGGCCAGTTCCCAGGTGCCCGCGCCTCCCATGCTGTAACCGGTCACGTAGACGCGGTCCCGGTCGATACGGCACCTTTTCTCGACTTCGTCGAGAACGCCGATGAGCATGTCGGGGGCCCAATCGCTTCCAAGCGGACACTGAGGAGCCACCACCACAAAGGGAAAGTCCGCGTGCTGGGCCGCGTATTTCAGGGGCCCGAGGTTCTGAATCTTTACCGGATCGTCGCCACGCTCTCCCGCGCCGTGCAGGAACAAGATCAACGGCCAGCGGCGGCTGCGGTCCTGCTCGTAGGCCGGCGGCACGTGCAGCAGGTAACTGGCTCGCACCGTGCGGCCGATGGGCCGTTCCATGACCGCCTGATGCAGTGCTCCCACCCGTGCCGGCAGGCTTCGCCGGCTGGTCGCGCCGGCGCGCGACTCACTCACCTCGACGCGAGTCACCTTGGGATCGCCGTCGCGGACCACGAAATCGTACCGGAAGTTCTCGGCAATGCGCACGCCGATACCGACGTGGTCGGAGTGAACCGTCGCGCTCAGCGGCTGCTCGCCCAGCAAAGGCTCGGAGGCGTACGGCTCGAAGAGAAGAACGAAGGTCGTATCCAGATCTTTGCCGTCCCGCTTGACCAACAGGTAGGGCAGTCGCTCGGGGCGGTCGTTGCCCAAACGGGTCTCGCCCTGGCCGATGAGGAGCTGAGCGTCCATGGGCAGGCCGTGCACGCGCAGATGGGCAGCCGGCCGACCTTGCCAGCGGTCCAGCACGTGCGTGTCCACCATCCATGGCCCGGTGAGCGCACCGGCGCGCACCTGCTCGACGTAGCCCGCGTAGAAATCCGGCTGTGCCGTCAGATCCGGTCCCTGATAGGTTGTCTGGCCGTAATAGATGGGAACTGAGTAGATGTGCTGGCGTCCACCTTTCACGCGGAAGACATCGAGGACGAAGCGCTTGCCCGGCAGGGCCTCCACCAGCAGCAGCGTGCGTTTGTAGACTGACGTCTGCTTGTAGGCGCAGGGAGCCTCTGCGGAGATCATCTGGACGCCCGGCCCGCCGGAGAAGCCCAGCAGCGTGCCGCCGTCGCAATGCTCCTGTTGCGCGCCGTCCACGGTGACAGTGGCATGGCTGCGCGTATGGCTCGTCCATTCCCAGCGTGAAGGCCAGCCGCCCGTGAACAAGGGATAGCCCTGTTCGCAGACCAGCGGCAGGTCGTAGGCAAACAAGCCGAAGTTGAGCGCGTCGAAGTGCGAGTGGCTGCTCGTGCCCGCGTGGGGCGAATAGAAGAACCACAGCGCGAGCTGGTCCCGCCCGCGTCCCGCGCGGAGAATGCCCAGCCGGTAGTCCGCTTTGACCAGGCTGGGCGTGTACCATTCGCCGGCCGCACGCCATACCGCCTCGGCGCGCTGGAAGATGCCCTCCGGGTCCGGGTGGAAAATGTTTCGGGGCAGTTTGGAGACGTCGCCGCCGACCGCCATCAGCGCGACCTGGGCATACCTCGGATTACCGGTCAGATCGAACAGGCGGATGTACGCGCCGGCTGAGCCGGGCGTGCCGCTCCGTAGCCCAGGGTCGTTGTAGGTATCGCCGATGTTCGGAAGGTAGCCGTCGATGCACCAGATGTCCGGCCAGAAGTCGAACACGGCCTGAAACTTGGGGTAGCCCCGAATGGCCTGGAGGGCCACCACACGGTCCATGTCATACAAGTCCACGAGCAACTGCGCGTATTCGGAGGCTGCTCCCCCATCATAGCCGATGGATCGTTCGTTGCCCGAACCGTCCTCATTCAGGAATCGCGGCGGAACGATCCGCGGCATGTGGACCGCCGCAAACTCCTGGATAGCCTTGCGGCCGCGGAGGACGAAATCGACCTTCGCCTCGAACATTTCTGAGATCGTCCCGTTCATCTGGTAGGTTGCCCGCTTGGAGAAGCGGTCGATGAACAGGCGCTGCTCGATGTGGCGCTTGACTTCCTCGATTGTCTTCTTGGAGGAGGGGACCTTGTATCGGGCGGCCTGCCGCTGAATGAAGGCAAGCGTTTCGGGCATCTTGCCGAGCGCGTCGTAGATCATGTCATAGGCGATCGCCAGCCCCGCCCAGCCGCCGCCCTCCCAGTAGTCGGGGCCGATGATGCCGTTCCAGTATTCGCCTGGGGCAAAGTTGAGGATCTGGCCGTTGATGCCGACAAAGCCCGGGTAAACGTCAGCGAGCCGATCGAGCAGGATGGCCGCCTTGTGAGCGTACTTCGGTTCGCCGGTCATTGCGTAGGCCCGGGCGAACGTGCTGATGGGCACGCGCCATGCACCGCGATACACGTAGGTGGCGATGAAAGTGTGCAGGGCCTGGGGGCCCTTGTTTGTGTCGATCCAGCCCCGCCCGTCATCGACACACCAGGTGTGCAACGGATCAGATGGGTCGGGATGTTCGGCGTTGAAGAGCAGCTTGCGATCTGCACGGGCGTAATGAAAAAGGCCGTCTTCTGGAGAAATCCCACTACGGTAAAAAGCCAGAAAGTCGTTCTTGGGAAAGAGTTCCCGGCAGTTGGGGCACTGGACTTTCCAGGGATGCCCGGGGACGGTCGCTATGAACGCGTACAGGTTTGAGCCTCGCTCGCCATAAATGGCGGGCCCACACTTCGGGCAGCCCAGATCGCGGTTCACACCGATGGCCCGCGGCAGTTCGGGCGCCAGGATCCAGAGGTCCTCGTCTGATCGGTCTATCCAGACCTGGGCTTCCGCGAGGGCCTTGTCCACTTCGGCTTTGGCCCAGGCGTAGCGCTTCGCGTTGTTCTGGACGATCTCACGGGAGCGTGGTCCGTAGAAGGTCGATTCGTGTTTGTCGGCCAGGGGCGTGAAACCTGCTGCCGGTGCGGCCGTCCAGATCAGAGGGAAGCAGGCGACAATACTGGTGAACCGCGATCGAGTAGGGGGCATGCTCTTCTCACGTTGCTGGTGAAGTCGTTCCCGCACGGCCGCTCGTAGCCTACTTCCGTGGGTTATGAGAGTCAACGTCCGGGCCGGCGCAGATCCGGCCGCCGCTCGATGCGGGCGATGGCTTCCAGCAGCGCATCCGGCAGGGTCAGGGCCTTGCCCTCGGCATAGTGGATCCAGACACAGACCGCCTGCCCGTCCGCCACCACCTGGCCGTCGGCTGTATCGCGCACGATGTGGTCGAACGTATACGACCGTTCCCCGATGGCAACGACGCGCGCACTGACCGTCAATTCCGCCGGGTAGACCACCTGGCGGCGGAAATTGAGGTTGGCGGCCACAGTGGCCGGTCCCTCCGGCCCCCGCTGGTCGTGCGTCCACACGCCGGTAGCATCGAGATAGGCGATGCGGGCAGACTCGCAGTAGCGGAAGTAAAGGGTGTTATTGACATGGCCGAGCGCGTCCATGTCTCCCCAGCGGACAATTATGGGGAGGAGCACGCCGCCATTTGGGGCGGATGAGTCTTCGAGGGAAACGGTCATGTATTATCTCCGGTACAGCAGGTGCGGACACGCCCTGGCCTCCTCCAGGCGGAATCCTGGTGCGCCAAGTGGGGTGTGGCATCATAGTACTGCGGCCGTGGGCGGACATTATCGGTCGTCTGGCCGTTGCTCGAAAACGCCGTCGGTGCCGATCAGGCCGCGATCTTCTCATCGCAATGCTTACCCGCCATCGACCGATATAACAGCAATATGCGCTGGGTGAGGCTCTGGCGATGTTTGCGGCTGATGGAGAGCCCCGACTGGCAGCGGCGGGCGCGCGCCGTTCGGGGATTGGGGGGTGTGCGCGATCCCCGCGTCTTCGACGTATTGTTCAATGCTTGCCGCGATGAACACCCGGGCGTGGCGGAGGAGGCGGCCCAGACGTTGGCCCGGATGGGGTCGAGGGCCTTGACCCCACTGGTGCGCGCGATGCGGACCGGGACGCCTGAGGCTCATGCCATGGCCGTTGGAATCCTGGCGCGGATCGGTCCGGACGCCGTTGAACCACTCATGGAGGCACTGCGAGACGGCACCAACCAGGTACGCTTCTCGGCGGCATGGGCGTTGGGCAAGATCGGCGATGTGCGTGCGGCCGGGGTGCTTTCCGCGGCGTTGAGCGATTCTGATTTCAACGTCCGCAAGGCAGCCGTCGAGGCCCTCGCCAGCATGTGCGCACCGGCCGTCGAACCGCTTCTTGGCCTGCTGAAAGACTGGAACGCGCAGGTCCGGGCGGCAGCGGCCGAAGCGCTCGGTCAGATCCGCGATGTCCGCGCCGTGGAACTGCTGGTCGCGGCCCTGTCGGATAAAGAGGAAAACGTTCGCCAGGCCGCCCAGGACGCGCTGTCTCGAATTGCTGACCCGGCTTCGGCCAGATCGCTGCTCAGAACCCTCGAATCCGGTACGCCGGCCACCCAGGCGTCAGCGGCGGAGGTTCTGGCCATCCTCGGCCGGCAGGACGTGGAATCCGTCCTACCGGCGCTGCATGGCCAGAATTCCCAGGTGCGGATCACGGCCATACGGATTCTCGCTCGCTCTGGCAGCCAGAGGGCGATCGAACCTTTATTGGAGCAGTTGTCTGCGTCCGACCCGGTGGTGCGGCAGGTGAGCGCGGAAGCGTTGACCCAGTTGGGCTGGCAGCCGGGCAGCACTCAGGAGCGGGCATTGCTGGCCGTGGCCAGGCAGAATTGGGATGAGGCCGCCGCGGAGGGCCGTGCGGCGGTTACAGCCTTACTCCGGGTGGTGGATGAGGTTTCCCGGGCCCACCGGAAGGCCGCCATCGAAGCCCTGGTGCGGATCGGAGACAGCGCGGTGGTTCCCGCTCTGCTTCGCCGTATGCACGATCCATTTGAGGACGTGCGTGCAGCGGTCGCGCTGGCGCTCGGCGAGCTGGGTGATGCGGCGGTCGCCGATCAATTGAAGCTGCTGCTCAAGGATGTCTGCGAGCCGGTACGACAGGCCGCCGCCGAAGCCCTGGCCCGGCTCGGCAAATCCAATCGAGCACCGGGAACCACCGTAGGGTCCCCGGCGAATGCGCCCGTTCACACGGCGCCCCCAGCCTCTCCAGGCTCTGCGCCTCCACTCAAACCCAGTCAACTCCCGCGACGCACGGCCCAGCTTCCACCCGGCATGCGCCTTCCCCCGGGATCCAGACGACACTGATGACACCGATGTCGGTTCCTGCTACCGAATTCCGCGTCTCGTAGCGGCCGGTGACGGCCTTTTGAAAGGTCGGCCATGCCCTTCAGGGCCGCCCGCTCGCGCGGTAGACTTTCGCCCGGTCCGGGCACGTGTTTCCCGGAGATCATCGCGGAGAAGCTGCATGACTCGTCTGGTGCCTGTTCGTGCGTGGCGGAAGCTGCGTGGATTTGTTTCGTCGCTGAGCTTCGTGCGAACCTTCGCAGCCCCGGCGGCGGTGGTTCTCGTCCCTGGCGTGGCCACGCAGGCCGAGGTCCGCGTCTGGGAAGAGCCGATGGTGATTCCCACCTACCCGGTCGGGCCCGCGGATCCCAACCCGATCTTCTATCACCGGGAGTCCTACCAGGGCGCCCAGAAACGCGTGTACCCATACGCGTTGCAGGACCGGCTGACGCACACCCGGGAGGATCGTACCTACACGGCTCTGCACCTGGAGAATGAGTACGTTCGCCTGACCGTCCTTCCGGAGATCGGCGGACGCCTGTTCGCCGCGACCGATAAGACCAACGGCTACGATTTCTTCTATCGCCAGCACGTGATCAAGCCGGCGCTCATCGGCATGCTGGGCGCGTGGATCTCCGGTGGCGTGGAGTGGTGCGCGCTCCATCATCACCGCAACACCACCTTCATGCCGGTGGACTATCGCCTGGCGGAGAACTCCGATGGCAGCCGTACGATCTGGTTCGGTGAAATCGAACGGCGCCACCGGATGAAGTGGCTGGTGGGGCTCACGTTGCACCCTGGCCGTTCGTATATCGAAACCACCGTCAAGCTGATCAACCGGACGCCGCAACCGCACTCGATCCTCTATTGGGCCAATGTGGCCGTCCATTCGAACAACGATTATCAGGTGGTCTTTCCGCCCAGTGTGCAGGTGGCCACGCACCACTCCAAAATCGCCTTCACCCACTGGCCGGTCTCGCAAGGCAAGTACCTGGGCACCGACTACACCGGCCTGGATATCAGTTGGTGCAAGAACTCCGCCTCCGCCGCCTCTTTTTTCGCCTGGGACCTGCGAGAAGACTTCATGGGCGGTTACGATCACGGTCGGCAGGCCGGCGTGGTGCACGTGGGCGACCATCATCGCGTCTGCGGGGCCAAGTTGTGGGAGTGGGGCACAGGGCCCTCGGGGCAGATTTGGGAGAAGATCCTTACCGACGAGGACGGTCCCTACGTCGAGCTCATGGTGGGGGCGTGGTCGGACAATCAACCGGACTACAGTTGGATCAAGCCGTACGAGACGAAGGTCATCCGCCAGTACTGGTACCCGGTGCGTGAGCTGGGCACCTTCAAGAACGCCAATTTGAACGGAGCCGTCAACCTGGAAGTGAAAGATGGCACGGCCCACCTGGCATTCAACACCACCCGCCGGTATGCGAACGCCCGGGGCGTGCTGATGGCCGGCGGACAGGCCGCCTTGACGGAGGCGATCGACATCGCCCCGGAACGTCCGTTCCGCAGAGAGGTGGCGATTCCTGCGGACTATCTGATCACCGACTTGCGGGCCGTGCTGTTCTCCAGTTCTGGCGAAGAGCTCATCTCCTATCAGCCCGTGCAGATCGAGCCGCCGGCGGAACTGCCCGCACCGGCCGAGGCCCCGCCGATCCCGGCCAAGATTCAGAACCAGGAGGGGCTCTACCTGACCGGCCTGCGCATCGAGCAGATCCACAACCCCGCGGTCGATCCGCTGGACTACTACCGGGAGGCGGTCGAGCGTGATCCTGGCGATTCTCGCTGCAACACCGCGCTGGGTATCAATGCCAACACGCGCGGCAACTACGCCGAGGCCGAGCGGTACCTGCGCCAGGCCATCAAACGGCTGACGGAAGGCTACATGCGTCCGGGTAACACGGAGGCCTGTTACCAGCTTGGGATCGCACTGCGGGGACAGGGCCGGTTGACCGAAGCCGAAGAGGCTTTCCACCGTGCCTCCTGGGACAGCGCTTTTCATTCTGCGGCTCATCATCAGTTGGCCGAGCTGCTGTGCCGGCGGGGCGCCTGGGCCGACGGTCTGGAGCACGTCGAAGCTTCACTGTCCACGAATGCGCTCAACACGAGAGCCCGCTGCATTCGGGCCATGATCCTGCGACGGCTGGGCCGGCCGGCCGAGGCCAGGTCCGAGGCGCTGGCCGTGCTGGCTGTTGATCCGCTCGACTTTCTTGCTGGCCACGAGAGCGTCTTTGCGGAACGGGCCACGCAAGCTCCGGCCGTGGCCGACGGCGCACGGGCGGAACTGCAACGGGCGATGCGCGGAGAGGTGCAGAGCTACCTGGAGGTGGCTGCTGACTATGCCGGTTGTGGATTGTGGCCCGAGGCCATCCAGGTCCTGCACCGGCTGGTTGAGACGGATGTACCCTTCGGCAGCACCTATCCGCTCGTGCACTACTGGCTGGGCTACCTGCATGAGCAGAACAAGCAGCCGGATGAAGCGCTGGCGTGCTACCAACGAGCCGCCCGTATGCCCGCTGATTACTGTTTCCCGTTCCGACTGGAAAGCATCGACGTGCTGAACAGCGCAATGCGTGCCCGTGGCCGGGACGCCCGAGCCCCTTACTATCTGGGCACTCTGCTGTTCGACTTGCAGCCGGAGGCGGCCGTGGCGTGCTGGGAAAAAGCGAAAGCACTGGATGACGGTTTCTCACCGGCGCACCGCAATCTCGGCTGGGCGGCCTACCGCGCTAAAGGCGATGTGGCGGAGGCCATTGCGCACTACGAACGGGCCGTCGCCTGCAACGGCGATGATCCACGTCTGTACCTGGAACTCGACGTGCTTTACGAGGCGGGCAACGTGGACCCGCAGCGTCGACTCACCGTGCTGGAGCGCCGGCCTGAGGTCGTGCGAAGCTACCAGGATAGCCTGCTGCGGCAGATCATGGTGCTGGTCCTGGCGGAACGATTTGATGCGGCGGTCGAACTGCTGACTCAGAATCACTTCCACGCCCGGGAGGGCGCGGAGCGAATCGGTGAGGTGTACAGCGATGCGTTCCTGCTGCGCGGGTTGAAGCGGCTCAAGGCCCGCCGGTTCCGCGAGGCGCTGGATGACTTTGCCCGGGCGGGCGTATACCCGGACAGCCTGGCCCTCGGCCGGCGCACGGATGGGCGCCGGACGGCGCAGGTCGCGTACTGCACCGGATCAGCATGGGAGGCCCTGGGCGAGGCCGACAAGGCCCGCGAGTTTTACGAGCAGGCCGCTCGAGCCTCCGTCGCACGGCCGGAAGCGCGGTACTACCGGGGTGTTGCCCTGATGAAGTTGGGCCGTCGGGACGAGGCCGAGCAGGTATTTACCGAGTTGTCGCAGACCACGGCCACGCAACCGGTGGAACGGGAGGAGTCCGATTTCTTCGCCAAGTTCGGTGAGCGGCAGAGGGAATCGGTCCGCCAGGCGGCAGCCTGCTTTACGGCCGGCCTGGGTCAACTGGGCAGCGGCGAGATTCAGAAGGCCCGGGAGAGTTTCCAGCGGGCAGTCCAGCTCAATGCCGGTCATGTCTGGGCCCGGTACTTCCTGGCGGTTGCCGAGCAGGCCCCCGCGCACTGAGGACCCAACGCAATAGAGCGTGTGCCACTGCGCGGTGCTGTGAGCAGTGATATGCGGGCGTCATTTCGTCTGCATCGATGCCCGGTCCGTCCGCGTCTGAGGTCAGGACTCCTTCTGCTCGCGTACTACTTCGCGAGGTGGTTTATCTTCGCGTAGCCCCTGAAAGGAAGGGTGTCGCAGGTGGCCGTCACGCGTCCATTCGCTGAACTCGATTTCGGCCACCAGTTCAGGCCGGACCCAGTGGGCAGTCCGGATGGCTGCGCCGTGCGGGGGATTATGAAATGGGCTCTGCTTGACCTGAAGTGCCGAGAGCTGCCGGTGCAGCCGGCTCAGCGACTGGATGTTGAACCCGGTGCCCACTTTGCCGCAGTAGCACAGGCGGCCGTTCTCATCGTAGTAGCCGACCAGCAGGGCCCCGAAACCCACCCGCGCGCCGGCCGGGTCAGTATAGCCCCCGATGACGAACTCCTGACGCAGGCTGCATTTGACCTTGAGCCAGCTTCGGGTGCGCACTGACTCGTAGCCGCTGGTTTTTTCCTTGCAGATGATGCCTTCCATGTGCATGCGGCAGGCGTGACGCAGCACATCACGTCCTTCACCGACGATATGCTCGCTGTAGCGGACCGGTCCCTCCGTAGCCACGTCGGTCAGGACACGTTGGAGGAATGCCTTTCTCTGTTCCAGTGGGGTCCTGGTGAGGTCGTACCCGTGGCAATGCGGCAGATCGAAGAGATAGTAAACCAGCCGGGCCCCGGACTCGCCGCGCAAAGCATTCTGCATGGCCTGAAAGTCGGATCGGCCGTCAGGTCTGAGAATGACGAGTTCGCCGTCCAGGATGGCCTGTTCCAGCGGCAGGGCGCGGACGGCCCGCGCGATGGCAGGGAAGCGCGCCGTCCAATCCTGGCCGCGGCGAGTCATCAACCGTACCTCACCCCGCCGGAGCAGGGCCACAATGCGGTACCCGTCGAACTTGATCTCGTGAAGCCAGTTGGATCCAGCAGGAGCTTCCTTGGCCAGCGTGGCAAGCTGGGGCTCGAGGAATTCAGGCTGGTCCGCCCTTCGCGCGGCGGGCAGCTCAGAGGGGTTCAGATCCCGCCGGCCGGAGGGTCTGCGCGCCCGCTTTCGGCCCGGTTGGCTCCTGACTCTTGCCGCGCGTCTTTTCTGAACAGCCAAGCGTGCATGCTCCGGTGGGCACTCTCGGGCGCTCCTCCCTGAAGTCCTCCTCAGATCCTCCGAGGAACCGGCAGAAACCGCCGCAGTCAGCGGATTGTAGGCCGTGCGGCGGGCTTAGCGTCAAGTGACGATCCAGGCCGGAGAGAGCATGGTGGAGCCTGAAAAACCGGCTCGCCCGGCCGAACGCACAGTTGAATGCGTTCGTCCAGGCGAGCACCGCCTGAAGCGGCGGTGGACCGGCTGAAATGAAATCTGCGTTACTGCCGAGATTCAGCGGACCAGCCGCACAGGTCCGGACACACCGGACCGCGGCACGGAACTGGAGACACCCGAGATGGCCGAATTGTCGATGACGAAGGCAGGCTGGATGACCACCTGCTTCTTGCTCATCGCTCCCGTCAGCTTGACGTTCATGATCCGGATGCCGGCAAAGCCTACGACCGTAAACATACTGTTGTTGCCCGGCCCTTCGACCTTGTTGAAAAGCGGGATGGTCCGTGGCTTGCCCTTGATCGATTCGAGGTCATCCTTGATCGCGGCGCTCAGGCCGGTGTCGCCGTTGAGCAGCAGAGTGCCATCAGAGCCCAGTTTCAGCTCTCCGCCGAAGTAGGCCAGGTCCTCCGCGCTGATGCCATAGCGGATCTGGCGCGATAGATCCGCCGTACTGTTGTTGGAGGAACCGATGTCCACCGTGCCAAAGTTACCCGGCGGCAACTGCGTGGCCCCTGAGCCGGGATACAGGTTCAGTTCGGGAATACCATCAGGGCCCGCGCTGACGGTCTTGTTAACCGGATCGTAGCTGTAGAGATCGCCGATGGTCACCATTCCATTCAGGAGATTGGTCCATGCATTGACATGCAAGGACAGCGGAAGCAGGCCGGCGTTGCCGGTCTTGCTGGTGACCTTGAAGCCGACCACACCGTCCTCCAGGATGGCCGCGGCCTCCGCTCCCAGGTTGACGGTTTGCACGCCGAAGAGGTTGGCGAACAGCATGTTGATGGGGCCGTTGCGGATGTTGTTGCGTCGCACACGGACCATCACCGTGTTGAATTTGTCCGGCTCGCTGAAGGACAGCGGCTGAGTCAGGTTGTTGGGTTCGCTCAGGTAGCCGATGACCACGTCGCCATTGGTCGCATTGGCCGAGTTCAGGTCTACAGTGGGGGCGCTGCCCATAATACGGTTGCGCAGCGCATAATCGGCGGCCGCTGCCCGAGCGTCAGCCCATTCATCGGTCATGTAGGCCGCTCCCCGGAGCCGGTCCGGGGAGGCCAACTCCAGGGCCGCTGCCAGGGCAGCGGCATCTGCTGACGCCTGCAATTCTGTTCGGGCCCGGTACAGCATGCCCCCGTCGATGGTCAAAGCAGCCATGCCGATAATCAGTGTGGACGATACGGCCACCAGCGGGGCGGCGGCTCCGCGTCGTCGAAACAGTGAGGTCAGGCCAGGGCGATTCATGATTCACCTCCCGGGGGTGATGACTGAACTCAGAACGAGAAGCCGGCGTCCTCAACGATTTCGGCCTGTACCGACTGGTCCTGTTCGAGGTTGTAGATCACCTTGGGCTCGGTATCGACGGAGATCAGGCCACCGGGTCCATAGCGACGGACCTGAGTGATCACCAGCGAGTCGACCCGGTTGGCGCCGTAAGTGATCCAGGAGTTCTGTACCGATACCGACGTGCTGTAGGCGTTGAGATCGGGAATGCGAATGTACCCGGTGATCTTGTGCAGATCGCCGCCAAACATTCCCCAGGTGGTGGATTGTCCATTCATGATGCTGAAGACGATTTTGCTGGATCGGTCGGTTTCCAGTGACTGTGTCCAGGTGACCGTCTCGGCCGAGTTGGAAAGCTGTGCGGTGCAGGGATTCCGCTGGATTCCGCAGGAATCGCCGAACCAGCCCTGAAGCTGTAGCCCGCCGGACTGAAACGCGGGCAGCTCGCGGTAGTTCCACGTGGCCTGAATGTAGATGGACTCCGTGTCTTTGCCAGGGGACATGAGCGTGTGGAACTGGGGTGAGTTGGCGCCGTAATTGGGCTCGTTGAGAACGAGCTGCCAGTCCTCCTCGACGCGGACAACCGGCTCGGCGGATTCCTGGCCGGTGGCCGGCACGGCCGCCGCCACGCCAACCAGCGCCGCCAGCGTCCGGAGCCGGACCTGCGCACACCTGAACCGCACCTTGGGCTCGGGCAGTTTTCTGGACATGTTTCTCCCTCCCAGAACAGCCAAACTATGGGACGGACTGAAGCCCGCGACAGGCGGACCTCGAATCGGCCCCGATCCCGCGACTCGTTGTTCCTCACCCAGAAATTGCCCGGTTTAACCGTACGATATGTTTCTCGGAAGGCAAATCCGTGCTAGCGGCCAACCAGCAGCCTTGAGGCCGGACACCCTGAGAAGATGGAGAATTTCACTCTCCACAAATCGGGCACCGCACGGGCTCAGGATGTGGATCGGGTTCGGGGCATGTCCCGCTGGGAATCCATGACCCGCAAGATGCCACGGCAGAATGCGGGCAGATCATCCGGATTACGGCTCGAGACGAAGTTCCGATCGATTACCACAGGCAGGTCTTGCCAGATGGCGCCGGCGTTAATCAGATCGTCTTTGATACCCGGCGAGCCGGTCACATGGACGTCTTTATAGACTTTGGCGGAAATGGGGATCCACCCTCCATGACAAATGGCAGCAACGAGCTTGGAGGCTTGTGCCGTTTCGCGGACCAGCTTGAGTACCTGTGGATCGCGCCGAAGCTTATCGGGCATGAAGCCCCCGGGAACAACGACGCCGTCAAAGTCCTCGGCGCGCATATTCGCGAGGGCGGCATCGGCCCGGCACGGATAGCCGTTCTTGCCTTTGTACATGCGTCCCGCCTCTGGCCCGGCCACGACGACGGTGGCTCCCTCCTCTTGAAGGCGCAGTCGCGGATACCACAATTCCAGGTCCTCGTAGAGATCCTCCACGAAGAATAGAAATCGCTTGGTGGTGAGCAGACCATCGATGGACATAAGAAGACTCCTTTTTCAAATCAGACGTCTGATTAGTTGGGCCGGCTCGATTCTATGCCGCCCACGAAGGCTCAAGGCGCTCAACTGCAATGCTTGATCAGCTTGCCGACAGGGTCATATACTTGGCTGCCGCAGGGGGGATTGGGCCAGGAATGCCGCGGGAACGGAACCTCCCCTCTGTTTGGCTAAGGCCGGCCGACATGACGGATTTTCGTCAGTCGGCGAATCGAGCTAAGGTCTGCCACGATTGAGCATGATATAGAGATTGCAGGAAAGCGTGCCGCAGCGAGCACGAGAGCTGAAGGTGCGCGCGGGCCAGATGGCCGGGGCATCAGCTCTCGGCTTGGTTGAAGATTCAGATGATAGTATAAAGGTGAGACGGAAGAGGGCCAGCCGTCGCTGCAATCGACATACTCTCCGCCAGGCGGTTGATGTTCAGAATCACACAGCTTGGCGAATGATGCGTCTGCCGCGGGTGGCCTGGCGCATCTGGGACGGATCAGCATCATTGCCCCCAGCGGGTTGCACTGAAATTAGAGGTGCGGCTCAAGGGGACGGAGTCTGCCTCCGGAACGACAGTCCGATCGCAGAGACGTAGATTATCGGGCAACCAGGGGACTCATCCTTGATTGGGGAGAATACCGGGTGTAGACTTAGTCGACGAAAGCGGCCGAGCCGCACTCGCCGGAGGGGATCATTAGGAGTCCTGGGGCATATCTCGACTCCACAGAGACAGAGCGTGCGGGTCAATATAGCGGGCAGGGCCCTCACGGCAACGGCTTCTCTGATAATCGATACTGTGCGGCTGAGGGATCGCCGCGAGGCGGAGGATTGCCCGTGCGGACGGCGCGCGGTGAGCGGTGAACGCGCCCCTTGAAGGGTAGCGGTTTGCCGCCGGTGTGCGGGTGAGTGGTGGTCGACGGGTCCCGGCCAGAGGGGCGGCGACTCGGGATCCGGAAGGAAAGAGGCACAGCGGCCATGCGCGAGCGAGGTGGGGAATTCTCAGATCAGCAAGGACACGATGGCCTGCCAAGGGGTTGTCCCCAAGGAGTTGACGTGGAAGGTGTTGTTCTCGCTGGGGTGCACGGGTGGGGCGAATGCGTCCTGGACAGCGTCGTCCCCCGCTCGCTGGTGCCGATAGCCGGTTCGTCCTTGATCATGCATACGCTGAATTGGCTGCGTGACGGAGGCGTGCGCAAGGTCAAGATCTGTGCCAACGGTGATTCCCAGGTTCTGCACGATTGGCTGGGAACGGGTTCCCCTCTGAACCTCTCGCTGGATTACTACGAGGACCGCATGCCGCGCGGGCCGGCAGGCTGTGCCAGGGATGCGGTCATTGATAGCAGTGCCTCGATTTTCGTGGTCGTCGAGGGCACCGTCGTACCTCGCGTGGACGTACTGGATCTGCTCAGCGCCCACCGGCGTTCAGGGGCCGTCCTGACCGTGGTGGTCCGTCAGGCTGGCGCCGCCGCGCGGAACGGGCAGCAGAAGCTGGAGCCGGCCGGGATTTATGTGTTTTCCCGAACGACGCTCTCGTTCATTCCGCCCCGCGGGTACCAGGACATCAAGGAAACGCTGATTCCGCGGTTATACGCGGCCGGCGAACGCGTCGATACTTACCGGGTAAATCAGACCGAGGTCCCGCGCGTGACCAGTGTGCCCGGATACCTGGCGGTTAACCAGTGGGCGGTACACGGACTTGTACGCGGTCAGGCAACCTTGCCGGGCTATGTCCGGCTGAAGGAGGCCCTGATACACGAGTCCGCCCGTCTGAACGCGACGGCCCGCTTTGTGGGCCCCGTGCTCATCGGGCCGCGCTGCCGGATCGATGAGGATGCGCTGATTATCGGACCGGCCGCCATCGGCTCGGATTCGTTTGTGGGTCGCCAAGCCGTGGTGAGCCGGTCGGTAGCCTGGTCTGGATGTCAGATCGGAGCGGGTGCCGTTCTCGACCAATGCGTGCTGACCGACGGCGCACGGATAGACGATGAATTGATCATCCGCGAAACCGTCTGCCTGCCTCCGCGGGCATCGCGAGCCGGCTGGGCGGAGCGTTTGCGGAGTGTCTGGGCGATATCCAGGAAATCGAAGGGCGCCGGTCGCCTTGCGTCTGCCGGCCGGGCCCAGGGTCCCGTCGCCATCCGGACCCGTGAAGCTGCCCGTGCCTCAAATACGGATCTCAAGCGTCCGGGTAGCCCCCCGGCAAGATCCGCCTCGTTGAAGGAGAGAGTCGATGAATGAGCCCAGGGGACCTGTGCCGCCCGAGGGCTATTGGAGCGGTTCGCACGACATCGTCAGGGCCACGCCGCGGGGCGAACTGCTGGAAGGGTCGCTGTACGGCGGGTCCGATTTTGACCCCGGCCCGACCGGCGGCCTGTCGACGCAGACGCTGATCCCCGTCAGCGGTTTGCTGCGACGGAAGGTCCTGATGCTGGGGGTCTTCTTCCTGGTATCGGCCGCGTCCATTCCGCCGATCTGGTACCTGATCAAGCCCATGTACAAGTCGACAGCGGTGATCAAGGTGGCGCCGAACGTCGCGCCGCTGCTCCAGCAGGTGACGGAGGCCACCGGCGCCATTTCGCAGTACCAGACTTTCATGAACAGCCAGGTGGGGGTAATCCGCAGCCCGAAAGTCATCCAACGGGTCCTGGACCGACCGTCGGTACAGAACACCTTCTGGCACCAGGAGGAAGGCAAAGGATCCTTCAGCGGCGACTCTCGCCCGGACGAGCGGCTGCCGAAGGACCTGGACGTGACGCCTCGGGCGGGAACTTATTACATCGACGTGACCATGTACACCCGTCAGCCGAAAGAGGCCAAGCTGATCGTGGATTCGGTTGTTGAGGAATACGTCAGGTTTTATGAGGAGATCCGGGGCGAGGAGAGCAAGAGCCGCACCGGCGTGCTCGAGAAGCGGAAAACCGAGCTGGAAGGTCTCATCGAAGGCCGCATCCAGATGCAGCATAACCGCTCCAAACAGTTCGGTACCATCGACACGCTGCGTTTGCGCGAAGAACTCAGCATCCAGTATGTCAAGCTGAGCGACCAGGCGCGAACCATGAATATGGAGATTCAGGCACTCCAAGACAAATGGGTACAACTTGGCGGGCCGGAGAGCCGGCCTGCGGCCTCGGAGGACGAATCGTCGGCCAGCGAACCCGCGGTCGCTGCGGCGGACAACGGATTTGATGGGGATCCCCAATGGCAAGCGCTCC
>BTUC01000022.1:0-30210 GCA_045863575.1 Phycisphaerae bacterium
GAAGCCTCCAAGCTCGACGCGCTGACGCACCAGCTGGCCAACGGTCTGTGGGAAAACCTGCTCAAGAACTCGGAAGCGGCCTTCCGTTCGAGCGACCCGTTGTGGCTGGACCTCCAGCGGTACACGTGCGCGGCCATGGCGGGTATGGGCCCGCCGTACGAGAAAGCCCGCCAGGCGGTCATGGCTTCGACGGCCGGGCTGGTGCGCCGGCTGGGCGAAGGGTTATATGACCTGAAGTTCCGCGGGGGCACGCCGCTGTGCTCGGGCGAGACGCGCATGTGGATTGAATCCGAAGTGGCCCCGCCGCAGAAGGCCGGCGGCGGCTCCGGCGGCGGGAACGGTAAGCTGGCCGAGTCCTGCGAGAAGGCCCGCAAGCTGGCCGGCGCAGGCAAGCTCCGCGAGGCCATCGCCGAATTGAACGAGGGGCTGCTGGCGTGCGCCCAGAAGCGCGACCGGCTGCTATGGCGCATGCAGATCGCGCAGCTCTGCGTCGACTCGCAGAAGTTTCAGCTCGCCGCCCCCATCCTGGTGGAGTGCTCCGACGAGGTCCGCCGCCACCACATCGACGAGTGGGAGCCGACGCTGGCCGCCGAAGTCGCGGGCACGCTCTATCGCTGCCGGCGGGCGCTGGTGAGCCTCGATAAGCAGCCCTCGCCGGAACTGCTCGGGTCACTCCAGGAGACGTATTCGTGGTTGTGCCAGCTCGACCCGATGGCGGCATTGTCTGTCGAACCCCCGGGCAAGTGAGCTCGGATGCTGTACGCGCGAAAGCGTGAGTGGTTGAATGAGTGAAAGGAGCCATCCATGGCCAAGGGACCGTCGAAAGCCCGCGAGTCGCGGGTGAACATCGTGATCTCCGATCGCCTGCGCGGGGGGGCTGAGCCCGAGCTGCCCTTCCGCCTGCTGGTGATGGGAGACTACACCCTGAAGCAGGACAAGCGAGCCATCGAGGAGCGCGCCCCGGTGGACATCAACAAGTCGAACTTCGACTCGGTGATGCAGAGCTTCAACCTGTCGCTGGACCTCTCGGTGCCGGACCGGATCACCGGTTCGGGCGAGATGCCGGTTTCGCTGAAGTTCGGGACGCTGAAAGACTTCCGCCCCGAATCGATCGCCCGGCAGGTGCCGCAGCTCAAGAGCCTTGTCGAGCTGCGCGACGCGATGAAGGCGCTCAAGCCCAAGCTCGGCGACAAGGACGCTCAGAAGAAGATTCTGGAGGCCATCAAGGATCCGGCCGTTCGCGACCAGATCCTGGCCATGATCACCACGCCGGCCGCAGGCGGCGACGCCGGTGGGGCCGCGGCGGCCCCCGCGGAAGGCGAAGCCCCGGCTGCCGGGTGATGGGGCAAGGTTCGCGCTTCGGCGCCGAACGACGCGGGACCTCGATCCGGCACAGGTCCTCGGTGTGGCACAGGTTTCCAACCTGTGGAAGCGACGTGGCACAGGTTTTCAACCTGTGGCACCACCGGTTGAAAACCGGTGCCACAGGGGAGTTTCAGGAAAGGTTGACTTGCGGGGCGGGCCAAGCCCTCAGCCCCCGATCAGAAAACGGAGCAGAACGATGGCAGAATCACCCCAGGCAGCGGCGGCCGGCGCGGCAACCACGGTGGAGACCACCGCGGCCGACGAATTGATCAAGCAACTGGACCTCGACAGCGAGTTCCAGGACCTTTACCGCAAGGGCATCGCGGGCATCGTCCAGCGGGCGGCGGGGCTGGACCTGTCCAAGGTCACCATTAACAAGCAGATCGTTGACGATTTCATCAGCGAGATCGACCAGCAGATCAGCGCCCAGGTCAATGAGGTGCTGCACAACAAGGAGTTCCAGAAGCTGGAATCCTCGTGGCGCAGCTTGTGGTATCTCATCGACAACACCGAGTTCCGCCAGAACATCCGCATCGAAGTGCTCAACGCGAGCAAGGAGGACCTGCTGGCCGACTTCCAGGACTGCAAGGACTGGCAGAAGTCGGGCCTGTTCCGCACGGTCTACCGCGACCAGTACAACACGTTCGGCGGCAAGCCGTACGGCCTGATGGTCAGCAATTACGAGTTCGATATGCGCAACCCCGAGGTCGAACTGCTCGGCGAGATCGCCCGGGTCGGCGCGGTGGCCAAGTGCCCGTTCATCGGCGGGGTGAGCCCGAAGATGTTCGGCAAGAAGGAGGAGTCCTTCACCGGCCTGCCGCGCATGGCGGAGATGTACGAGATTTTCGAGCAGCCGCAGTACACCAAGTGGAACTCCTTCCGCGACTCGGACGACGCGCGCTACATCGGCTTGGCCATGCCGCGGTTCCTGCTGCGCAAGCCCTACACCATCGAAGACCAGGACGTGAAGGACTTCACGTTCCAGGAGGACGTGCGCACGGAGACGCATGATCGCTACCTGTGGGGCAACGCGTCGTTCGCCCTGGCCGGGCGCATGACCGAGAGTTTCGCCAGCTACGGCTGGTACAACTCGATGGTCGGTCCGAACAGCGGCGGCACCGTGCCTGACCTGCCGCTGCACCAGTATGAGGCCACAGGTCAGTACCAGACCAAGATCCCGACCGAGACGCTCATCTCGGAAGACATGGACGTGGACCTGTGCAACTTCGGGTTCATCCCGCTGGTCATGCGCAAGGGCAGCGACAACGCCGCCTTCTTCGACGCACCGTCCTGCAAGCGCGTGGGCAAGTTCCCGGATACCGCACAGGGCAAGGAGGACGAGACCCGCGCCCGCTTGGGCATGGCGTTGCCGTACCTGATGATCTCCTGCCGCGTCGCCCACTACCTCAAGGTGATCTGGCGCGAGAACATGGGCCGGGTCATGGACGCTGAGAAGATGGTTACCGAGATCAACACCTGGCTGAAGCAGTACTGCCGCCAGGGGACCCTCGACGACACGCTGGCGGCCAAGTACCCGCTCAAGGAAATCCAGGTGACCGCCCAGCCCGTGCCCGGCAAGCCCGGCATGTTCAAGAGCGAGATCCAGATGATCCCGCACTTCAAGCTCAAAGGCGTCGAGATCCAGCTCTCCATGGTCGGCCAGTTCGACCCGCCGCCGGGTTGATCGCGACCAGGTACCGCTCGCAGGGCGTGCAAGACACCGGGCGCCATGGCCGCGCTTCGTGCGGCCATGGCGTTCTCTTTACCTCGGCACGTCAGCGTCCCGAGCGCCAGCGAGGCACAGGGCGGCTTGTGTCCGAGCTCCGAGCGCAAGCGAGCAGGGATCCCGCGCTGAGTCAGAGCTCCGAGCGCGAGCGAGGAGGGATCGCGTGTTGTGTCCAGGCCTCCGAGCGCAAGCGCAGGGACCGGGCGTGCTCCGACCGCAACAGCGTCCTGCATCAACGGAGTGGCGGTGTTCCCGCGAGCTGGCGCAAAGCTCCGCAGGGGCGGCAGATGGTTCTGGAAACAAGACTTCCGTATCGAAGCAGCGATTCAGAAGCTGGAATTGGCAGGCGAGGGGGCCGGACGCGATGGAACTCCGGGACCTTGGAGGGAATCGACTGGCCCGCTGCCTGACAAGTCCCCACCCTGACCTTCCCCCAGAGTACGGGGGGAGGGGACAATCAGGCGTCGGCCGGAGGCGGCAATACGTTACGCAGGCTGGAGTCCCCGGTGAAGTCTGCTCGGGTCAGCACCGTGAAGTCGCCCTGGGTCTCGAGAACCACCGCGGCCACGTCGTCGATGGACGCAATTCCCTGATTCCGAATGGCCGACAGGATCTCCGGTTCGACCACGCGCTCGCGGCGCATGGCGTCGCGCAGAAACCGTCCCTGGTAAAACACCAGCGCCGGATCGCCCTTGACCAGCGAACTGACCCGCGAAGAACGAACAGAAAGCCAGGTAATGAGGAATTGCAGAGCGATGAGCACGGCAAACGCGGTGAGGCCCTCCAGCAGGGCGACATCCTTGCTCAGCAGAACGGTGGCCAGCGTGGAGCCCAGCGCTACCGTGACCACGAAGTCGAAGGCGTTCAACTTGGACAGCGTCCGCTTGCCGGTCACGCGCAGGAGGATGATCAGTCCGCTGTAAGCCAGCACGCCGATGAGCAGTACCCGGCCAATGTCGGTCCACGAGTTGAAAAACATGGCATGCACTCCGGGTCTCCAGGGGCATCAAGTCAATAGCGAGCGTTGGCACCGCGCCGGCGCGATAGATGTGGCGGAAGCTGGGTGGGATTCGGCAGGGTCCTTGCCTGTCAAGCCCCCACCCTGGCCCTCCCCCGGAGTACGGGGGAGGGGATAGCTGCCGCTCCTCCGCAAGCCGTCAGTCGGCCTTGCGGAAGAGATCGAGGAATCGATCCTCGTACTGCTCGAATACGCCCAGGCGGTCGAGCTCCTGCTTGAGTTCGAAGGCCTTGGAGCGGTCGCGCTCGGCGTGATCGAACATGCCCTCGATGCGGTTCTGGATGCGTGGATCGAGAGGCGGATGCTGCGGCTCCTGCTCTCCCTCCGTCGGCTCGTCGCCGTCCTCGTCTTCATCGGTCTCGAATTCAGACGCCCCTTCCAGCCCCGCCGCTTCGACCGCCTCGCCCGCGGCCTGATGCATCTGCCGGAGAAGCTGCTTGAGCTGTTTCTCCACCGAGCGGGCCTGGCGGTCGAGCTCATCGAATTCGATGTCGATGCCGGCCATCTGGCTGAAGGCCTCCAGCACGGCCTTGGCTCCGCGCGGGTTGGGCACCCCCACGGCGAAATAGGGCAGTTCGCCCAGCAGGCAGGTGCCCCGGATATTGCGCTCACCACCGGCGGCCAGCAGGACACCGTTCAAACCGCTGATCTGGCCGCTCTCCATGGCCTCAACGCCGTGAACGCCGACAGCCTCACGCAGCGCCCGGTTGTCCGTGGCGCCGGCGTAGACGCGCGGCTGCGTGCCGAGCTGGAGCTGGGTGGCCATGGCCGCAAATGTGAATAGCCGGCGAACGCCGCGCCGTTCCGCATACTCGATCAGCTTCTGACACAAGCCATAGCCGTTACTGGTGGGCTGGGCCTCGCCTACGAAGATGAGCAGATCGCGCTGGCCGCGGGGATCGCGCCACTCGAAGAAGATGCTGCGCGGCAGCCGCCCCGGGGTGGCGATCCCATCCGCCACGTCCACGTTCTGAATCTCGAAGAAGTCGCGTGCGTTGAGCTCCGCCACCGGCTGAGCTCCGAGCTGCTGGGCCAGGTATCCCCCGGCCAGCAGGGCGATGCTGCCCATGCCCGGCCAGGCCGCCACCAGCCATGGATCGCGCAGTTCGTTGACGTCGGCCATGCTTCACTCCTTTCGCAGCGGTGCCGCCCGGTGCATTTATCCGATCATAGCGTGATTCGAGTTCGGAGTGCGGACTCGAACAGAGAGTATACAGCTTTTCTTTAAAGCGAGGGCCGCCCGGGGCTCCCCTCGCCTCATTTTCTCGCCAGCCGTAAGATGGGGACCTGTCGCCGCTGGGAGATTGAAGCCATGAAGTACGGCTTGTGGACCACCCTCGTGCTGATGACCCTGCTGACGGGCTGTTCTGAGCGGCAGCAGGCCCAGCTGGGCTTTCAGCAGACCGCCGGCTCGCAGGGGCTGGCGATGGCCGTCATCGAGACCCGTAACGGCTCGATTGAGGTACGCGCTGAGGCGGGGGCCGGCAGCGTCCGGATCTCCGGAACCAAAACCGCCTCGGCCCCGACACGGGAGGAGGCTTTGGCCGCCGCCCAGCGGATCCGCATCGAGGTGGCCCAGGATGTCGAGTTGCTCCGCGTCTCGGTGGACGTCCCCCCGGACGTCCAAGGCGGAGCGAACTTGAGAGTCGTGTTGCCGCCGACCGTCGCATTGCAGTTGAAGAGCGACAACGGGTCGGTTACCGCTGTCGGAGCGGGACGGGATGTGCACGCTTCCACCAGCAACGGCCGAATCCGCCTGGAGCGGATCGGCGGCAACGTGGAGGCCCGCACGATCAACGGGGGCATTCTGGCGCGCGAGGTGGCGGGCGACCTGGACGTGCAGTCCACCAACGGCGGCATCGATCTCGAGCACGTGGGAGCACGGCAGGTGCACGCGGTGACCACCAACGCGCACATCAGGGCGACCCGTACTTGTGGAGCCGTCACGCTGGAGACCACCAACGGCCAGGTGGACTTGCGCACGGGTTGTCTCGCGGAGCAGCCATTCATTTCGGTCAAGACCACCAACAGCGCGGTGCGCTTGCGGTTGCCGGTCACCATTGACGCGCGGGTGCGGCTGGAAACTCTCAATGCACCCGTGCAGGTGGATCTGACGGGCGTGCAAGCCTCCGATGTGCACTCGGGGAGCAGCTCATGGTCGGCTACCCTCAACCAGGGCGGCGGTTCGGTGACGGCCACGACAAACAACGGCAGGATCACGCTCGAACTCGACGAGCCGCCTGTCGTCACGCCAGCCGCGCCGCCTGGATCCTGAGACAAGCACGGGTCACGGACTCCACGGATAGTAAACAAAGCGGTGTGATCAGGGCTATCCGTGGGGTTGTGGGTCCTTGGCTTCTGGGTTGAGAGTCAAGAATTACGGTCCCGTGCGAAGGGGGGCAGCGATCAGCGCGAAGCATTCAGGAGGAGGGGGCGTCACTTTGGAGTTGACTGCCCCGGCGCCTTCGCCTCCTTGTCCCCCGGTCTCCTCATCTCCTTGTCGCTCCATCTCTCTGTCTCTCCTCCCGAGCTTCACCCGCCGCAACCCGGCTCCGCCAGGACATTCGTTCCGCTCATGCACGCCCGAAAAACCGTGAAGTCGTTCTGATCCACGTCATGATCGTTTTCCAGGTCGGCGTGAGCGCACCCGGGTGGGTAAGGATGGCCGTTGCCCGAAAAGCAGCGCTGGAGGGTACCGAAGTCGGCCTGATCGACATCGCCGTCCCGATCAAAATCGCCGGGCACGGGCGGTGTACATCCGCTGCCATCAACGGCCACGCCCCCGATCGTGTCCGGGCAGGCGTCGCAGGCATCACCGTATCCATCGCCGTCGCGGTCTTCCTGCAGAAAATTGGGTACCAGAATACAGTTGTCGCCCGGATCCAGCACGCCGTCATTGTCGTCATCGGGGTCGCATGCGTCCCCCGGTCCATCGCCGTCCGAATCGAGCTGGTCGGTGTTGGGCACGTCGACGCAATTGTCGCAGTCATCCCCGACCTCGTCCTCATCGACGTCGGCCTGGTCCGGGTTCGGTAAGCCCGGACAAATGTCGCAGTCGTTAATGACCGCATCCCCATCGAGGTCCGGCTCGCACCCATCGGGCACACTGTCCCCGTCGCAATCCTGATGGGCGTAGGGGGCGAGAGAGTCGCAATCGTTGCCGGTGATGTTGTCCAGGTACGACTGCACGTTCGCACCCAGCAGGAAACCGGTCAGCGTCAGGCTGCCCAGCGAGTGGTATTCACAGTTGCGCAGCGGCAGGTCGCTCAGCGTGGTGACGCCGTCGAGGAGCAGGTCCACCTCCAGAGCGTCCAGGTCAAGAATCAATTCGACGTGATACCATCGCCCGCTCTCCGGCCGGTCGAGGAAGTACGCGACCTGGTTGCCCCGGTAGACCAGCCGGGACGGCGAGCCCCAGTAGAGAAACAGCATGGCCCCGCCCGGCACGGCATCCACGTTGGGCAGTGCGCTCCACAGCGCGATCCGCATGCTGGTGATTTCCGACTGCTGGGTGGGCGGCCGATTATCCACCCGGAGGAGGTCGAAACTGAGGCGCCGGATGCCGCCGATCCGCGGCGAAATGTCCAGCTTGTTCTCGATGGAGGGACCCGTGCCGGTCATGTCCAGCTTCAGCGCCTTGCCGGCGCCGCCATGGACGATGTCGCCCTGAACGATGGCGCTGCCCCTGTTGAGCGCCTTGATCCAGGCTCCCTGGCCTGCAACCTCGCCATCGCTGTAGTTGTCGATCGACTCGTGGAGCCACGGATCGGATGGCTCGTCCTCCGGCCGCTCGTCCGCCGGCCGGGAAGCCGGTGCGGGAGGTGGGCCGATCTGACCGCTGAACAGGCCAGCGATCGTGTTCTCCTCCCCGCAGTGTTCGGCGTACGGGGAATACGAGCCTTGCGGGTAGGGAATCGAAGGATTCGAATTGTTGTAGTCCGTGCAGGTGGCGATGCAGGTGTTCCGCCGCCCCGGCATGGCCAGGTAGACCCGCCGGTTGCACCAGATGTTCTGCCACTGCCGGACCTCGTGGTAGTACTGCTCGAGAAACTGCCGCCGCTGCTGGGGCGGCTTGTAGGCGAAGCCGGTGATCTCGTCGAAGTGGCCCCGTTCGATGGGCGGGCTGGGAGCGCAGGCGTAGTTATCGATCTCCAGCAGGACAGGCAGGTCTGATGGGTTTTCCAGGATGGGGATCAGATCGCGCACCGTCGTGTCCGGCAGCGTCGTGTTGATCTCCAGTCCGGATGGGTAAGTATCCGTGTAGCGCATGCGCGTGGGGAAACAGGCGTAATCGAGCAGTTCGGCACCATCGTGCAGTCTGCCCGGCACGTGGGACGTGAAGATCACCGCGTGCCGGCGGCCGTGCTGGGCCGCATAACCGCGGGCGAACTGAATGAGTTCGTTCAGGGAGTTGTTGTTGGTGTCCTGGATCCCGACCAGCAGAAGGCCGCCGAACCAGATCGACTCGATACCCGCGTCGATGTACTCCTTGAGCAGGTACCGGAAGTACAACTTCGTCTCCGTCTGGTTGATATCCGGTACGCTCGCGCCGGCGCCCCAGTAGTTGACGTGCGGCCAGCCGGGCTCGAAGAAATTGTTGTAGTGGAAGTAGTGCCGCCCCGCGTGATCGCTGGGCGATGGGGTGCGATTGGCGGTCAGCCCCTCCGCTTCCATGTAGCTCCACAGCCATTCCGGGATCAGCGTCTGGTCGGCGTTGGAGGAGATGTGTTCGGCGATAAACCCCTCCAGCATCACGTCCTCAAGGCCGGGCGTCGCGTGCAGATCGGCGAACCGGGCGGCACACTGATCCCAGTAGCTGTGATCGGGGTAAGATTTTCCCCAGCTCAACTCCGCCCCATGGATGAACTTGGCCCCCGTATGCAGAAGGAACTCCTTGGTCCGCTCCCACTCGGTGGCACTGAAGCCGCCGTGGGAGGCGGTGTCGAAATGCACGACCGCCCGGTTCAGAAAGGCCTCGATCCGGCTCTTGGTCAGCTCGGCCTGTCCGTCGAAATCCCACGGCGGGGCGGCCGTCGCCATTCGCGAGGAAGCCAGCAGCGCGACGACCACGACGACGGTGCGCCGGCGATAAGCGTGAAGCATGCGTTCCACCTCCACTGGCCGCTGCGCATCCGTGCGACGGTAAAGAAGCGAGCCGGGGCGTCCCGGATGCCCGCCCGGTTCGCAGCGCTGAAATGCGTTCCGCCATTGTACCATCGTCCGTTCGCGATGTCGCCTAATCGCGCGGTTTGTGCATTAGCCGTGGTGACCAGCTCCGCTCCGCTGCTCGCTGAATGCTGACCGCTACTTCCCCACCAACACGCCCAGCAGCGGCTTGCACGCCAGCCACGTTCCCGCAATGTAGTCGATGGCCGCCCCCGACCGGAGAATCGGGCAGGCGTAGGGGAAGATCGCTCCGACTCCGAGCTGCAGATTGGAGCGATGATCGGCCACGACGTTATAGGCCGCATCCAGCCATTGCGGCTGATGCTTGACCTGACGGCCGGCGACGGATTTCCGCTGGCTCGGCATGGCCGTGCGCGGGTCGAACTCGAGCCGGCAGTCGAGAATGCCGTCCGACCGTTGCGAGCGGAAGTGGCGCGGGCAAGCCGGTTCATCGCAAAAGAACCGCCGTACCTGAAGGACCAGTCGGACGCGAATCCCGTGGCAGGGGAGATCGGACAGGGTGCGGACGCAGGCGGCATCTCCGCACGGTTTGCACGTTCAGAGGAGGCCTGACCACATGAAGCTCACTTCGCGATCGATTGGTCTGTCAGGGTCCGCAGATTTCCTGTTCTCCGTTGCGCTTCTGCTCTTCGCCACAGCGCCGGCGCCGGCCGAGGACCTTCGCGGACTGGTCGTTGGCGCAGGCACGCAGCTCACGGCCATGGACCTGCCGCAGCAGACCACGCGATGGGTTGCTCAAACCGATTTTCTGATCGCCAAAATAGCCATCGTTCGACCGCGCCAGGTCTCCTCCGAAGCGCCCGGGTCTGCGAGTGACCTGTACCTGCGCTTCAGCAACTCGAACACCAGCCGCACAGGCGAGACAGATGCAATATCGCCGACATCTCCCGGCCCGGTGGTCCTGGCAACCGGCACCTACCTGACCAGCGCATTCAACCGCATCACGGGAGCCCACCTCTGGACACGCGACGGCGAGTTCGCTTCGCTCTCCCGGGATGTCGCCGGGCAACTTTTCCTGCCATTTTTTCCAGAGCTGCAGCTTGCGATGGCCTGACCCCGGCAACAGCTCCCGTGTGTGGCGAAATCTTTGCCGATGCCGATCGTGACGGCGATGTCGACCAGGCGGATTTCGGGGTTTTTCAGGCCTGTGTTTCAGGAAGCCGCGTGCCGTTACCTGCGGACCAACCAGAGTGCCATTGCTTCGATCACGATGCGGACGAGGATGTCGATCTCGACGATTTCGGTTCGTTTCATCTCTGCATCAGCGGTCCGTCCATGCCAATCCCCCCCTCGTGCGAAAGGCAATGATTGCACCTCTGAGCTTCATCCCCAGGCGCAACAGGCGCTGGGGCGGGCCGGGATTCTGCGTCGTAAGATCACCAGTCCGCCAGCGGCCAGCAGGAGAAGAGAGGCTGGTTCCGGGACCAGAGTGATGCTGATGTCGTCCAGAAATGCGCTGTCGTCGGTATTGGGGTGCGCTGCTGCTGCGAATGAGAGAACATGGGGCCCGGCATCGGCTGAGAACGTGAACGTTCGCAGGAGATAAGGCTGTGCGCTGTAGGTCGAGCTCGTCGCAATGGTAACAGAGTCGAGCCTCACCTCGTATGTCAACTCGCCGGAGTGCCCGCTGGATGGACGACCAGCCTCCCAGTAACGGAGTTCATACTGGCCAGCAGTCGGAAAGGAAACGGCTTGCTGAATCACCCCTGCGTTGCCATGGTAATACTGGAGCCAGGCAGCTTGACTTCCATCCACAGGTGGTGGAGCGCCCCATGCCCCTCCGCTGCCGTCGAGCACGCCCGAGTAGCTCAAGAAGGTCCACGGTGTATCCGAAGGGTTATAAACGTAACTGCCTGTTATGACGTTCGCCGCTTCGAAACTGCCGTCCAGAACGACCGTGGCCGACAAGTTTGGCGCGCAGATTGCGAGCGGAATGCACCCGACCACCACAGACACAGAAGAACGGTCCATGATCCTCTCTCCTCTTCCCTAGGGCGGCAGACGCCGCTTATACGAAATGATGCAACGAACTGTGTGCTTCACGTCACCGGACGCGCCTCCGTCCCAAGCGAAGGCAGCGCAGAACCCTCAGGCACTTCCGTCAATGGGCGATACTGGACTCGAACCAGTGGCCTCTTGCATGTCGAGCAAGCGCTCTAGCCAACTGAGCTAATCGCCCGTGGTTGTCGGGGGCCGGCGGCGGGACGGTTTGTGGCCGTTCCGGCCGGGGGCCACCCTTGTTGGAGACATCATAATGGGTCCCGTGGCCGGGGGCAAGCGGGGGAGTTCGTAGCAGTCAGCGATCAGCGATCAGTTTTCAGTTGTCAGTTTTCAGTTTCCAGTCTCCAGTTTCCGGTTTCCAGCCCCCAACACCCAACACCCAGCACCCGCCCCGAACACCCAACACCCGACACTCCCCCCTCACTTGCGCTCGGGGCTCTGGCGCTTCATGAACTGCAGTCGCGGGACCTGTTCGCAGAGGACGCCGCCGTCGATGATGAGGTGCTGACCGGTCATGTAGCTGCCGGCCGGAGAGGCCAGGAAGATGGCCGCCCCGACGCATTCCTCCACCTGGCCGAAGCGGTGCTCGAGGGGGATGTGCTCGCGGTAGTAGTCGAAGAAAGCCGGGTCCAGCTCGAATTCGCCGGCAATTTCCGTCTCGATGATGCCCGGGGCAATGGTGTTGACCGTGATCCCATGGGCCCCCAGCTCGATGGCCAGCGACTGGGTCAGCAGCTCCAGGCCGCCCTTGGAGGCGTTGTAATGGGCGAGGCCGGCCTCGGCCACGAAGCCGTTCTTGCTGGACAGGTTGATGATCCGCCCCTTGATACCGGCCGTGATCATCCGCCGGGACACCGCCTGGCTCATGAAGAACACCGCGTCCAGGTTGACGGCCAGCACCCGCCGCCAGTGCTCCGGCGGGATCTCATCATAGTGCTCCAGGTAGGCCATGCCGGCGTTGTTCACCAGGATGTCCACCCGGCCGGCGTCCGACCAGATCCGTTCGACCAGGCCCGGCAGGGCGGGCGTGTCGGCCAGGTCCTGGGCATAGGTCCAGGCTTGCCGGCCGAGCTGGCGGATGGCCGTCGCCGCCGATTGGGCCTCCGCCTCGGCCGAGCGATAGACAATGGCCACATCGGCGCCGTGCTCGGCCAGGCCGATGGCGATACCCCGCCCGATGCCGCGGCTGCCGCCGGTCACCAAGGCAGTCTTCCCGGAGAGGTCGAAACGTTTACGAGGATCCATGGCGTCCTTCCCGTGTCGGTGTCGGTGTTAGCTGGGTAGTGTACTGGCAGGGGGGGCTGTTGGGGAGTGAGCAGCGATCAGCAATCAGCGGTCAGCTTGGAGAAGAGCGAAAGCCCGGCGACGACAAGCGGACAGCGTGAGGGGTTGACCAGGTGAAGGGTGACTGCGGGAGTGCGGGTAGAGCGAGGAAGCCACCAGGGGGCCTGGTGACGCGGGGACAAGCGGATCAAAACAGTAGACAGTTGACTGAAAAACTGCGCACTGACCACTTTTCTGTCCTGACCGCTGAATGCTGAATGCTGAATGCTGACCGCTAACGGCCCCCTCCACGTTCCCCCCTTTGTAAGGCGGGCAAAGCCCCGTGGAATGCCTTCCGCGGCCGCGGCTTGCCGCTATAATGCCTGCGTCGGAACACCCGCGACCCGGGCCGGAACCGCACAGGAACACGCAAAGGGCTGGAACGTATGTCCACGCTGATCGCTGATGGTTACGATCTGGACGCCTTGAGCGCCGAATTCGAGGGCCGGGATGCGCTCGATATCATCGCTTGGGCGGCGGAGGAGTTCGGCGACGACCTGGCCGTCTCTTCTTCTTTCGGGGCGGACAGCGCGGTCATGTTACACCTGGCCTGCCGCGTGAAGCCGGATGTCAAGATCATCGCCATCGACACCGGATTTCTCTTTCCCGAGACCATCGCCTTCCGCGACCAACTGGCCTCGCGGCTGAACCTGAATCTGATCGTCGCCCGGCCGCGGGTGCCCACGGAAATCTTCCTTGCAGAACATGGAAAGATGTGGCAGTCCAGCCCGGACTCCTGCTGCGCCATGAACAAGCGTGAGCCCTTCGATCGGGCCAAGAAAGAGCTCGGGATTCGCTGCTGGCTCACCGGCATCCGCCGCGAGCAGTCGGCGACCCGGCGGGGAACCAAAATCGTCCAGAAGGACCATCTCGGCCTGCTGAAGCTGTGCCCGATCGCCGCCTGGACGGCCAAGGACGTGCACTACTACCTGCTGGAGAACGATCTGCCGTATCATCCCCTGCGTGCCCAGGGCTACCTGAGCATCGGTTGCCACCCGGAGGATGGGTATTGCACGACCAAGGTCAAGCCCGGAGAGGATCCGCGGTCAGGCCGTTGGGCCGGCTTCGACAAGACCGAGTGCGGTCTGCACGTGCACGAGCAGGGCAGCGGCATCTGATCGCGGAGCAGCCCGACCGGCCACAGGGGATGCGGGTCCCACACGGAGAGCGGAAGGCGAGGGCTGCGCCTCCATGGTGGCTGGCCGTGTTGTTGTTGTTGGTCGCGTTGGGCGCTCCCGTCAACGCTGAGGATCCGATGACGCGTCCCGCGACTCAAGTCTCCGATGACGCGTCCGGCAACAAGCTCAAGGCCACGCCCAACGATGTTCACCTGCTGATCCTTCATGAGGGCAGCGACCTGCCCGCAGGCAGGCCGTGTACCGTTCCCGCCCAAACCGACGGCGAGCTTGGCTCGGGAGTCCGGACCTGCGTCGTCTCTACTTCGCGGGTCGTGAGCACTCCGTTCCCTTTCAATGACCTGGTGCCCTCCTGGAATGTGGACGTGCCGCCCGGCGCGGGCTTCGCAGTCGAGCTTCGGGTTGGGCGAAAGCAGGGGGACTTCTGGACGCCGTTTTATTACCTTGGAGCCTGGGGCCAGGCCCCGCCGGTTGAACCGAAGGTGCTCCGGGACGCGAGCGGCTTCATCAACATCGACTACTTCCAGTCCACGCACCCTTTCGATCGGGTGCAGTACCGCTTCCGTATGGAGGCCGGCGATGATGGCAAGCGGCCGGTCGTGCGCCGGGTGGCTCTGGCGTGCAGTAACACGCTGAACCATCCGGACGTTGCTCGCGTTCATCGCGCAGCCATCGATCCGGGG
Source organism: Phycisphaerae bacterium (assembly GCA_045863575.1). Taxonomy (GTDB): domain Bacteria; phylum Planctomycetota; class Phycisphaerae; order UBA1845; family PWPN01; genus JAAXZI01. The sequence continues at coordinate 14,440 of BTUC01000022.1, forward strand.
CAGGCGGAGAAATGGGCCCGTCGTCTGCCCGTGCCGTTCCGCAGCCAGAAGTGGGAGGATCCCAAGATCAGTGGCTCCGTCTGCAGCCCGACGTCGACGGCTATGGTGATGGCCTATCATGGAGTCAACGTGCCCACCGCGATGGTTTGTGCCACCCTGTGGGACCGGGAATACCGGATCTATGGCAACTGGTGGAGAGCCGTGCAGGGCGCGTACAGCCACGGAGTTCCCGGATATCTCGAGCGATTCGGCGACTGGAACGCAGTCAAGCGGCACATCGCCGCCGGCCGTCCGGTGATCGCCAGCATCCGTGCGTCGCAGGATGAACTGCAAAATGCACCTTACCGTGAATCCGACGGGCACCTGCTCGTCATCACCGGCTTCGACGCAGGAGGCAACGTGGCGGTCAACGATCCCGCGGCCGCGACCCCCGAGCAGGGCGTAACCACGTATCGCCGCGAAGACATGGAGAAGGTCTGGCTCCAGCGCGGGGGCGTGGGGTGCGTCCTGCTGCCGCGATAGCGCCCGCTCCCGATAAAGAACGTGTGCCACTGTCCTGCGAGCTTGCTTTTACCCACAAATCAGCGGCGGTGTGCTCTCCGCCCTGAAGGGGCCATATTCAATAGCCCAGGGCGTAAGTCCTGAGGACAGTGGGAGCTTGAAGCGGCGAGAGCCCCGCAGGGGCGCCAGATGGGCGCGAGCTGCTGTCGCCCCTTCTGGGCTTGGCGCACCATCAGCCCACTTGCGAGCCGAGGGCTTACGCACCTCGGCTATCGACTCCCGCTCCTGTGGGGCTGAAAGCGGCGATCGGACGGATCGGGCGGATCGTTGCAGCCTTTCCGTGCGTCCGTCACGGACGTTATAATCCACGCTGCTGTCGGGCCGGGCGGCATTCGCTCAGATGCTTGTTCGGGCGGTTCAATCGCTCGCCTCGCCCACGGCATGGGCCATAACGCACAAACAAAGACTATTGCGGACCCAACGGGCCGGGAGTCACTGCGCATGAATCCGGAACAGTCCAAACGGACAGAGGTGAGTATGAGCCGTCGCGAATTCACCAGGGCAGTCGGAGCGGGAATGGCCGCGGCCGCGATCGGGCCGACCATTCTCCATGCGGCGGACAAGGCCGGCAGCCGCCCGCCGGTGTTCGGCCGTGGCGAGCATACCTACGAGCTCGAGCCGAACTGGGCCCGCCTGCCGGAAGGCAAGAAGTTCGGCAACACGCATGGCGTCGCCGAGGATTCGCAGGGGCGCATGTTCATCCACAACCAGAGCCCCACCGGCGACAGCGTCTGCATTTTTGATGCCGATGGGAAGTTCATCAAATCATGGGGCCAACAGTTCGCCGCCGGCGCCCACGGCATGACGCTGCATAAGGAGGGCAAGGAGGAATTCCTCTACCTGGCGGCAACCAGCCTGCACAAGATCTACAAAACGACGCTCGATGGTGAAGTGATCTGGGAGAAGGGCGCTCCGCCGCTGAAGGACGTCTACCCTGACGACAGCAAGTACGTGCCGACCAATATCGCCATCGCGCCCAACGGCGACTTCTACGTGGCCGACGGCTACGGTCAGCACTGGATCCACCAATACACGGCCAAGGGAGACCACGTCCGCTCCTGGGGCGGGGCCGGCAAAGAACCGGGCAAGATGAGCTGCCCGCACGGCCTGTGGGTGGACACCCGCGGCGACCAGCCGCTGGTGGTGGTGGCCGACCGGGCCAACGTCCGGTTGCAGTACTTCACGCTTGACGGGAAGCACGTGAAATTCGTGACTGAGAATCTGCGGCATCCGTGCCACTTCCGCATCCGCGGCAAGGACCTGCTGATCCCGGACCTGCATGGGCGGGTGACTCTGTTCGACAAGGACAACAAGCTGATCGCGCACCTGGGCATCGACAGCGATGAAGAGAAATGGGATCGGCCGGAGGGATACCCCAATGTCCCCCGGGAAAAGCGTGTGGCCGGCAAGTTCATTTCGCCGCACGACGCCTGCTGGGATGCGAAGGGCAACATCTACGTGGTCGAGTGGGTGCCGGACGGCCGGGTGACGAAGCTGCGGAGAGCGTGACTCTTTCCCCTGGTATTTGGTGACCAGGTTGCGGAGGCTCTGACTCCCTCCTCCGGTACTCCGGGGGAGGGCTGGGGTGGGGGCTGGGCAGGCAACGGGCCGCACGGCAGTGGTCAGTGGTCAGTCGTCAGTGGTCAGTCGTCAGTTGTTGGGTCAGTCTCCTCTGGTCAGTTGCAGGAGAGTGGGTGGTTGGTTGTGGGTTGTAGGTGGGCCGACGTAAACTGTAGCGGATCGAATCAGGTGTGTGTCTCCCGGTCCCCTTGTCGCCCGGTCCCCTTGTCCCCTGGTCGCTTTCCTGCCTCCTTCTCTCTGTCGCTCCGTCTCCCCCTTGCAGGGGGGAGTGGCCGTACAGCCCTGGCGTCGTCCCGTGGGCGAGTTACGGCTCCGGCAGCTCCTTGATCCGGATGCGCCGGAACCAGACGTCGTCACCGTGATCCTGCAGTCCGATGACCCCCTCGCGCAAACGGCCACGCAGCGGCCGGACCTCGTCCGCATCGAAGTCCTGTACGACTTTTCCGTTCAGGGTCACTTTGACCTGCGATCCCCGGCAGGCGATCTCCAGCTCGTTCCACTCCCCCGGCGAACGGGCCGCGTCGTGCAGGGGCGGGCGGGCGGAGTAGATCGCTCCTGTCATTCCATCATCCAGACGCTGGTTCTTCACGCCCATGATCTGCACTTCCATGCCAAAGGCCGAAGAGCGCGCATCCAGCGGCGACCAGACAAACACACCGCTGTTGCCTTTCGGTGCGATCTTGTACTCCAGGCGCAAGATGAACGAGCTGTATCGCTTGCGTGATCTCAGCCAGGTATCGGACTTGCCCTTGCGCTGAATGGCTCCGTCCGCGACCGACCAACTCGCCCAGTGCGGTTCGAGCGTCGTCCATCCTTCCAGATTGACGCCATTGAACAGCGGCACCCATCCGTCGGCCTGCTCCTGCGGCGTGAGCAGTTCGGCAGGGGTGAGGGGGGCTGCCGATTTCAGTGGAGGCTGGACGTCCAACCGGATCCGCTCGACATGATCGAGCCACGCCGCATCGGCTTCATCACCTGGATGCACCGGCTTTCCCGGGCGAGGGAAACGGCCGGTGGGGATGATCGCTACCCGCTGTCCCGCCCGGCCCGGCCGCGTGGCCGGCGGGGAGTTGGCATCGTGCGCCGGAAGCAGCGCCTGTAAAGCATCGGGATCCTCGGCCACACAGAGCCAGGCATCGGCCGGGAGAACCGCACCGGCTGAGCGGAGAACCGCGGCCGGTAATCCGAGGACGGCATCCGAGCGTACCGCCTTGATGGCCCGGCCGAGAGCGATGGCCTCACGCGCCTGCCCCAGTTGCGCGGGACACTCTTGCGGCCACGGGGCATCGCTGAACAGATCGGTGGGAACGAAGATGACGCTGTGATAATCCGGCAGTCGACGGGCGGCATCCTCCGCCGCGGTGCGATACGCCTCCGGCGAGGCCAGCCAATGCTCTCGTGCGGCGGAAAACAGGCTGACCAGGGTGCCCATGTGGAGATTGCGCACGCCCCTCAGGAGGGAAGTCAGATGGGGCCCGCTCCCGGTGTCAATTCGGCCCTGATGATTGAAAGGCTTTCCGGGGGTAGCGGATCGCTGCAGGCAGAATCCGACCGTGTTGACGCCGTGAACGGCCAGGGGTTCGAGCGTTTCGCGGAGCCGCAGTGACTCGGGATCTGTTTTGGCCCAATCGCTCAACTCGAGGCCCCAGACCTCAAAGGGGGCAGGGCCCTCCAGAGCGCCATCGCGTATCGAGAACCAGTTCTCAGCGGCCAGGACAGAGGTGCAAACCAGCAATACGGCAACGAGAGCGATTCGCGCGGGCATGCGGTGCTCCGGCTCAAAAGGGTGGTGGACGCGACGGCGTCCACTTCAGGATCCCCGCGGTTTGTAACGGTTGCGACGGCGCCCGTCCAGATGAGGGCAAGCGATGATGTGCGAAAGAACATGGCCCGTGCGAATGGCGGGGTTGGAGGCACGGGTGTCAAGAGCCCTGGGTACCGTTGTCGCGCCGGCCCACTGCCGGGCTGCGCGTCAAGCCGTGGCTGACCGGCGCCACTCAACGCGCGGGGCGTCGCCCCAGAGCAGCTCCAGGTCGTAGTACTTGCGGTGCGCCGGGTCGAACAGGTGCACGACCACATCCACATAGTCCGCCAGCAGCCAGGAGGGCGAGTCATATCCGCTGATGCCATAGCGGGACTGCCCCACGCGCCGGGCGTACTCGTTGACGTGATCGGCGATGGCACGCATCTGCCGGTCCGACGAGCCGGTGGCAATGACGAAGAAGTCAGCGACCGGCGAAATGCCGCGCAGATCGAGGACCACGACCTCCTCCGCGCGGTCGCTGTCGGCCAGCCGAGCGACTTCCTTGGCGAACTCCAGGCCGCTGATCGTGGGCTCAACAGTCTCGACTAGATCTATCTGAGCCAGGGCGACTACCTCCTTTTGGTAAAAACGCATCGGAGAGGAGAAGAGCTTCAGCTTGCGAGACGGGTCGAGCCCGGCTGGTCGGCGGGGCCACGTCCCGTACTCGGCTCGCTCATGCTCTTCTTCTCTCCGATCAAATTCCGGTAGCAGGGCACCGCACCCTGCGACAGCATACACGGCCCCGGACCGGCGCCGCAATGCCATCCTGCCTGATTATAGACCGGCCAGCAGTTCGCAGAGCTGTTTACCCAGCGAGCCGCTGATGCGGGCCAGGGCCCAAACGCTGGCGGCGTTCTTGCCCAGCTCGACCTGAGAGAGCTGCGACGTGGTCAGCTCCGAACGGTCGGAGAGTTGCCGCAGGGTCAGGCTTTGCTTGAGGCGCTCCTGCCGGATGCGCTGGCCGATCAGGCGGTTGAGCTCCTGCTCGTTGGTGTAAATGAGGCCCATCTCCTGGGAGACCCGCTCGACCGCGGACAGGAGCTGTTCCTCCCGGAAGGGCTTGGTGATGTAATCCCGGCAGCCCAGCCGCATGGTTTCCGCGGCCGTCTGGATGTCCGGGTACGCGGTCATGACCACGGGGGCCACGCGCGGATCCTCAGCCTTGATCTTCTCGACCAGTTCCAGTCCGTTCATGTCCGGCATCTTGATATCAATCAATGCGATGTCGAACGGGGTCTTGCGCACGGCCTGAAGCGCCTGCCGTGGCTGGGAGTAGGACTGGACCTGATAGTCATGCTCCTGAAGGATCATGGCTACGGTCTTGCAGACCTGAGGATCGTCATCGACCACCAGCACCTTAATGTGATGTCGTACTGCCATAGCATTCTCTCAGATGAACTGACGATTGAACTTACGGTGCATTATTGTAGCGTGTCCCGCTGTAAAGACCAGTCCCTCGGAAAAGCCCAAAACCGCGAGAAACGGGCAAAGGCTTCAGAATGGGGCATTTACGGAAAACTGGTTATGGGCCTTTGGTGACGACAAGGCGTCAGAGTCCAGCGTGCCACTTCAATTCAGCAGGAGCGGAAAGCAGCGCGCTGTTCAGGTGCAGTGAGCCACGGGCAGCCGCGTGCGGCCGGGCGAAGCTTCCGACCTGCCTTGAAGGATTGACCTGCGGCCGCCTTCAACCGGACGTGCCGAGAACGGCGCCAGAAACGCGGGTGGCCGCCTGTGACCTGGCGCGCTCGACCGGGGGCGCGCTGTGGTCCGTGGATTCTGTAACCGACTTGGGTGGGCGGCATGCCGGTGGAGGCTTGCTTGACCCACGTGGTGTCTCGTAGTATCACACCGACTCTCCCAATGCCGCCGGCACGGCGCGGAGAGGTTTCTGAGGTTGCCCCCCTGTGGAGCTTGCCCCGATGAGACATCCATTCCCTCGCAGGCGCCTGGTGCTCCTGGCCTTCGTAGCGTCGAGTACCCTGGTCGGATTGGGCTGTGGTGTGGTCAATCCTGGGATTCTGGGGGCGGTCGGCTCCAATACCGGTGGCACGGTCAGCGATCCCAGTACCACGAGTGGTAACGTGGTGATCATGCTGATGAATCAGACCAACGCGACCGCGCAGGCCAACGTTCGGGTGACCAAGGTGAACGGCGGAACGCTGGATCTGAACATGGCCGCGGCGGCCAACGACTTTGCGGCCGTCACTCAGAGTTGCGAGGTCCAGACCATCCAGGTCGTTCAGGCCAGCTTTGCCGGTCCTACGGGGGCCGTCAATGTCCCGGCAGCCGTCTCCCCGTTCACCATGGGCACCACCATGCAGTGCGGCAGCGTCATTGCGATCACCCTCACCGGCACGCCGCCGAGCATTCTGATCGGCGTACAGGGGTTCTGACATGCGAGCAATCGGGTCCCGCGTTGTTCTGTTCTTCGCCTTGCCTGTCGTTTCGGCAGTGCTTTGCTCTGGTTGCGTCAATCCGGATCTGGTGAATGCCGCATCCGGCAGTCTCTATCCCAGCGCTCCCGGCGACGAGCCGTTCCTGCTGGTCAAGGTGGTCAACGACTCGACGGCCACCCTTGACGTGCCCATTGCCTATGATGATGGGACCAATCCTCTGCCTTTCCTGGTGCGCGACCTGACGCCTGAGGCCAACGAAGTGGGTGTGCTGCTCGAATGGCCGGTGACGCGCGTGGCCATCGCGGATCTCAACAACCCGTTCACGCCGGGTGTGATCGCGGCCCTCCCGGATGGCACCACCGTGGCGATTCCTTCGCTGCAACAGGCACTGACGGCGGGGGTCAACTATCAGCGGGGTGACACCATTATTTACCGGTTCCTGTCAGACTCACGCAATCCCGCGGCGATCAGCGTGGCCGTGGGCCGCATCGACGGCTCCACGCAGACCGGGCCGTTCTCCCGCCGCGATACGTTCACCACCGTGCGCCAGCTTTTGCAGACCACCGGGTTGACAGGGGGAACGCAGTAAGCGTCTACCTTCGGATCGCTGCTATGATGAGTTGCCGGCGCGATGGGCGCACGGCGACGACAAGGAGTAACGCTATGTCCGGCCGTCAATACATCATCGGCCTGCTGGTAACCGCCTGCGTGATCGTGCCGATCCTCATCGGCGCGAGTTGCCCGCCGCCCCAGGCGCCGGGTTTCTTCTCGCTGATCACCGACAATACCAACCTGACCGTGTTGCCTTCGTGCACTCCCGGCTTCGTGTGCATCAGCTTCGCCAACACGGCAACGGTTCCCGCCAGCGTGGTCCTCTACCAGGATGCCGGATTTGATCCGCGCAATAACTGCTCGGGCGTTTTCTCGGTCGCCTGCTGTGCGAATACGACCTCGCGGACGCCGTGCGTCTGTCCCTGTCCGGGTGCTGATCAGGGTGACTGCCAGTTGAACCGGGACAACCTGTTTACCGGTTGCGGCAACGAACCGACCAACCAGTACGTTTCTGACATCAATGGACAGCAGATACTCACGCTGGCTCCGACGCAGACTGCCTTGAAGCGCGTGCGCTGCGGTGACATCAAGACCACGGGGGCGGCCGTGGCTCGTACCGACGGCGATCCCATCGCCGAACCGCTCGATCAGGCCGGGCCGATCTACCGCGACGAGCCGGGCGGGGTGGCCTGCGGCGGCACGCTGCAATACCTGGTTTATGATCTCAACGAGACGACCGCGGGCGGCGGGGCCGACGATCTGGTCACCCTGGCCCTGCGGACACAGACGTCGCGGTAATGGTGAGTGCTCCCCAAGCGGACGCGGCGCTGTTCCGGCTGCGCCCGGGCCGCTCATTCGTCCGGTGGTCGCATGATCAGCACATCCCACGGGATGATGCTCAATTCTACCCTGTCAGGGAAGCTTTGTTCCGGGAGCTATCGAGGTGTTATGAAGATCGCTCGGGGTATTGACAATGCTTCCGCTGGGGTAATACCAATGGGGAGCAACGGCTTTCCCTTTGAATCCCGTCAATACATCCGGGTTCGTGCCCGAGTAGTCGACAGAGAGACTCTCGACGTGCCCGTCAAAGCAGCCCGCATTGATGCGGTTCTTTTGTCCGTGACGGTAGGAGAGCCGGCGACCGATGTTATATTCTCGCCCATTGAGTCCGGCCGTAGAAGGCGGGGTAGCCTGGCTGAGACCTTTGGCGGCACGCAGATGCGTGTTGAACGTGATGTTCCCCGCTGAGTCGAAGAACCTTACGCCATCAGCCAGGAACACCTTCGTCTGCTCACGTCCGAGACGTCCATGTTTTGGAAGGTACCCTGCCGGAGGCACAATCGAAAACTCTGCGGCGTCATCGTCTCTTTGAACCACGTGGCCCGGCTTGCTCACACCAGGCAGGTTTTGAGCCTCCGCCAGCTTGCCCGGACCTGCCGACATGATGCCGTACATGGTCATGTAGCTGATCGCTGGGAGGGTGCGGAGTTGCGGCGGCGGTGGCGCCATAGCGCCTTCCAGGGGGATCCAAGTCATGAGCTCGGGGTTGGTAGGGCAATGAAACGGGTCGGTGACGGTCAGTCTTCGCAGCTCGTGCCAGTTGCGGGGGATGCTCTGCCGTCCTTGAAGGATGGCCCGCAAAGGGGTGGCGTAGTCCATCCACTCCACTGCGAAGCGATTGAAGCCAGGCGTGTCCCACCTGCTGGAAGTCGTACGCATGAAATAGGCGCCGGTGGTCCATGGGGAGCCGGGTATCCATCCTTGATTCTCAGACTGATACAGGCTCTCGGCGCGGCAGAGTTGCGCCAGATTGTTCATGCAGACACCGGAGCGCGCCTGCGCGCGGGCCTGAGATAACGATGGCAATAGAATGCTTACCAGGAGCGCAATGATGGCGACGACTACCAGGAGCTCGATGAGGCTGAATCCATAGCGTCTGTGGACCTCTACTGGATGCCGGCCAATGAATCTACTGTCCATACCAGACCTCCAGAGCGCAGTTCCGACATTTCGTCGGCGGCGGTGTACCACGGTATTCGTTCAATGCCAGCGGAGTCTTGCATCCGGGGCAAGTGTAAGCCGGCACCAGGCTCTCATTCCCGCACTTCGGACACTTCGCAGGCATGTTCTCACCTGACTGCGGCCCCCGGCGGACGGATCTGCCGCAGCTTGGTGTCATGCATATCCACGTGCCCGCGGTCGGCTTGTCCTCGGCCGTCCAGGCGGCATAAACGAAGTATCCGCCCTCGACTACCGCGAGAGTGAGCACCGCGTAGGTCACCCACGGTTTCACGCCGCCATCCGGCAACAGGAACAGGTCTCTGATCATGATCGTGGCAGATTTGTCCGGCTGCTGAGAGCAGCGTTTTGGAGCGGTTTACCAACCATTGGTGCAGCCGCGCTCCCTGAGCCGGTGTCGATATGGTAAACGGGCGCGGCCTGCTCAGGCAAGCCGGTGCAGCAGGCTGGACGAGAATCCTGGCCGGTGCGCACAGCGCCGCCTCCGGGTTGGAAGCGGAGCAACCTGCGTGCCCGTGCGCCTGCTATTCGAATCTCCTGCTGGAAGCTGGGGTGAATAGGGAGAACGGGTAGTCTGCGAGTTCGGGCAGGCGGTTGTCCCCGTACCGGTGAGTGACTGAGCTCTGTTTGCCAGCCTCGAGTGTAAGTAGTTCGGCCGGCGCAGGATGTGTACCCGGTCGCGGACTGTGACGCAAGTCCCGGCAGGTCGGGTAGTGAAGCCGGCGCGGATCCCATGACGGTTTCTGCGCCGGCCCCCGCCCCCATGGGCCGGCGGGGGATCCGGTTCATGGCGACTCTCCGGCGCCTGGTATGGCGCTTTCGCGGGTTCGGTTACAATAGCCGTGATGCAGGAGTACAAGGTCCAACTGGACGGCTACAGCGGCCCGCTTGATTTGCTGCTCTACCTGATCCGCCGGGACGAGGTGGACGTCTACGACATCCCCATCTCGCGCGTACTGGGGCAGTACCTGGAATACGTCCGTCTGCTGGAGGAACTGGACCCGGATACGGCCGGCGAGTTCCTCGTGCTGGCGGCCACGCTGATGGAGATCAAGTCGCGGATGCTGCTGCCCAAGCCGCCGCCGGAGTCGCCGGAGAGCGGGGACTGGCTGGATCCCCGAGCCGATCTGGTCCGGCAGCTCCTGGCGTATCGCTCGTTCCGGGATGCGGCCGACGGCCTCCAGCAGTTGGCCACCACCCGCGCGCAGCGGTTCGTGCGCGTGCCTGTGGAGCCGCCCGATGGCGACGGGCAGGTAGACCTCGAAGACGTTCAGATCTGGGACCTGCTGACGGTTTTCAACAAGCTGCTGGCGGCCGTCGGCAAGCAGCGGGTCATGCATGAGGTCGTCTATGACGATACGCCCATCACGCTGCACGCCGCGGACATACTCGACCGGCTCGAACGCGAGGGCCCGGCTTTGCCGTTTGAGCGCATTTTTGAAGGCCGCACGCGCAGCGAGATGATCGGGCTGTTTCTGGCCATGCTGGAGCTCATCCGCCAGGACCGCATCCGTGTCGAGCAGGGGGAGCAGTTCGGTGCGATCAACGTCCACCTGATTGACGCTACGCCGATCACCACCGTCATGGATAACGCCGACCACGCCGCTTTCAAGGAAGCCGATGAAGAGGCCGCAGCGGTCCCGGAGGAACCCTTCGAGGAGCCGGTCGGCGACGGCGAGGCAGAACCCGTTTTTGCCGCAGAGGAGCTGGAGGAGGAGGACGACGAGTTCAGCCGGCGGATCAGCGCCATTGAAATCAGCGAGGTGCATCTCCGCCAGGACGAGCCCACCAATTCAGGAGATGATGCCGATGACACCTGAAGAACGTCTCGCCGAGTCGGGCCTGCCGCTGTCTGATGCGCCTCCGCCGGTCGGTTCATACCTCCCGGTGCTGAAGGTGGGGGATCTGGTTTTCACCAGCGGGCAACTGCCCATGAAAGACGGCAAGCTGACCGCCAGTGGCAAGGTCGGCGCCGCAGTGTCGCTGCTGGGGGCCTGCGACGCCGCCCGGCAGGCCACGCTCAACGCCCTGGCCCAGGTGCGGGTAGCGGCCGGGACGCTGTCCCAGGTGGTGCGTATCGTCCGTGTGGGTGTGTACGTCAACAGCTCGCCCGGCTTTACCGATCAGGCCAAGGTGGCCAACGCCGCGAGCGATCTGCTGGTGGCGGCCTTCGGCGAGGCCGGCCGCCACGTGCGGACCTCGCTGGGCGTCAACGAACTGCCACTGGACGCGGCCGTTGAGATCGAACTGATCGCCCAGGTCAGAAGCTGAGGGGATTCACCATCGCCACCAAAGATCACAGGGCACGCAGTGTGCGTCGGTATTTGCTCCCTGGAGCCTCCTCAGGATGGCTAAGGGAGGTTCGCTGGCGGGTTCTCCTGGTCTGCCTGGGAATCTCGTTGTTCCTGGCCTTGGGGGCCACGCCGCTGCTGGGAACGCTGGTGCAACAGATCCGCGCGATGATCCCCCATGGGCAGGAGCGACTGCCGGCCGGCGTCTACCAGGCGGTCAGACGCCAGTTGGCCGACGATCGACGTACCAAGGCCGCTCGGCATGCCTTTGAGCAGCTCGAGGCCCCGATTGCCGATCAGTTCACCGCCGCACCGCATGAGGTGCTGGACCCGGCGAACGTGTTATATCGACACCTTGAACTGCTCACTATGCTGCCGCGCGCTGATGCTGCGGCCGCGACTTCCGCTCCTTCGGATGAGCAAGACGCGGCGCTGGCTGAACGCTTGCGATCCATCCTGCGTCTGTCCGATCCGGCCCGGCTCCACGCGAAATATCAGCGCACGGTCACGCTGTCCTCCCTGAGAGCCCATGGCGTAGAGCTTCGACCGGCGGCCGCCGCAGCGGAATATGGATTTCCATGGCTGGAACCGCCGCGCCGTCCTGTGCTGCGCGATGTCGCCGGCCGACTGATGGTCCTGGGGGCGCGTTGGCGCGAGGCGGGACGTCCGCGCGACGCGCTCCTGGCCCACGCGACGGTGGTCCGGCTGTTCGACGACATCGTACGGGATTCCCCTGTGCCGGATGTGGCGCTGCTGGCTGCCGAGCAACTCCCCCCAGCGCTGCGAGAGACCGGCAAGGATGCCGACGCGGCCGGTCTTCCCTTGAGCCCTGATTCGAAAAGCGATGAGCGCACCTGGACGCAACAATTCGCCGTGCAGGCCCAGCGCGTCGCGGCGCTTCTCCACGAATGGCACCGGCGGATCGGACCCGACGACATCAATTTGTTTCCGCGGACCACCGGGCCTCTGCTCGCCCCCGCCGCCCACGACGCCGTGCTGGCCTCCATGACGGCCAGTGCTTTGGTGGTGGGTACCTGGTGCACGTTGGCCCTGCTGGCCTCGCTGCTCACCGCAATGGCGGCGCTGCGAAGGCAGAGTGACAGTCCAGTCTGGAGATGGAACGGCTGGGGGTTGATCGCGGCGGTGGCAATGGTGATCGCGCCGATGGTGGGCCTGATCGTGTTGCTCTTTGCTCTCGACGTACCATTCACTTGGTTGATTTCGCTGAAGTCCCTGCCTGCGATGGCGTTGGCGCCCTTCGTCGTGCCGGTCATGGTGGGATTGGCCGCCCGACTCGGCGTTCAGACGGATGCCGCTGAGGTGCCGACGGGCACTGCGTCTCGGCTCATCTGGGTTTTGGCTGCGGTGGTGGTAGGTTCCTGGGTCGTTCTCCTGCTGGTTCCCACTGCGTCGGAGCCCTGGCAACCCCCGGCCGGCATCCAGCTTTTCCGCAGGCTGGGCACGTGGATCGGGGCCGAATGTGCGGTGATCACTGCGGCCTGGCTGACTGGGGCTCTCATTCAGCGACGCCGGTCCGGCGTTGGTTCGGGCCAGAAGGCGCGGTCGTTGCTCGGAGTCGTTGCCTGGAGCCTCCTGGCCACCACGCTGGTGGGCTGGGTCGTCTTGGCCATCAATGATCGAAACGATCAGGCGCACGCGCAAGTATTCGCGGCCGCGGCGGCAGATCCGCTGGCCGACCGACTTGGTCAAGACTGGCAGGAGGCCCATTTCGGGGGCGTCCGGCCGCTCCTGAATCAGGTTATTCCATAAAGCTGCGGCGTTGGTCAAGCGCCAGGGGCAATAGTATACTGACTAGGTTTCACGCAGGAGGCGCCTGGCCTGATGTCAGATATCGATACGCAACCGGCCGCCGTGTCACGGGATCCCGCCCGCGAACAGGCCATCCATGAATTCCTCACGCGCTTCGCCGCTTCGCCCGACCAGGATCTGCTCGCGGACATCCTGGTGACCGTTTGTCGTCTGGCCAGGGATGGCACCGGCCGCGGCGAGTTGAAGCTGCTGTCCAAGGCCTTCAAAGAGCTGCGCTACGCCTTCAAGATGTTCGCCCAGTACCAGCATGTCCGCAAAGTCAGCATTTTCGGCTCCAGCCGGACACCCGTCGGTCACCCCGAGTACGTTCAGGCGGACGCATTCGCTCGGCGCATGCGCGAGATGAACTGGATGGTCATCACCGGCGCCGGCGACGGCATCATGCGCGCCGGACACGACGGAGCCGGGCGGGAAGCGAGCTTTGGCGTCGCTATCCGGCTGCCCTTCGAGCAGCGAACGAACACCATTATTGCCGATGATCCCAAGCTGGTTAATTTCAAGTATTTCTTCACTCGGAAGCTGCTGTTCATGAAGGAAGCGTCGGCGGTAGCGCTTTTTCCGGGAGGCTTCGGGACGCAGGATGAGGGTTTTGAGGCCCTCACTCTGATCCAGACGGGCAAAGCCGAGCTCATGCCCATTGTGCTCCTCGATGCCCCCGGCGGTACCTATTGGCAGCACTGGCGGACCTACGTCAGCGCAGAGCTGTTGCGGACCGGGATGATCAGTCCGGAAGACATGTACCTCTTCAAGTTGACCGACGACGTTGAGGTCGCGGTGAATGAGATCGTGCAGTTCTACCGCCGGTACCATTCCTCCCGGTACGTGGGCGACCAACTGGTGATGCGGCTGCACACGCCCGTCTCGGTGAGCCTCATTGAAAAGCTGAACGACACCTTCTCGGGCCTGCTCAGCAGTGGTCTGATCGAACAGTTCCCTGGCCCAGTGGAAGGCGAACGCGGTGAGTACCCGGACATGCCCCGCCTGGTGTTGCGGTTCAACCGCCGGAGTGTGGGGCAGCTTCGACTGCTGATCAACGAGGTCAATCGAGAGGAGTCCTCCGTTTGACTTGGTCGTGGCCTCGGCTACCATCGAGGCATCAGCTTGTGGTCAGCGGGGGTTGATCTAAAACCTGCAACTCGGCTGCGTTCTGACGGCGCGCAGCAGTGAAAGGCGACAGTGGCCAACCGTTTTCGAGCGGATTTTCGACCGGATGAGCTGTCCGCGGTACTGGCTCATTACGACCTGGGCGCCGTCCAGCGGGTGGACCGGCAGCTCAAGGGTTCCCGGCGCTCGCCCAAGGTCATCATTACGGCTGACCGGGGCCGCTTTCTGCTCAAACGGCGGGCTAGTGGCCGCGATCACCCCATGAAGGTCGCCCACGCCCATGCGCTGCAGCAGTTTCTCGGCGATCGCCGGTTTCCCGTGCCCAGCCCCGTCCCGGTGCGCAGCGGCGATGACACCATGGTGATCATGGACGAGCTGATCTATGAGATGTTCCCTTATGCCCCGGGCCTGCCTTACGACGGTTCGCCGGAGGCAACCTCCGACGCCGGTCGGGTGCTCGGTGAGTTCCACCGACTGGTGCGGGACTTCCGCAGCGACTGGGAACCGTCCCGGCGCGGCTACCATGATTCGGCGATCGTCCGGGGCAACCTCAACGCCATCCCGGCCAGCATCGGCAAGGACGACAGCGTAGTGGGGCGCGAATCGGAACTGCTGGCGACCGTTTCGGGGCTCTATGATATGTATGAGAACGCCTCCGAGCGGGCCAATGATGCGGGCTTTGCCGAGTGGCCGGTGCAGCTTGTGCATGCCGACTGGCATCCCGGCAACATGCTGTTCCTCGACGGCAGGATTACGGCGGTCATCGACTACGATTCGCTCCGGTTGCTCCCGGCGGTGACCGACCTGGCCAACGGCGTGCTGCAGTTCTCGATCATTGGAGGGCCGGTGGACCCGCGTTTGTGGCCACCAGAACTGGACGAAGCAAGAATGCGGAGGTTTTTGAGCGGCTACGAACAGGAATTCACGCTTGCGCCCGAGCAGGTCCGCATGCTGCCGGCGCTGATGATTGAGGCGCTGATCGCGGAAGCGGTCATGCCGATTGCCGCCACCGGCTCGTTCGGCCGGATAGAAGGCTTTCGCTTTCTGCAAATGATCGGCCGCAAGGTCCGTTGGTTGCAGCACAACGGCGAGCGGCTGACGACGATGGCATCGACCTGAGCCTCCCGGCCGAGTCAACGGGGGGCAGGTCCCAACGGGCCGGAATGACGCTCATGTTTGCTTGTTGGCTGTCTCTGGTTCTGCTCTGGGCAGGGGAGTCGCCGCCGGACGCGCCGCAACGTGCCGCCAGCGCTGCGACGCCGCGCACCCAGCCCTCGCTTGATGCGCTCATTGAGCAACTGGGCGATTTTCGTTTTCCTGTCCGCCTGGAGGCCACCTCCCAGTTGTCCGAACTGAGTCCCCATGATCTGGACGGACTGGTGCGGCGTTATCGGGAGGAACCGCGCTACGAGCACAAGCTCCGGCTTCGCCTGGTGATCGAGCGGCTTTACTACCGCAAGCTCATGCAGGGCCAGACCGGCTTCCTGGGCATCTCACCCACCATTCTCTCCGGCGTTTTTGATCCCCAGACGGGCCAGCCGGTGGAGTGCATCATGGCCCACCAGGTGCATGCGGGCCATGCCGCCGATAGAGGCGGCATGCAGCCCGGGGATCTTATTCTCTCCTTTGACGG
>BTUC01000023.1:0-30043 GCA_045863575.1 Phycisphaerae bacterium
CAGAATCGATCGTTTTCTTCAAGCACGGTTCACCCCGCCCGATTGCTTCGCGGTTTGCCTGGCGGCAGCTATGAGCCGTGATTCCGTACGATCAATGAGCTTGAACAGCTTCTCGTTGTGGCGCTGGAGCTTGGACGCCCTATCGAGTACATCAACTAGCCCGCGATGGTCGTCCCTGGCCAGATAGGCCTCGGCCTGCCCGGTGATCTCGCGGATCCTCCGCTCGTTCTCGGCCACGGCCCTGTCCAGGCGCTCGAGGCGCTGGTCGAGTTGGAGCTCCTTGTAGCGAGCACCCAGTTCGCGGGCCGCCTTCGTTCGGGCGGCCGGCGGCAGTCGGGCAACGTGTTCCTGAACCTCCTCGATTCGGGCCACCTGTCCCTTGCACACGAAGTGCGCCTTTTCTCGCAACCTGGCCATACGGTCCGTGAGCCAACCCTCGGCCGGCAGCATGCGATTGAGCTGGAGCATGATGTCCTTGGCGTCCTCGGGATGTTCGTAGAGACGGTTGGCGTCGCGTTTCAAATGCCGAAGGTTCTTACCCAGCCGGCGGCTGACGCGCCGATCTTTGTCGAGATCGCTCATGTCGTGGCGGATTTCGCCGAGATCCGGCCGGCCCCGGGGGGCACGATAGGAGTGGCCGCGGCGGTGCAGCAGGAAGGCCAGGATTCCCACCGTGAGCGTGACCATAATGACGGTCCGAACCATATCCCGGTCAACAGGCCAATCCAGACCCAGTGTCCAGCCGACGAGTAGGCTGGCGCCCAGGGCGATACCGGCGCCGGCCCAGGTGCCGCCGATACCACGAATGGACTGATACATCACTCCGCCAAGGATGATGATGGCGAAGCCGACAGCGATGGGGCCGAGGTTGCGGATCGACAGACCGTTGACGTACTCCCACCACACCAGGCCGATGGAAAGCGCGCCCCCGAGTGCGGCGGACATGGCCACCGCCGGACGCTGCTCGCCGAAGCGCCGGCTGAGCACGGCATAGATGACCGACGTGAAGAACGCGAAAGCCAGGACAAGGTCCGGCAGGACGGTGTCGAACAGGTCGCCAAGCGCGAACTGCTGGAAGGGATTAGAGAGGAACATGTGAGCGGTATGAGGCCCGCCAGTATAAAAATGTTACGCCGCCGACCGTCGCTTGTTCTGACGCCACGTTGCAGGGGTGCGAAAGGTTTAAGTATGAGCTGTGGCTTATGACCACCCCAGAGTTGATGCGTCATGGATATAGGAGCGTACCTCAAGAACCAGAAGGAGAACCTTGCACGGCATTCTGAAAGAATCAAGGACTACTCGGTCTTCGACTTCAACTACATCCCCGACCAGCCGGTCATGCGGGAAGAGGCGAAACAGTTGATCAACGCGATGCTGGAGTTCCAGGTCAGCGGTATCCCGACGCACCATGCGGTGATCGGAAGCCGGGGTTCGGGCAAGACGCTCATGCTCAAGTTTCTGCAACGTCTCATGCCCCGTGAGATCGACCTGGATGTGGTCTATGTGAATTGCCGTCACCACAACACCAGCTATCGAATCTTCGCCCATCTGCTCGAGGGCAAGACCGCCGGCTTCAGCCTGATCGAGCTTTATGAGCGCTTCCTCGCGACCTATCGCAAGAAGACGGTCGTGGTGCTGGATGAGGTGGACCTCATGAGCCCGAAGGACCGGCGCCGCGAGATTCTTTACATTCTCAGCAGGAGCGAACAGCCCTACATGGTGATCATGCTATCCAACAGCCCCCACGTGCTCCGGCAGCTGGACGCCGCCACCCGGAGCAGCCTGCAGCCCATGCCGATTCACTTCGGGAACTACAACGCCGAGCAGATTCGGGAGATCCTGACAGATCGGGCCAGGCGCGGCTTGCAGGGCTGGGATGAGGGGCACATGGCCAGGATCGCAGCCATGACCACCCGGCTGGCCAACGGTGATGCCCGCGTGGCCATCAAGACCCTGCACTACACCGTGACCAAGCCCAAGGAATCCGTGGAGGCCTGCTTTGAGGCGGCCAGGCGGGACCTGGTGGTGGACGTGGTGAACGACGTGTCCGACGCGAACATCATGATCCTTCTGGCGGTCACGAGCTGTCGATCGAGTCTGGCCAAGGAGATCTACAGGCGGTACGGCCGCATCAGCCAGAGCCATGCCGAAAAGCCCTTCAGCTATGTCCATTTCTACAGCAACCTCAGCTACCTTCAGAGCGTGGGCCTGGTGGCGCTCGTGTCCACCAAGGTCGACCGGACGTACACGAACCGCGTGCTCCTGACGTTCGATGCCGAGATCGTACACTCAATCGCTCGGCTTCGGTTCGACCGGGTGGAGGGGGGCCAGAGTTAACGCGTGGCGGTCCGGGGCGCGAGTGTCCTGTCTTCTACCTTCGGTTTATGCCCGGCCCCCGGTGAACGCGTCCGATACCTATACCTTCTATATTGAAAAGAAAGAAGAAGAAAGAAGAATAAGGATATACTGCATTCGGCAATGACCCTGACGTGTAAACTGCGCCCCCTCCCTACCCAGTTGAGCGAGCGCCCGAACGCGGAGAGCGTTGTTCTGCACGGGTACGGCCATGCTGTGAGGACGAGACTCTCTTTCCCGATGGCTTCCGGCCGGCCTTCTGGCCAGTGGGATAGCAGGTGGGCGCGTGGCGTTGCGACCAGAAGCGGACGATGTCTTCCACGGCGCCGGCTGAAGCCGGGATCAGACCGGTTCCGTGGCGGGGATCATATCGTTCTGCGTACGCCCGCGCGAGGTGATATCCGTGGTGGGCAGATTCTCGCGGTCGTGCCACGCATCTCAGGGCGTACTCGGCCAGCAGCGCTTCTTTGCTGTGGATGATGCGAACATCAGCCCACCTCTGATGTTCAACCTCGCTTTGGCATCGCTCCAGCGCCTCCAGGGCATCCCATAGAGACTGACGCGGCTCGGCCGCGGGTTTGCGGAGGTGCTTGTTGACCTCCAGGATAGCTTTGTCGATCAGTGGTCGGTAGCGCGCCTTTGCTTTGTCTTTGACCTGTTTAACCAGGTAAAGGCCGAACTCCGCGGCTGCAACCGGGTCTTCGCACAAGCTCTTGAGCAACGTGAGGCGGGTGATTTGAAACTGCTCGCCCTGTCGCAGCTCTTCGGCAATCCGGGCCAGCTTCTTCACTCTGGCCAGGGTCTTCTCCTGCTCTTCAGCTTTCATCACCATTACTCATCAGACAACCGCCACCGCCGGGTAGCGCTTGCGGTAGAAGTGGCCTTTGCGGCTGCGGAGCAGGTACTCGAGCCAGTACTCCGGCGCATCGCCGGGCAGCCGGAATGCCGCCTTTACGGATTCGGCACCGTATGCTGCCAAGACCCGCCTCACGAAGTCGGGGCTTATTGCATCCAGGTCGATGAACTGCTGGATGGCCTCCTCCTGTTCTTCTGTCAGGTCAGCTCCGCCGCGCTTCAGACCTTCAATGAGCGGTTGAAACCCACACATGATCTCCTTGCCCTCCACCGGATGAAGGAACACACCGATTCCCTCCTTGTGCTCCAGCACCTCAGGCGGGATGCTCATATCCGGGCGACCTTCCTTCAGCCCATGCTTCTCGGCGACCTGACGAATCTGTTCCGGCGATCGTGACTCCCACGCAGCTCGCATCTCCTTTTGCCAATCCGCCGCCATGGCCAAGCCGTTCGGGTAGGTGACCAGATCCTTGCCCCCATGGTAAGCCAGGGCGGTTGTGCGCAGGTCTTCCGCGCGCGCTTCTACCTGCTCCCTGTATTCCTTCCAGAAGCGGCAGAGAATCGCCGAGTTCTCCCGCCTCATCGTATCCCGCACACCCTCCACATCGATCCCCGCGGTATTCGTCCACGCCTCCTGCTCGCCTGACCAGTACCACTCGCCGCGCCAGGGAACCACGCTGCCGAATATGAGCTGGCCCGGCTGGAACGGGTGTTTCGGCATGTCGATCCGGATTTGGTACGCCCGATTGCTGATCACGTTGATCGTGTCTATCCGATCATCGGCGATCGCTTCCACCCGGTAGAACGAAGCATGGCGCTCGTGCCAGCCCCGAAGTTCCCGTTGATCCTCCGCAGAGATATCCAGGACGCCGGCCAGGATGTCAATCGCGCCCAGACCTGACCATCGTGTGCATTCCTGGCAAAGGAAGTCGTCCACGTGGCCGATCTCCCATCTGCTGCGGTTGTTTTCATCGAGGTAGTTGCGAAACGGCAGCCGGAACATGTACGAACAAGTGCCGAGCCAGATCAGCTTGCGCTTGATTTGCCAGCCATGCTGGTTGGGGGTCTGCAAAAAGGACTTGATGCCTGAACCCTTAGGCACAGCCCGAAACGCCGCGTTGAGAAACGCGTGCGCTGCCTCGGCCATGCGCAGCAGATCCTGGTGCCGGGGGGATACGATCAGCCCGGGCGTCAACTCGGGATACAGGACCCACAGGAGGTGCCGGATCCGCTCGAAGCTGATTCCGGCGTCGGCCTCGTCGGTAGGCGCGAAGGGCACGCCGGCGCCGAAGAACTCGCGGTTGTACCGCTCGTACGCAGCCCAGATGCCGATCTGGCTGTGGACGTCTTCGGCGAACTCCACGAGGACTTCTGCCAGTTGCTGGATCTCGCTTTTCCTCAGGCGCAGCGAGTCATAGCTGAAGCTCTTCTGCGTCTCCCTGAGGAGCTTCAGCAGTTCCTTGCTCAGGCCGATCAGGCGGCTGTCTTCCTTGCCGCGATAGCCATCCGGGCGATACTGACGCATTCGCGTATTCCTGTCGCGCTGTGCCTCTCCGTGTCCGGGCGGAGATGCTCCTCCCGCATTCGCGGCTATTATGCCTGCCCGGATAGCCGTGTCCAAGGACCTCGCGAAATCGCCGTGCGAGCACTCCGGGGGGACAGCGCACCTTTATATACCTGAGCCCCTCCCGGGTCCCGTGAGGTGATTTCATGGGACGAGGAAGACCCCCGACGTGTCCCGCGTGTGGCGGAACCCAGTCGGTCAGCAAAGGTATTCGAAAAACCAAAACGCTCGGCTTTCGCAGGATGCGGAAATGCAGGTCCTGCGGCCGGAAGTTCACGCCCCGGCATCAGAAGCCCTGGTCGCCGGGGGACGGCCAATCTCCGGTTGTTGACACCGGAGGCGAAGGCGCGTGACCCAAGGCAGATCATGGATCATCGAGTCCGCGTTCGCGATGCTGGCCGCCGCCGGGCGGTTTGCCGAACGGGCCCGATGGTTCTTCTACCAGGTGACGCTCTCCAATCATGCCTGCCCTGCGTGCAGTGGAACGCTCATCATGACCGGCGAAAGCCGCTGTCGGTGCGAGACCTGCGGCCGGGAGATCGACCCGACCGTAACGTTTCAGCGTTGCGCTGACTGTGGCGGGCGACCGAGCATTGCCGTTCGTCGCTATCGATGCCGGGCGTGCGGAGCAGATGTACCATCCCGATTCCTGTTTGACGGCTTGGCCTTCGACGCCGAGTACTTTCGCCACAAGATGGCCGAGAGCCGACAGCGCAGGCGCGAACTGCGTGAGCGGGTGCGGGACATGCTGGCCGCGAGTCGATCGGGTTGGGTAAAAGTGCCCCCGGTCTCCGCGGGCGACTTGTCGGGCCTGATGGATGCTCTGAATCAGCTGTCCCAGGAAAGCGAGACGCACCCGCATCCTGCTGTGATGGCCGGGTTCGACCTCAAGCGCTATCAGAGCCATGTACAGGCCCATATCGGGCTGCTCCCGGTATCCCTGCGCCGGATACCACCGCTCAGTGAAGACGCCCGCAAGGACCTCATTGGGCGGTTTATCGCGATTCTGTTCCTGGACCATGCCGGCATTGTTGAAATCTGGCAGGATGGCCAGGAGATCATGGTGATGCAACGTGAAACTGACCGAAAAGGACAAGACCTTTCTGGAGACATTAAAGCACTTGATGGAAGCCAGGGAACTGTCTGTTGAACTCAAGCCAGGCAGTCCCAGCCACATGGTACTCCGTGGCACTTACGGCGATCGAATTCATCAGGCGTTCAAGATGACTCGCCAGGGTGTGCGCTGGCGGTTCTGGCGGGTACTGAACGACATCTACTGCTCGGCATTCGAGTCAATCCTGTTTATAGAGAACACCTTCGGCACGCAACTGCGCGACCACGCGATCCGTATCAGCAAGGAGCGCCACGAACTGCGCCGGCAAGTGACCAACAACGGCCTCCAGCGCGCCGATTCCTTGATTGCTCGACGACAGACCGGCACACAGGCGGACAATGAAGACGACTCCCAAAAGTAAAGGGAATTGCCAGTCGAATTCATCACGTCGAATCATATAGGAAAGGCCATCACAGCGGCGCGATCTGGCGCTCAACCCACCTTCGTGAGCGCCGATCCGCCCGGTTGACCCGGTTTTCGGTGCGGGGGCATTTGGCCGCTCATCGTGCCCTCTGATTTTAACATGGCCTCGACACCCGGGTCCCGCGGCGAAGGCCTGATTCACACGCAAAACCCCACCCAAAATGACATCCAGCAAGACCGACTTCAGCTACAACCGGATCAGGCGCCTGAACGATCTATCAGACCTGGCCGAGATCCTCTTCCCAGGGAACCGCAATCAGCAGCACGCTTTCTTGACCATCTGGATTTCGCTGAAATGGGCGGGCAACCGCATGGTGCCTAACCTGAGCGAGATTGCAGAGCAGCATGGCGTCTCGAAGCGAACCCTCGAACGTGTCCGCGCCAAGATGAGAAGAATGGGCCTGATTGACCATGTGAGTCGGTTCAATGCCAGGCGCGGTTATCGAGAAGGCTGGATTCTCTCCACACGACTCGAGAAGAGCCTGATGCAACTCGCTGAGATGGTTACAGGCTTCAAGGATACAGCCACCGGCTCACAGGATAAGGATATGCTTGTGCTGCAGTTGGCACAGGCACGACGGGATGCGGTCACGAATCACGATCATGAAGAACAAGAGAAAGAACACGAGTTCGAATAGGGAGGTGAAACGCAATGAAGTACCGTCATGTGTGCCTGATAGTGATCGTCCTTGGACTACTCCTGAACGCATTGTTGCTGATCCGGGTATCGATGCAGATGGCTGAACTCAGGGAAGCGAAGGATAAGCGAAGCGATCTGCCATGCGCGGCAATTCCGACACGATTCGTTCTTGACGAGCCGGAGTGTGCGGACAAGTTATTGAGGGTGATGAATGTGACGAACGTGCGCATACTGCCCAGAGGATCGTCGGTTCCGCAGATGGATGACGAAATGACAGAGTAGCCGGCCAACATGTCGAACCGGCCGAGGAGCGGTGCGGGGGTATTCGGGGGCGTCTCGCGATGAGAAAACCGACCCGATCAGTCCTTTCGCTTGGCCTCATCCCATGCCGAGCTGAACCAGCCGCCCTGAGCCGGCTTTGACGCCGGCTTGCGTGAGTGACCTCCAGGGCGAGTCCCTTGAGGCGCACGGTCCGAATCGGACCTCTTCGCCGACTGCTCCGGATTCTTCCGCATCGACAAGCCAATCCGCTTGCGATCCAGATCCACTTCCATCACCGTGACGTTCACCTTCTGCTGCACCTTGACGATGTCGCTTGGATCCTTGACAAAACGGTCCGCTAACTGACTGATATGCACCAACCCGTCCTGATGAACGCCAATATCCACAAACGCACCGAACGCGGTCACATTCGTCACCAGGCCCGGCAAGACCATGCCGACCTTCACATCCTCAATCTTCTCGACACCCTCGGCGAATTCAAACACCTCAAACGTCTCGCGCGGATCCCGTCCCGGCTTGGCCAGCTCGTCCCGAATATCCAGCAACGTCGGAAGGCCCACTGTGTCGGTCATATACCTCTTCACTTCGATCTTGTTTCGTAACGATTCGTCGTTCAGCAGATCGGCCACACGGCAGCCCAGATCACGGGCCATCGAATCGACAATCCCATAGCTCTCCGGGTGCACCGCACTTGCATCCAGCACATTATCGCCGCCTCGAATCCGCAAGAAGCCCGCCGCCTGTTCAAACGCCTTTTCGCCCAGTCTCGGAACCTTCTTCAACGCCCGCCGCGAACGGAACGGGCCGTTCTCGTTTCGATAGACCACGATATTCGCCGCCAATTGAGGCCCCAGCCCTGACACATACGTCAACAACTGCTTGCTTGCGGTATTGACCTCGACGCCCACGCTGTTCACACAACTCGTCACCACGTCATCCAGTCCCCGCTTCAGCGCCGACTGATCAACGTCGTGTTGGTACTGTCCTACACCGATCGACTTCGCATCGATCTTCACCAACTCAGCCAGTGGATCCATCAGCCGCCGTCCAATTGACACCGCACCACGCACCGTCACGTCATGATCGGGAAACTCCTCGCGCGCCGCCTCCGAAGCCGAATACAAGGAGGCGCCACTTTCGTTGACCATTACGATCGCAATCGAGGCCGGCAAACCCAGCTTGCGAACAAACGCCTCGGTCTCCCGGCTGGCCGTCCCGTTGCCGATCGCGATCGCTTCAATCTCATAGCGCTGACAATAAGCCAGGATCTTCGCCTTCGCTTCGGCCGCCTGGCGTTCGGACTGGGTTACGTACACAACGTCGTCGCACAGCAACTTACCCTGACGATCGAGACAGACAACCTTGCAGCCCGTGCGATAACCCGGATCCATGGCCAACACGTTCTTCTGGCCAAGCGCTGGTGAAAGGAGTAGCTCGCGCAGGTTCTCCGCGAACACCGTGATCGCTGCGGCATCGGCCCGCTTCTTGGTCTCCACGCGGATCTCTGTTTCCATCGACGACGACAGCAGACGCTTGTAGCCGTCCCGTGTCGCCAATCGCACCTGCTCCGAGGCCTGTCCGTCCCCGGTAACGAACATCGATTCCAGAATGCCCAGCGCTTCATCCTCATCGGGAAGCACTCGCACCATCAGGAACCCTTCCCGCTCCCCTCGCCACATCGCCAGCACCCGATGCGAGGGTGCCGCCGTCACCGGCTCGGACCGATCGAAATAGTCCTCGAATTTGCCGGCCTCATCCTTCTTGCTCGCCAGCACCTTGGAAGTGATCATCCCCTTGGCGGCAAACAGCTTCCGCATCCGATCGCGGGCCGCCTGGTCTTCGTTGATCCGCTCGGCAATGATGTCGCGAGCGCCGGCGAGCGCGTCCTCCACCGACGCCACACCCTTCTCCTCATCAATGAACTTCGCCGCCGCCTCCTCAACGTTGGTGCCGTCGTCCTGGGCAAACAGAAGATCCGCCAGCGGCTCAAGCCCCTTCTCCCGGGCGATAGTGGCCCGGGTACGACGCTTCGGACGATACGGCAGATAGATATCCTCTAACAACGCCAGCGTCTCGGCCTCGGCGATCGCTTTGTTCAACTCGTCTGTCAGCAGGCCCCGCTCCTCAAGCGACTTCAAGATGGCCTCTCGACGCTTGTCCAGCTCCGCCAGTTGCGCAAGCCGATCGCGAATCGCCGTGATCGCGACCTCGTCCAGAGTCCCTGTTGCCTCTTTCCGGTATCGGGCAATGAAAGGCACCGTCGCCCCGTCCGCCAGCAGATCGGCCACCGCCCGAACCTGCCGCGCATTGATGTTCAACTCGATGGCAATTCGCCCAAGGTGTTGCTCGTTCATCGGATCGTCGATCCTTCAGGTTCCAGTGTACACACAACAGTTCCTGACAAGCGGTGCATTCTACCACGGCCTTCCCAGATTCTCACCTGACTTGACAGCAGCGAGTCCCGAACAGTTCGCCGTCCGCCCGCTCGTGAACCGCCGGATCAGAGCAGAGGTAATCCGCTGACCGTTCCGCGACAGAAGGGTTAACCTTATAAACCCTGCCCCGTTACCACTCTCCAATCCTCACAAAGCGGCAAGCAGTCTTCATGACATAAGCCTTGCCCGAGGGTTTTCCACGTGACAGAACCGGCGCGTCAGCGCCAGGTCATCGCGAAGCGAGACCCCGACGAGAAAATGGGATTGGCCCAAGGCCAGCCCGAGATCGTTGTAGATGATTCTCTCATTCCTTTGAAACGGCGGTTAGAAGCGAGATCACGTAGGTCTCGCGCCGTCCGTCACCACTGCAATGGGCCACGAAGCCCGGGAGGTGTGGCGTGTATCTCAAAGGTACGATCGTTCGAATCAGGCAGTGTGCCGGTTGCCTGGAAGTCCATGTGGCCGGCGAATCACCGGGGGCGTTCCCGATCGATAACTGCATGGTCCCGCCGTTGCTCGACCCAGACGGGCTGGGCCTTGTTGGCCGCGAGGTCGAGTATGAGGCCGGCATGATGCGCTTCCTCGATGACGAAGATCAGGTCATGCAAGCCGCCCCCATCATCCCCTTCCCCCATCCCGCCTGCTCAACCGATCACGTCTGAGCAACTTCCCCCGATCGTCAGGCACAAGCCAGCGAATTCAGAAACGACAGGGATAATCCTGCGCGCGTGCGCAGGCACTCAAAGGACTGCGACACCATGCAACAAACAGGCATGGTGTCGCCAGAGCATCATGAACTGGAGGTACAAACAATGGAAACGATTCAAGCGATGGTCAACCCGAGATTGTTGACCAAGGCGAACCGGCTGTTCACGGGCACGCTGCAGGGCCGGATCATCGAGATCCTGCAGAACGCCCGGAGAGCCGGGGCACGACAGGTCTCGATTATCAATCGGGACGGCAAGGTACATGTCAATGACAACGGCCGCGGGATAGACGATTTCAACAAGCTGCTCGATCTGGGCAGCTCAGGATGGGAGCCGGCCACGGAATCCAGCGAGGACCCGGCCGGTGTGGGCGTGTTCTGCCTGGCGCCGCGCGAAGTGGTCATCCGGAGCAAAGGCAGACAAGTCACCATCTCAGACCAGGGCTGGACAGGCCAACCCGTCAACGTGACGAAGGCCGGCATGACTCGCCGGGGCACGTCGCTGGAGTTCGAAGACGAACCCTGGGATCGATCCGCGGTGGAGCTCAACGCGGTGTTCTGCGGCATGCAAGTCGTCGTGGACGGCGAGGAATGCGTGCGGCTGCCGTTTGTGTCCGACCAGGCCGCCCATCATCCCGAATTGGGCTGCCGGATCGAGGTGCGCGAGAGCCAGGATCTGAATCCGTGGCACCATTCGTGTAAGCGCGAGCGGTGGTACGGCTCGAACGTCTTGGTCAACTTCCACGGCCAGGTCGTGGCGTTCAATCACCATCCGGCAAACGAGCATGGGTTACACTATCTCGTCGACATGACAGACGAGCCCACCGGCATCCGGCTCATGCTGCCGGCGCGGACGCAGCTCATCGAGAACGAGGCTTACAAGGTACTCCTGGCAGCGCTGGAGCTGGAGTCCTTTCGCTTCCTTCAGCGCCGTGGTTACCACCGGCTGTCTTACAAGCAGTTCCTGCGAGCGAAGGACCTCGGCATTACCCTGCCCGAAGCCAAGCCGACTTATCATGTCGGCCTGCTCACCGGAGATGATCCCGAGCCCATCGAAGTGAGCATGCCAAAGGACTTTCCTCTGGTCAGGTGCTACCGTTTCGATCCCGACCAATCGGGAGAGGAAACTGAAGAGGGCAACGCTCATCTGCTAGCCGCCCTCGGCCAGTTTAGCGATCCGTTCGTAGCCGTGAGCATTCATCGGGACTACGACGGCTACCACTGGGCCAGGCTGCCGCTGATTGGCAAGGTCGAGGTGACGGTCGGCACGGTGCTTCACCAGGATGTGATCTGGTGCGGCCGCGTGGTCTGCGTGGATTCGCTCACGATCAGCACACAGACAAGCGACGGCCGGAAATGGGTGTCGCGGGTCTGCATGGCGCTTCGCCCGGCTCTGGAGGACCGCAAGAACATCTGGTGGGATCATGAGGTCCTCGTTACTCCCGAAGCGCGCGACCGACTGAATCCCACCGACATCCTCTATCATCTCGGGGGTTTCTCGGATGAAGGGGACACATGGGACACTCAAGAGGCCCAGTTCTCGGAAGAGATGGAACGATTCTGGGATCAGCTGGTCGGACCTGACGAAGGCCTGAGGCGACGCATCCTGGAGCCGTTCGAAAGCTTCACCGGCTGGCGAGAGGCAACGATCCTGCCCAACGGCACAGTCACAATTCACTTCACCAATGGCTCGAAGAAGGTGATCGAGCCACTCACACCTGAATCCAATACCTGAGCATCAGCAACAGGCTGGTTATCGAGCAGTGATCCTGCGCGAGCAGGACTCGAATCCGGCTGGACGGCACACCTAATCCTTGAGGTGTGCCGTCAAAGGCACAAGTACAATGGGACAACAGGTCCCGGAGGTTGAAACCATGGCATGGAGACCAACTGAGTATCTATTGGAAGGCGAACTGGACAACACCACCCCCGGCAAGGTCACGGGCTGGATGCGGTTCGCTGGCATGAGGCAGACCGTCGTGTTCGACCTGAAAGGCAACTTCCACCGCGACATCCGTGGCGCGAAGATCCGATTCACCGGTGACGGCTGTGAGAACGATCCGAAAGCAGCCAGCTACATGCACGGCATGTCAGCGGAGCAGACCGGCGAGGTGGGCGACATCACGGCCGGATTGCCGCCGCGAGACTACTCGAGCACGCCGTACCTTGAATGGTACGGGGAAGAAAACGGCCGCGTCGTCATCGAGTTGGCGCCGGACCAGGTTGAAGTGATCGGTCGGCCGATTCCCGCTTGTGAGTCAGATCCGATCTCGCGCGAAGAGCAGGCAGGCAAGATGGCTCGGTTCATTGCCGGCATCAGCGAGGCCGCCGGTGCGATCGCAATCGTTCCTGGTACCGGCATCGTGGCTGACCCTCGTTTCAGTCACTGGGTCGTGGAACAGGGGCGCATTGTCGGTGAGGCTCATTCTGTGGAGCCGGGCGACAACGGCATGAGCTTTGCGTTCGTGAAGCTCTTCAACATGACCGACATGGCGGAGTATGGGTATATCGAGACCAGCCGGTTGCAGGCCAAGAGGAAGAAGGGGTGAAGTCATGTCGCAAGCATTGAACAACGTGGACTGGGATCTGCTGCATCAGCAGAAACTGGTCTTGCTGGAGATGCTCAACAGCATCGCCCACGACTCGCCCGCCGGCCAGGCCCTGTTCGGCATCATTCATCTCCTGGATGCGCTCCAGGATGAGGCTGCCGAAGACGGCCGCTGGCAGTTCCCCGAAGACACGCACACCTGATTCGTACGCAATCTTTCAGTTCAACCCCTGAATCACAAGGAGAATGAGATGTCCGATCAACTACAGTGCCCGCTCTGCGCGCAGAGCGTGGAACTCACACTCATCCCGCACCTGCGGGACGAGCACAAGATCGAGCCGGACGTGTTCCGGCAACGGTTCCCGGAGCAACCGTTGGCAACGGAAGCCTTCGCATGCTTCCTGGTTGACCGCAGCGTACACAAGAACAACGGTGTTCTGTGTCATCAACTCGATGTCGCCGGCTGCCCCATGACCGCACGGTTCGGGATCGAACACCCGCTCATCCCCAAGGCCGATCCGACGTTCGTCTGGACCGACCAGGCCCGGGATGTGGCTGAGGCTATCGAGCACAACGAACGGGTGTTCCTCTACGGTCCGAGCGGCACGGGCAAGAGTGCGCTCGTGAAGCAGATCGCAGCCACAGTCAAGCGCCCGGTCCGGCGCGTCTCGCTGAACGGCGAGACCTCGGTAGGCGATTTCATCGGCCACTGGACCATCAACCGCGACAAGGAGACCGTCTTCGTCAAAGGCATCCTGCCTCAGGCCATGCTGGAGGGATTCATCCTCCAGATGGACGAGGTCGATGCCATGCAGCCCGAGGTCGGCTTCATTTTGCAGCAGATCCTGGAGCCGCACGGCCATCTGCTGCTGACCGACACGGGCGAGGAGATCATTCCGCATGCCGACTTCCGCCTCGTAGCCACAGCCAATACGCTGGGCTTCGGCTCGGATGACGGTCTTTATTCCAGCGGCACACGGGTCCTGAACTTCAGCTGGCTGGACCGCTGGGACGTGGTGGTTCACATCGACTACCTGCCGGACAAGCAGGAGGCGGAACTGCTCCATTCCCGGCATCCGGCTATCAAGAAGGACCTGCTCAAGTGTATGGTGAAGGCCGCCGGCGACCTCCGCCGCGCCCACGCCAACGAAGAGTTGACCACGGTCCTCACGACCCGTCGCCTTCTGGCACTCTGCGCTCGGCTGGCACGCGGCAATGAATTCCCGCGAGCGCTGGCTGTCTGTGTGCTCAACAAGGTACCAGAAGAAGACCGCAAGGTGATCGCGGAGACTTTTGATCATCATGTGGGCCCGCTGGCTGCTACCTGAAGATTAGCAGTACTCGCAAGCAGGTCACGCTCGTCACAGCGATGCGGCGGGCGTGGCCTTTTTTATGCGCATCGCAGAAAGGAATTGCCATGAAGAATCCATTCGAAAGCGAGCTGGAAAGGCTCGCGCGAACGTTGACAGAACAATTTGGCGTTGAAGTCATCTGCCAGGGTGACCAGGCATGGACTGACGGCCACAAGATCGTGATCCCCTCGGTAACCGAACCCATGGATGAAGGACTCGAGCGCATGATGGTCGGCTATCTGGATCATGAAATGGCTCATGTGGCCTTCTCGGATTTCCAGGTGGCGCAGGAGTTCGAGCAGAAGCACCCTGGTTATCTGGGGCTGCTCAACGTTGTCGAGGACGCCCTGATCGAGCGTCGCGCGATGCAGCGCTGGCCGGGAGTGCGAAGGAACCTCGACATGATGTTCCGCCAGATCCGGCCGCGCGTGCAACAGCTGATCCAGCGGCGCAGTCCGTTTGACCGGTTCTGCACCGCCGTTTACCTGCGACTCTCGCATCACCGGGACATGATGGGCTTGGAGGCAAAGGTGGCCGGGTACGAGGACCTGTTCGCTCTGTTCCCGAGCGTGCAGGACACGCAGGGCGCGGCCGAGCTGGCCGGGACTCTGCTGGAGAGATGGCTCAATCGCAACCCGCGAACGAGTCAGCCTCAGGTATCTCACGCAAACCCGCCCGCCGGGAATGCCAAACAGAGCCGGGATCAGGCATCGTCACATTGCTCGCAGCCGACACCGGATGTCAACGACGGTACGTTTGGAGAGGCGCCTTGCGCCGGCGATCACTCAGAAAGCCAGGGCCAGGAAAGTCACAGCGGCGACAGCAGCAGCCCGGGAACCGGCCACGGCGATGCTGCGCAGCAGCGCCCTAACGTGTCGGAGGGCAGCAGTTGTGCGAACGACGGTGCCGCTTCGCCGGATAAAGCTACCGGTGTCAGTTCCCATGAAGGGACGCAACTGGAAGGAACCCGCCAGGCCGCCGCGAATGCCCGTGACGGCGCTGGCGTATCGGCCGTTGGTTCGCTCGTCAGCGAGGCCCTGACCGGGGCGATTGCTGAGCAGGTTGCCGAGTTGAGCCAAAGGCAGGCCTACCGTCCCTTTACCCGGCAGTCCGATCGGATAGAGATCGTGGCGGTAGCTGATCGTGCCGAAGTCGATGCTCTTCTGGACACCGGCCGGGACGCCGTTCGCCGGCTCCGGCGGGGCCTCACCAATGCACTTCGGTCGGCCGAAAAGCGGTGGTGGCGTGATGACCAGCTGCGGGGTGAATTGTCGCCGCGTACGCTGCACCGGCTGTGCATGGATCGTCCGCGACTGGATATCTTTCGCGTTCGAAGCATCGTCCAGGGCAAGTCCACGGCCGTCTCGGTTCTGCTCGATGCGTCGGGCAGTATGTCGCGCCGCAAAATGGACGTAGCCCGTGACGCGATGCGTGTGCTGCTGGAGGCACTCACTGAACTCAAGATCGCCACCGAGGCCCTGACGTTCACCACGGGCAACGCCGTGGACATCAGCGAGATCATGCAGCAGACCGGGCTCGACGCACACAAGCTGCGCGAGCGCTACGGCCGGTTGTCCAATCTGGAGATTGGGCTCATCCAGCAGTTCGGTGAGCCGGTCAAGGCAGCACTTTCGCGACTGCCCAAGGTGCAGGGCTCCGGCCTGACACCTCTGGGCGAGGCCATGCAGATCGCAGCCGCCAGACTCATGAACCGACCCGAGACGCGCAGAATTCTGCTCGTACTCACGGATGGCAAGGCAGGCTGCGAAGGCGGTGGCGAAGCCGCCACAATCCATGCCCAGGAGATGGCTGGACGCATCAAGAAGGCCGGCATCGAGCTGATTGGTGTCGGTATCCTCGACGACAACATCCGTGAAGTAGTCGCGGAATCTATTGTGATTCAGACACTTGAGGACCTGCCGGCTCAGCTGTGCAAGCTGCTGGGCCGCACATTGAAGAAAGGGCTTTGTCATGTTGGATAAGAAGACCGAGATGATGTTGAGCGTTGCCACTCTGCTCACAGCGGAGGACCTGGATCAGCTGCGGGCTACTGCTCCGATGCAAGAGTCAGCAGGACCGGATCTCGATCCTCCTCCCGAAGAGAACGAGGTAGCGGTATCGGCTCAGAATGTGGATGCTGTTCCTGCCACGTCTCTCGGGGGCATCTCGCAAGGTGAACGGGAGCGATTGCGCACACGCGAATCCAAGATTGCCACACAGTGTGTAGGTGCCGAGAGGCCGATGCACGACTGGTGGTCAATCGGCACCGAGCTCATCGGCAGGATGGGCTCTGAAGTATTCACAGCGACTGTCGTGGAGAATCTGCGGGTGAAGAGCGGCCGCAGCCTGAAGATCACTTCCGGCGCTGCGGACGGCACAATTTGCCGAACGCCCACAAGGGCGGCACTGGAGGCCACGGAAGCCTATCGCCAAGCCAACAACCTTGGCCGTGGTGGAGGAGTCACGAATGGTTGGGAGTTCTGGAAGCCCCGCGTGTAGTCACATCTTATTCTTCACTTCTTCTCGCGCCCGCAAGGGCGCCCCTCTCCTCGGCATAGCGACAGCTCTACAGACTTGCGTCAGCGGCAACGGGCACGTCCCCATTCGTGAGGACGTGCCCGACAGAGGCGGGTCCCGAGGTAATTAACATGACCGGAATGACATCTCAGGCAGCCGGGCTGAAAACAAGCATTGACAGCAGTCTGAGTCAGTTGGCCGCGGCCGTGGATCAGGAGGCAGCATCCGATGAGCTTCGCCGTTTCCTGGATCTCCAGGCCCGGTTCCACCGTTACAGTTGGGGCAACTGCCTGCTGATCGCAATGGCCAAGCCTGACGCCACGTTCGTTGCGGGCTTCAGCCAGTGGAAGCGCCTGGGTCGAAGAGTGAAAAGAGGTGAGCACGCAATCCGTATCATGGCACCGTGCCCGATCCGGTTCGAAAACCCGAAAACAGGCGAAGAGGAGAACCGGTTGTTCTTCAAGACCGCATGCGTCTTCGACGTCTCTCAGACCGAGGGCACGTCACTGCCGGACTTCCAGGTCCCCGATGTGGAAGCCAATGGCGACATGCTCCTCCGTGCACTCGCCGGCGTGGCCTCACGACGAGGCATTGAGGTCGAGTATGGGGCACTCGATAACGGGCATTACGGCGTAAGCATGGGTGGCCGGGTGAAGATTGCCACGGGCTATCCCACAGGCCAACAGGCCAAGACTCTCGCCCATGAGCTGGCTCACGAATCGCTTCACAGGTCGGCGGATGGGGTGGTCGATAGAGCCATTACCCGCGAAGCCCGCGAGTTGGAGGCGGAGTCGGTGGCCTATGTGGTCTGCCGGCACTTCGGCCTGGACGTTCAGCTGCGCGCCAGCAGATACATTGCTCTTTGGGGAGGCGACGCCAAAAAGCTAGCTGCAAGCTTCGGACGGATCAGCGGGGCGGCACGGGTACTCATCGAAGATATCAACGCCAGAATGGATTCCTCCAGGACGTAAGTGCGCGTCAGCGCGCCACTTACGACGATCAGAGATCCTATGCCCGCTCATCGACTTGCGCGAATCGCCCCGATGCGCTACATTGGAGATTGGAAAGGACGGTGCGAGATGTCTCTCGGAATTCGAAAGCTCGTGGTCGGCGGTGCCCTCATCGGCGTCGTTCTGCTATCCAACGCCCTCCTTATTGCCGAGCGGTTGGCAAGGCAGGGCTGGATTGACTGGGCATGGTCGATTCGGTCAGAGTACTTGACGGGAACAGCGATTGTTGTGATTCTGGCTTCGCTGATCCTGGTGATGCCATCCCGAGACGCGAGCCGGTTCCGGCAAGCTTGGTTGAGGAGGTGCGCCGTGTGTGACCATGTCCTGCTCCGCGCTGGGAACTACTGTCCAGCCTGCGGCAGCAAGGTGTGAAGCTGCTGCGCCGCTCCCGAGTTGTAAGCTTGACCGGTCACCGGCGTGGTGACCAGTTGCAAACGTTATTACACCTCTATTCGCCACCTTCCTCCGCGTGCCCACAAGCCCTTACGGCCAACACGCATGTCGAGATGCCGGCGACCGTCTTGCGGTCTGGTTGCTCTCCGTAAGTTCCTGAAACATCGGAGCTAAGCGATTCTCGAGCTGACGAGGCATCTCCCACCGCCCCGGGTTGCGGCAGGCGCAGCCTTCGGATACAACAATCTGCAAAGTCTGGACCCATCTCCGGCTCGCTAATGGGAGTTACGAGATGCCCGAAGGGACGCCGATCACCTGTTGCGTCTGTGGCGAGGAACTGGAGCCCGGTCTTCCATTCTGCCCGAGTTGCGGTCGTCCAGCCACTGATGCATCGTTGAGCTGCCCTCAATGTCGTAAGCCTATCAAGGCAAGGTGGAAGTACTGCGCGCATTGCAAATCGCCGCTGTCGGGCTGGTCTACTCCGGCGAGCGGCGAGATGGCCTCCGGCTTTCAGGAGGACTCCGACCCGAATGCGGTTCGCCCCTCCGACCGGGGTGGGCCCTACGTCTCTCAGCCGGGGCTTGAGGGCCGATCCCGTTCGTTTGCCACTGTGGCAGATCTGCCCATCGCACCGGGAGAAGTCCTTGCGGATCGGTATACGGTGTGCGAGCAACTCGGGAAGGGAGGCTTCGGGGCGGTCTACCTTGTCGACGATGCAGAGTTGGGCGAGAAGCGCGCCTTGAAGATCGTCGTCGTGGGTGACGGCAAGGCGGAGCATGCCCGGGAACAGATTCTGCATGAATTCAAGCTCCGAGAGCGCATCGGCGACACGACGCATATCGTTCGCTCCCAGGATCCCCGTTCCTGCGAGTACAAAGGTCTTTCTCTTGTTCTGCTGCCTATGGAGCCGGCTGATGGCCGCAGCTTTCGCCAGTGGCTGGCGGACAATTCGGATATCGAGAAGCGATGCCAAGCAGGCCTTAAGCTGTTCAAGCAGGCCTGCGCTGGCGTCAAAGCGATTCATGATGCCGCTCTTGCCCACCTCGATATCAAGCCGGAGAACATCCTCCTGGTCGACAAGAAAGCGAAAGTCACTGATTTCGGCGTCGGCAGGTATGTGGACAATCAGTTCGCAGATAACCCGGATGAGGTCCTTCGTCAGGGAGTAGGGACTCCGCAGTACATGAGTCCGGAGCAATTCCGGACCGCACGCCAGCGAGAAATCGGCGCCGCCAGTGACATCTACAGCCTCGGCCTGGTGCTATATGAGCTGCTGGACGGAGCGTTGCCGTTTGATGGGACCCGGGAGGAATTGCGCGAGAAGCATCTGAACATGTCCCCACCGCCTTTGAAAGGTAAGGTCGCCCAGTGGTGGCCCGTGGTGGAGCGTTGCTTGTCCAAGGAGCCGCAGAAACGTTACCCGAGCATAGAGCGGCTTCTGATCGATCTGGACCGTGCCACGGAGGGTATTGCCCTCTCGGTTGATGTCGCGTGTCCGAATTGCGGGCACATCAACGTCAACCGGCGACGGGAGAGTTGCGAGAAGTGCAGCTTCGATCTTGCCGACCTGTTCCGCATATGCCCACGAGACGGTCGGCGCAACCGCCTTGATGTCGAGGTATGCGAGGGTTGTGGTTTTGAGATCGCTGCGCATTTCCTGTATCAGCAACGCAGGGACCGAGTTGCCCTGTTGAAAGACGAAGACCCCGTGGAGGCCATTGAACTGCTGGAGTTGATGCTTCGAAGCGGGGCGGGCGACGAAGAATCGGCGCTCATCAAGGATCTTCGGAATAAGCAGACAACGATCAGCAGCAAGCTGAAGCAAGCCGGCGAGCACGTGTCGGCGGGCGCGCTTGAAGAAGCCATCCGCTTGTATCGCGAGGTCCTTGAACTCGTACCTCGGCATCGTACGGGGGCAACACAACTCGAGACACAGGAGGCTCTGCTATCCGAGCTCAATCGCTTTCGTGACGAGGCCCTTGAGCTGATGGATACAGCCCAATTCGCCGAGGCGGAAACACGCCTGCAGGACGCTCTGCAGCTATGCCCGAATCGACAGGTGCTCAGGCAACTGCTTGAGGAGTCTCGCAAGCGGGCTTCTGAATACCCTTCTTTATGTGAAGAGGCTTCTACTGCTGCGAAACACAAGCAGTTGCACCTGGCCCTCAAAAAGGTGGAGGCAGCCCTGTCATTCGCTTCCAAGAATGAGCACATCTTATCACTTCGAAGGCAGCTCAAGTCACAGCTTGATAAGGCACAAGAACTGGTCGCGCAGGCGGAGCGCCATTTAAGCTGGGCGGAATTCGATGACGTGACGAAGTGCATTCAAACTATTGAGGAGGTTCATCCGGACCAGACGGAGCTTTCGGCAATCAAGGAGAAGCTCAGGGATACTAAGGCTGAATACACACAATGGATGAACAAGGCGCGAGAAGCCCTCGAGTCAAAAGACCTTGACTCAGCGCTGCAGCGCGTAAGTTCGGCGCAATCCTGTTGCCCGAACTCATCGGAAGCGGGGCAGATGATCAAGGGGATCCAGGATAACCAAGCTCATGTAAGGACTTGCCTTAAAAAAGCCGGCGATTTGCTTAGTGAAGCCAAGTTCGACCAGGCACGCGCAGAGATCGACGAAGCCAGCAAGTTGTGGTCCGCTCTCCCGGATCTGGGCTCAACAGAAGATCGCATCGCATCGATCGAATCTGAGTACATGAGCGCTATCCAGGACGCGGAAAGAGAATCACGGTACGACAAGGCACTAGAACACTGCGATCGTGCCCTGCAAGTATGCTCGAAATCAGAGGAGGCCTGTGAGCTCCGCAAATCCATAGAAGAAGAGCGGTCCCGGGCTGAAGCTCGCCGCGACGCCGCGTTACGAGCAGCGGCGCTCCCCTTCAAGTTCCTTATCGCGCTGGCAATCAGCCCTATTGTTGTCGTCGTGGCGCTTCCGTTTGCATGGCTCGCAGACGATCTCTGCACGCGATGTTTCCACGACCGCTACCGAGGTCGGCACTACGACTGGCCTGAAGACCTGTGGACATGGTTAATCCGGGACGTCTGGCGGTGGTGGGCGCTGCGCTTCTGAGCCTCCGCCGCTTGGTGAATCGCTGCGAGACCGATCGGTGCGGTCTCCTAGCAAGGCCTGCTTTGCGGATGAAATGCGATGTCGGTATTCCGCTATCTTGTACCGAGTATCCCAGACTGCACCCATCATCGTCTCGTGAGTCAGTTCGGCGGGAGTGTGCGTGAGGAGGCCTCTCGCGCGAGCGAGCAGCTGCTTCGCATGATCGCCAACTTCAAGGAAGGTCAGATCGCGCTAGCCATACGGTTCCTTTTTGAACCACTTCAGGGCGTAGCACCTCAGAAGCGCTTGTCAATCCAACTTGCGATCAAGACCGGGAGTGGCATCTCGGCCGGAACGGTTCACCAGCTTATCGATGCAGGACCGTTGGCGGAGTTCTACGACTGCCGCCAGACGGAGGGGCTGGAAGATCGCTGCGCGTTGGATCACCCCTTCGATTCCATTTGCGAGCTCGTCCGACAAGAGGAGGGGATTGAGCCTCTGGTGTCCCGGGAGGACAACGACCGCGTTCCCTCGCTTTACTACGCCTTGTACCCCTTCGAGTGCCGTGAGGACAACGATTATCTCGCGCTCGATCGCCTGCTGTCGAAGATGCAGGAACCCTGTGCCGTGGAGATCTTGGTTCAACCGGTCGATCACACCGCCGATCTGGCCGCCCACTACGGATATATTACGCACCTTATGTCGGTCAATCAGTACGGCGATGACTTGCTGGCAGACCATCTCGCCCCTCGTCCCTGGTCCGACGATCAGCCGGGGGGACGCATCCTGACGTCCGCCCGCAAAAAGGACCCGATCGCTGATGAGATCCTTCGGGAGCATGAAGAGCTTCACCGAAAGCTGCGCCAACCTCAGCTTCTGTTCCACATTAAGACGTTGTCAGCGCGTCCGGAACACGCACTACTTCTGGCATCCACCATAGCTGAATCCGGTCTGGCCTCGGGAAAGTATCGCATCCTCTCCTACGCCCGGACTGAAGGTGACGAGAACGATGGCGAGAAGGTAAGACGGTCTCTGGCTGATAGCTGCAACCTGAATGTCTCGTCGGATGCAATGTATCCGCGGGTGTGGAATCGGGAGTTGCCGAAGAACTGGCGAGGGATGTCGCGGCTCTGCCGTCTGGCGACGGTGGACGAATTGAAGGGGCTCGTTCGCCTGCCGGTCGGAGGGTATGGATCGCCTCGGTGCATTCGCAAGTTCACGGACCCAGAGCCATGGCGAGCCGAGGATACCATCCTGATTGGTGATGATCTTGAGTCCCAGTCTCCTATGCCTCGCTCATCGCCGGACGACCTTTCGGACCTCTTTCAATGCGAGAGTCCGGAGAATCTCGAACTACGCCTTCCCGTTGCTGCGCTGACCAAGCACATGTTCGTCGCCGGCGTTCCCGGCAGCGGCAAAACGACAGCCCTGTTCAATATCCTCGTTCAGTTGTCTCGGCACGGCATACCATTCCTGGTGATCGAGCCCGCGAAGACTGAGTACCGCATCCTCAAGACGCTGCGTGACCATCCGGACGAGTCGGTCAGGGCAATGGCCGAGCGTCTCCGGGTGTACACGCCTGGTCGCGATACCATCTCGCCGCTGCGGTTCAATCCCCTCGAGTACCCCGGAGGTATCAGTCTCGACGAGCACATCGGCCAGGTGCTGGCCTGTTTTGAGGCAGCCATGCCGTTGGGAGGGCCACTGCAGGCACTCATCGCGGAGGCCGTCGAAGCGGTATACGAGGAGCGCGAGGAGGGCGATTTTCCACAGATGGCCGGTCTTGTGGAGGCCGCCCAACGCATCATGCATGAGAAGCAGTACGAGGGCGAGATTCGGTCGAATCTGCAGGCGGCCATTGAGGTACGGCTTGGATTGCTGACCCGCAGGGCGGTAGGACGCATTTTCCAATGCCATCGGAGTATTCCGGCCACCGCAGATCTCCTGGAACACCCGACGATCATCGAAATGGACTACCTGACGCAGGATCACGCCTGCCTCCTCACGCTGTTTCTGTTAGCAGCGGTTCGTGAGCACATCCGCATCGATCCGCGGCGCCACGATGGCCACTTGCACCACGTGACCGTGATAGAGGAAGCCCACAACATCGTCGGCCGCGCGGGTCAGGCCCAGGCGTCGGAAGACTTCGCTGACCCGAAGGCGTTTGCCGCGCAATACGTCTCGCGCATGTTGGCCGAGCTGCGGGCGCTCGGCGAGGGGATCGTCATCGCCGATCAGCTGCCTTCCGCCGTCGCACCCGAGGTGGTCAAGAACACCAGCACGAAGCTCGCCCACCGGCTGGTCAGCAACGACGATCGGGAGGATCTGGGAGGTGCGATGCTGCTAGGGGCAACGGAAATCGAGGAACTCGCCCGTTTGTCTCCCGGTGAG
Organism: Phycisphaerae bacterium; assembly: GCA_045863575.1. Lineage (GTDB taxonomy): Bacteria > Planctomycetota > Phycisphaerae > UBA1845 > PWPN01 > JAAXZI01. The sequence continues at coordinate 23,647 of BTUC01000023.1, forward strand.
GCATACTTCTATTCCGAGGGTCTGTATAAGCCTCGACGCGTCGGTTGCCTGAATGCCAATTCGTATCTTTGTCTGGCTGAAACACCCATCGGGTCGGCGATTGAGCGGTATCTGCAAGGCAACGTCTGGTTCGAAAACGCCCACGAGGCGAGACTCTTGATGGCGCTCGACATCTTTGAGGAGCATTTCCCGAAGCTGCTCGATGCTATCCACGATGCGAGCACCAAAGCCCAGGCGATTATTCCTCACGAAATCAACCTGGCGGTTGACATCGAGGATCCCGTACAGCGCCGCCAGGAACTCAGCCATCTTTATGTGGCCCTTGCGAGTATCCGCGATGAGCTGCGGGACCGGGTTGAGGACGGCTTCATACGGCGAACGTGGGGGCCGCAAGTGCGCGACATTGAATTGGGGCGCGAGCTATTCGAATCGGTCCGCCGACGGTCCGACCAGGTGATTGGCAGGTACAATGAGCAGGTGGTGCCGGCCCTCGACCAGGTCGTCGATGCCGTACAGGATACGTTGGACCAGATTCGTCCGATCCTTGTGTAGGAGATAATCGACAGTACTGGATGACGAGTGTAAGTTAACGGGTTGGGCGACTACATTGTGCCCGATGCCATGATTGGATTGGCAGACCTCAGAGCCCTGTGCGAGACAATCGCCTCGCGCACGATTCAGGTCATTCATGCGAGGAGGAACTCAATATGTCGATCGACAAGCCTCGACGCCAGAAGGATATCAAGAAGGAAATCGCTGACCGCCGCAAGAAGACGACAGAACGTCTCGAAAAGACCCAGAAAGTGGTTGAGGATAAGAAGGTTGAGTCCAAGACTGCCCAATCGCTACGCTTGTCAGGGACTGTCGAGGGAGGCAAAGATGTCAAGAAGGCCATTCAAGGCGCCGCGGAGGTGACAGAGAAGGAGTTCAAGAAGCAAGAAACCGATCTGCAGAAGAAGGTTTTCGACAAAGCAAAGGCAACTGAGAACGAACTGAAGCAGCGCTCGGACGCTGTCAACCAAGACGTCGCCGGGCTGAAGCAAGCCGTGGCGAAGATCGATACCAAGTCGGCAAAGGCACAGGCCCGGACGGCCGAGAAGGCGGCCCATCAGGACAAGAAGTTCCTCAATGAGGCCAAGAAAGACCAGGAGACCGACCGGAAGAAGGGCGAAAAGAAGGCCGCTAAACAAGAGCGGGAGTTGAAGGGCGCCAAGCTGTCCTTCCGTAACTGAGTCGGAAACTGGGTGGATGCAGCCGAGTGCACTGCGGTAGCGAAGCAGTCGTGATAGCCTTCCTTCGCAGTTGCAGTTGTGGCGGATGGTTGCGAATCACGATGAATGGCATGGACCTCGATAGAACAGCCCTCTACGTTTCGACGCGACTCAGCGAACTCGATGCCGCATTGCACGAGTTGGATCTAGCGCACCGAGCGGTGTCAGAAGCACAATCCGAAATGCAGCGCTCGTCTGGTTCAGCATATGCTGAATACAGTACGCCTGACGGATCCTATAAGCCTGACAAGGCCTCCGCCTCATACGCGACACACTCTCCCGGGGGACTCGAGACTCGCGTGAATCAGGCGATGCAGAAAGAGGCCGAAACCGCGGCGCGCGTCAGGGATATCGTCGACGGGCTGAAACAACACGGAGGCAGGATACAGGACATCAGGAACGGAGTGATGACCACGGTGCGGGGCTTAGGGCAGTTCGGAGGCATGCTTCATGATGAGAATGCCAGAAGCGAGTATCGCAAGGGCGAGAGCAGGCAACGGGAACGTATCCTTAGGTGCAACGAACTCCTCACGAAGATTGATGGGGCATTGCGTCGCGCCGGAGCTGCCCTGGGGCGAGGCAGCGCGGGTGGAACCGGCAACAGGACGTCCAAGCTGGACACGATTCTGGAGGGTGGCCGGTGGCCGGCTCGGGGCCGCGCCCAAGACAACTATGTGGACAGCACGGTGCAAAGCCTGACGATCTACCGCCTCGATACAGGACGTTATGGCCAGATCGACGAGATGCCGAAGTACCCTTTGCCGAATCTCAAGCGTCCGGGCCCCATTCGCTCAGGAGGCTTAGCCGACAAGCTCATTCTGGGGCACGCCTACTCCCGATTCCCGGCGGCGGTGCAGTACGTAGTGCCTCTTCCGAACTGGTACGATCGTTTGCGTCGTCGAGGCTACGCGCGTAAGGAAGATCCGGGTTCATACACGATGATGGATGAATACAGCTGAGCGGATCGGCTGGAGCTGAGCATGTATTTCGACGAAGCGCCGTCGCCCCGAAAGGCGGTGTCAAAAGACCCATGGCAGAAGAGGAGGTCATTTTCAGTGGAAGCGGCGGAGACACACCCGCCCTTCTCATGTGGGACGATCCCAACTCTGGCGACGCATGTGTCCGCGTTTCGGCTTTCGCTCCGGGCTATTCGATCTATGCACTGGCAGTCTCGCCGAATGGGACCAGGTTGGCCTCTGGCACCCGGGCGGGGCTGCTGCGCGTCTACCACCTGGAGAGGCACCGCTCATCGGTAAACGCGCCTGCGATCTTTGAGGTCTTTCATGGGAAGAACCTGGAGACGGGCGTCCTGGGACTAGCCTTCCTGACCGACGAGACGCTTGCCTCTGCCGGGGAGGACGGGCGAATCAAGGTTTGGGACATAACCCGTCGCCAACAGCTGGCCGAGTTTGACGCCCATGCGGCGGGAGTTGTGGCACTGTGTCCACTCGGCTCGCTCGTCCTCGCCAGCGTCGGAATGGACGGGGTGCTGCGTGTGTGGGACCTGGACTCGCTCGAGGCCAAGTATGAGAGTGAACCCTTCCTGCTACCAAGGATCTCGGGCCTGACGGCCCTGGATTTCGACCCGAGTACAGGTTTCCTCCTGCACGCATCCCGGGACGGCCAGCTTCACGCCTACGACACCCGTAACGGCTTCTCGAAGCGATTAGTTCCGAGCCATCAAGGGGACTTCTGTGCGGTGGCCTGCGGCGCGGAGATGGTTGCCACAGCGGGTCTGGAGGACTTAACGCTTAAACTGTGGCCTCGCACCCTCGATGAGCCCATCCGGCAAGGCTCGGTGGCGGTTCCCATAGTGGCCCTGGGGTGGGTCGGGGCCACAAGCGTGATGGCCATCCTTAAGGATGGCAGCGCTCAATTCTGGCGCGAGGACGGTGACCTGCAAATCGTCGGTCGCTCCGCGGATCATGGCCTGCGGACCTGCGCTGGCCTGCCTCCGACCCTGGTTGCCAAGTCGAGAATTCGCTCCCGACAGCAGTGGCGGGACGCCAGAATCTCCGAAGCGAATGAGCTGATGCGACCGGGCGATCCGGAGTCGCGTCGACGTCTGATGGATCTCATCGATGAGCTTCGCAGCCACGGTTTCTCGGCCGAGGCCAGCCTCCTCTTGGCCGATGCCGCCAAGAGTGACGGTAAACTGTTGTGGGAGCTGGAGTCGCGGCTGCGTCTGGTCGAGGCGTTCGGCGACGACCCGGCAGTGGTTCCCAGTCTATATGCCATCGGAGAGTTGCTGGACAAGATGAAGGAGCCGGCGCTGGCCGTCTCTTATCTGGAGAGAGTATTGAAGCTGGAAGAAGATCACAGGGATACGAGGGAGCTGATCGCCCGACTACAGTCTCATCCGTGGATGAGCATCCGGCCCGAAACTTGTGCACGCGGCGATCTGGGCTCCGGTCAGCTGATCTGTCAGGAGATCGACAAATGCGCCATCCTCCAGCAGAAGTTCTGTTGGCGAGTTGTGTTCGACATTCTCCCGGTCGGCACCGAGACAACACGATTCAGCTTCGAGGAACTGATCGAGTCTATTCGTGACAAGCTGGCCCTGCAACCACTTGCCGCCGGTGAACCAGGAATGGTGCGGACCGTGCTTGTCTCCGACCGCGAAAAGAGGAATGTCTGTTGGCTGTTTGTGCCGCACGCTGATCCGAATACCGGCCTCGCCTACGCTCTTGAAGTCCAGCCGTTCGGGCCGGGGTCGCGGATCACCGTTTGTGGCCTCTTCGATGCGGGTCTATTGCGCATGCCGGAGGCGGCGCAAGTGGACGACCATAACCGACAGGTCAAAGAGGCGTGGGAGCGCCTTTCTGAGTCATCGGCGGCCAAGTCATGGCTGGCGGAGATCCACGATGTGGTCGTCAAAGGCATGCGGCGCGTGGCGGCGAACCGGGATCGCGAATGGTAGACGGAGCCGAGGCTGAGTCTTTGGCCGGCGAGGCGTCCGCTTATAACCATCCATGGATTCGTGTTTGTGGTAGACAGAATGAGCTCCCGTCGATCAGAAAATGTGGGTGCCGGTCAGCAGAGCCTGGACGAACTGAAGGCGCTTTCTCTGCTTGAACTCGTCCGCCGCATTGTGAACGGAGACAGAGCTGCACTGCGCGAATTACACGGTCACCGGACTCCGTTTTCGTACGGCGGTCGGCAGTCACTCCGTCTCGCCGAGTACCTGGAGATTCTCCGAACCACTCCGTTGGCCAGGCGCTGGACAGGTGGGAGGGCGGACGCGATTGATCGTGCCTATGACTTGACGATCGACAAGTTCACCAATCTCCCTTCGTCACCGTCGGACGGTGACCCCCCGAGAAGTGCCGGCCCTGACTGCCGCTTATACTTCGAGGCATTCCTCAGGCGCGCCAACTCAGCTTCGGAGGCCAGCTCACAGGACAGCCAACTGCAGGAGGAGTCCGTATTGGCTGGGATTCTGCAGGGCCTGGTAACCAGGCACTTCTATCTCTCTTGCCTGGAAGCCCGGCGACGCTCCAATCCACTGGTGTCTCGGTACTTCTGGCACCGAACCGTTGGTAGTATTTGCGTGTGGATGCCAGCGCACCTCAGTGGTAGCGAGCGCCGAGACTGGCTGGAGAATCACATCGAGGACCCGGATCCGAAAAGAGCTAGTGAGAGGGAGCGTGTACAGGCAGTGGTTGATCAGCAACTGATCCTACCGCAGGTGTTTTCTCTGGAAGACCCTAATGAGATGATCGATGCGGCCTCACTGCCCAGTGGAGATACGGTTTCCCAGTCGATCGAGGATGGGGTTCAGGCAAACGGGTTGGCCGAAACGGTCGCCCAAGAGAAGGCCGACAGGATCCATGATCAGCGTCCCGCTATTCGAGAGATGGGCGCATCGTCTCTGAAGACGATGATCCTGCAGATTTTCGACGAACTGAGTCAGGGACGGTTTGACGCCGCCGGTGTTGCCCGGCGGTTCGGTCTCACCAAGCCCACAATGTCTCGATTCGCCGGTACTTCCTGGATGTCGAGCTCAGGCACGAAAGTACCCGATCTCTGGGTCAACACCGCTGAAACACTGGCACGTCACCGGACCTTCATGGATGCGGCAAGACGGGCTGGCGTATGGCCCCGCGTCGAGAACGCACTCGAAGCCGGTCGCTCCGGCGCAAGGAGCATCGACCATGGCTGATGAACTGTATTTCATACCGATGATCGAGCAAGCTTTGAGATCGCCTGATCCCAAATCGGCGCTAGTCAGGGCCTTTAAGGAGATCAAGGCTGCGGGACGGGCGAGCGACAGTGGACAAGGTCTCGCGCAGTTTGAGCGGTTCATGGGCCTCGTAGCCGGTCACGCAGAGACTGAACGGCCCGCGATATCTGAAGAGGTATTTGATGTGGTGCGGGAGCTCATGATCGAACTGTCCACTGACACGTTTGAAGGAAGCGAACAGGAACGGCAAGCGGCACTCGAGCTGATCCGCTCTCGACCCCAATGGAGTGACGAATATGACGACCTCCTCGCTACCACGCGTGCGTGCGAAGACCGCAAAGAGGGAATCCCTCTTGTCCTGGAGCGGGACGATGAGACAATAGCGACTTGGTCGGTGCGCGAAGACGAGTTTTCAGCCGCACTCGGTAGCATTCGGCCTGGCCACTACGCGCTGAAGCTGCGGACCAACCGGGTGATTTGGCACGGCTATCTCACAGAGCGAGAGCTTCGATGGGCCCGTGCATATCCGGATCAGCCCCTGGATCTTGCGGCTGCCACAGACTCCAGAAAGCAGACGCCGACGCTGGAAGCAGGTATCCTCGGTGGCAGGTTAGTGATCCGCGTGTTTGCGGGAGTGGAGACGGGTTGGATGGAGATTTCAGCCGGCAACGTGGGACGCGAGGCCTGACGTGAACGACCGCGAGGCAACAATCGGGCGGGCTCAAACGGTACTCGTTACCGGTAGTGAGAGTGATCCGGTAGGTGTCGTCTCGTCCGTGCTGGCGCATGTCCGCGACGGTTTGACACTCCATAGCCGCAACGGGGCCTCCGACCCAGGCGAGCGGTTGAGGGACAGGAACCCCAGCCGGGTCCGATTCGAAGGCCCTGCCCAGTTCGATGATGCCTCTCGTCGCCACATCACCGAAGTGGTCCTGCCGTTCGT